>JBIIYN010000088.1:0-12668 GCA_044346795.1 Pirellulales bacterium
CGCGCCGATGCTCGTGTTTCGCGGATTTCCCTTGGGAAAAACGCTGGCCGCCATCGCGTATTCGGTCGTGGGCGGCATCTTCGGCCTGCAGGCCACGTTCACGATCATGCTGCAGTGGCTCTGGGGCATGGGAGCCGGGATCTGCCTCGGGCCGCTGCGCTCTCCGGCCAGTCGGCGGGCTGTCGCCTGGTGGCTCGCCTTCTCGCTCTTCGTCACGTGTCCGGCCCTGATGCTTTACGGTGCTTTCTCGCACGACCCATCGCTCGATCTGCTCGCGGTGTCGAAAGAAAACGCCACGACCTCCGACTACATCAACTACAAGCTGTTCTCCGACCGTGGACCGATCTGGTGGGGTGCCATCCGTCAGCTCGTCGACGACCCGACCATCTGCGGCACACCGGCGCCGAAGTACATCATCCACACGCATGGCAAGGACGTGATCTGGCCATACAGTACGCACAACATCATCCTCGATCCGCTCCTCCGCCTGGGGCCCGTCGCCGGTTCGATCCTGCTGCTGGTGCTCGTGCATGCGTGCCTCGTGGCGAGGAATGCGATGGGCAACAGTGCGGAGCTGGCCGTCGCGCCCCTGGCGGTGATGGTGGTGAGCAACATCCTGCTCGGCGGTGCGACGTTGCCCTATGTGCTCAACGATCGCGAGTCGGAGCACCTGCTCATGACCGCGGGGCTACTCGGCTTGTATGGCGGTCGCGAGGCGGCGGGAGCCTTCCTCGCACGGCGACCGTTGGTGCCGCCGTTGCGATCTCCGGCCGTCCGGTCGAGCGTCGCGTGAACGGGCGGTCTGCGGTCGTCGGTCCGCGATCCCGTGCCATGAGAGTGCTGCACGTCATCACCGGGCTCTGGAAACACACCGGGGGACCCTCCGAGGTGATTCCGGCGATCTGCATGGCGATGGCCGACGCGGGCACGCAGGTGACCCTGGCGACGCTCGCCGGCGATGCGGCCGATTCGGTCGCCGAGGCGGCCGAGCGGGGGGTCCGCGTGCACGCGTTCGAGCCCACGTTTCGTCACACGGTCTGGTATAGCCGCGGGCTTGCGGCCCGGTTGCCCCAGCTCGCCGCGGCACACGACGTCGTGCACATCCACGGCATCTGGCAATTTCCTGACTGGGCCGCGGCCGCCGCGGCCCGGCGGGCCGGCGTGCCCTACGTGATCACGCCCCACGGATCCTTGCAGCCGGCGCGGCTCCGCAAGAGCCGCCTCAAGAAGCGGGCGTCGGCGGTGCTCGCCGACCGGGCCATGCTGAACCAGGCCGATTGCCTGCACGCCACCGCGGCCGACGAGGCGGAAGCCTTCCGGCTCTTCGGCTACCGCGGCCCGATCGCCCTGATCCCCAACGGCATCACGCCCCCCACCCCCATCGACGCCGGCCGGGCCGATGCGCTCGCGGAAGCGTGCCGCCGCGAGTATCCCGAGACGCGTGGCCGACGCATTCTCCTCTTTCTCTCCCGCATCGAGCCGATCAAGGGTGTCACGACGCTCGCCCGTGCGTGGGTCGAATGTGCCCGGGAGTTTCCCGACTGGCACCTCGTGATCGTCGGCCCCGACGAACGGGGGCACGTGCAGGAGGTGCAGGCGATCCTCCGCGCCGGCGGCGTGCTCGACCGCACCACGATCACCGGCACCCTGCTCGGCGATCGGAAGACAGGAATGTATCTGGCAAGCGACCTCTTCATCCTGCCCACGATCAGCGAAAATTTCGGGCTTGTGATCGGTGAGTCCCTGGCCCATCGCTTGCCGGTGATCACGACCACGGGCGCGCCCTGGCGCGGCATCGTCGAGCGGCGGTGCGGCTGGTGGGTCGATCCGTCTCAGTCGGCCGTCACGGCCGCGATGCGCGAGGCGCTCGCCACGCCGCGGGAGACGCTCGCCGCGATGGGCGGCCGGGGAGCGGCCTGGATCAACGCCGAGTTCACCTGGGAGCGGGAGGCGAAGGCGCTGCTCGAAACCTATCGGTGGCTGCTCGGCGGAATGCAGCCGCCGCCGGGGTTCATCAGCTTCGATGCCGGCACCCGCGAGCCGAAGGGCGTCGCTTCGCGGCACGCAGGCGGAGCCACGGTGACCCGATGAGAATCGCCTACATCGGACCGATCTCGCTCCACCTCCTCGAGCCGGAGGGCGTCGACACGGCCGCTGCGCCGGTCGGGTTCCAATACGCCTTCGGCGCCTACCTCGTGCGGGAATACCTGCGGCGGGGGCACGAGGTGTCGGTGGTGACGACGGTCCATCGCCTGGCCCGGCCGTTCTCCTGGTCGAACGGCCGGCTGTCGATCGACGCCGTGCCCACCCGCCGCGGCTACCTCTTCTGCCTCGACGACTTCCGGAGGGAACGGCGGCTGATGCGGGAGGCGATCGCCCGTCGCGGCCCCGAAGTGCTGCACGCGCAATGGACCTACGAATTCGCCCACGCGGCCATCGAGACGGGCCTGCCCTGCCTGGTCACGGCGCGGGATTCCCCGCGGCAGATCACCGACCATTCCCCGGGGCTCTACACCTTCTACAAGCGGTGGTACGCGGCGCGATTGCTCCCGCGGATTCCGCGGCTGACCGCCGTGTCGCCCTACATGCGCGACGAACTCCGCGCGGTCTACCGCCTGCAGAGCGACCCCGCGGTCGTGCCCAACGGCATCCGCCCCGAGGTCTTCGCCGGAGAGACGCGGCCGCCGCGAGCCGGGCCGTTCACGTTCGTCACGGTTGCCGGCTGGGATCCCCGCAAGAATCCGCGGACGCTCCTCGAGGCCTTCGGCATGCTTGGGCGCAGCCAACCCGACTGTCGTCTTCGGCTCGTGGGCCACGGCTTCGAGCCCGACGGTCCGGCCGCCCGCTGGGCCGCCGCCCGAAACATCGGGGCCGGCGTCGAGTTTCTCGGCCACCTGCCCCATACGGCGGTGCTCGCCGAGATCCGCGAACGGGCCGACGTGTTCGTGCACCCGACGCTCGAGGAATCCTTCGGCTCGTCGATACTCGAGGCGATGTCGCAGCGGGTGCCGGTCGTGGCGGGAAGCCGGTCGGGCGCCGTGCCCTGGATCCTCGACGAGGGCCGGGCCGGTCTGCTCGTCGACGTGGCCTCCGCCGAAGCCTTGTGCCAGGGCATGGAACGGATCATGAACGACGAAGGCCTGCGGTCGCGGCTGGCGGCCGCCGGCTTCGCGCGGGCCAGGGACGAGTTTTCGCTGGCCGCCGTCGCCGATCGCTACCTGTCGTTGCTCGAAGACGTGCGGTCGGAACGAGGCATCGTGCGCGAGGGGCGATCGCCGTGCGGCGTCTGAAACGGCTCCTGTCGCCGCGGATGAAGCGGGCCGTCGCCACGCTGGCCTACGCGGCCGCTTGGCCGCGTGATGCCGTGTTCTGCGCGATCTGGGGCCTGCCGTGGCACCACTCCTGGCGGTTTCGCAGGCTTCCGCGGGTAAAGACGAGGACCCGGGGTTCGATCCGCATCGGCCGCGGCTTTTCCGCGAACAGCGACTGGCGGCACAACGCCGTGGGCATCTTCCAGCCCGTGACGCTACAGACGGTCACCTACGAGGCGAAGATCGAGATCGGCCGCAACGTCGGCATCTCCGGCAGCACGGTCGCGGCGGCCGAGAGGATCGTCATCGAGGACGACGTCATGATCGGGTCGGGGTGCATCATCGCCGACAGCGATTTCCACCCGCTCGCCTACGAGGATCGCGAGCACACCGAACGCACGGTCAACCGGCCGGTGCACATCGGCGCGGGGGCGTTCATCGGGGCGCGGTCGATCGTGCTGAAAGGCGTCACCATCGGCCGTGGGGCCGTCATCGGTGCCGGCAGCGTCGTCACCCGCGACGTCCCCGCCGGCATGATCGCGGCCGGCAATCCCGCCCGGGTCGTACGGCCGCTGTGAGCCCAGCCGCGTCATCTCCCATGTCACGCTCATGACCCGATCGCTTCCCGTCACCGTCGTCGTGCCCACCCGCAACGAGGAGCGGATGCTCGCCGAGTGCCTCGCGCGGTTGTCCCGCTTCGCCCACGTTGTCGTGGTCGATTCCGGGTCGACGGATCGCACCGTCGAGATCGCGCGGGAGCACGGCGCCGAGACGATCGCGTTCCATTGGAACGGCAGCTTCCCCAAGAAGCGGAACTGGACGCTCAGGAATCACGCCTTCCACACGCCCTGGGTCTTCTTTCTCGACGCCGACGAGATGGTGACCGACGCGTTCTGCGACGAACTCGACCGCACGCTGCCCACGACCCCGCACGCCGGCTTCTGGGTCACCTACACCAATTGGTTCCTGGGCCGGCCGCTCCGCCACGGCGAGGCCAACCGCAAGCCGGCGATCTTCCGGGTCGGGGCGGGCGAGTATGAGCGGATCGACGACACGCGGTGGAGCAGCCTCGACATGGAGGTGCACGAGCACCCGATCCTCGCGGGCACCACCGGCGTGCTCCGGTCGCCGCTCGACCACCGGGACGACCGCGGCTATGCCCACTGGCTTGCCAAGCACAACGATTATTCCAGTTGGGAGGCCCGCCGGCTGCTCGCGCTGCGGGAAAGTCCCCAAGACAAAGACCGCCCCTCGCTCACCTGGCGGCAGAGCGTGAAGTACCATGCAGTGGGCAGGTTCTGGTTTCCGTGGGCCCACTTCATCCATGTGTACGGCGTGCGGCGCGGGTTTCTCGACGGGTATCCGGGTTTCGTCCATGCGGTTTCGAAGGCGGTTTATTTCTGGCAGATCGGCGTGAAGGTTCGTGAACTCAGGGCGGCCCATCGGGCGACGCCCGCAAGCGAAGGACAAGAGCAGTGAGCAAGCGTATCGTGGTGGTGACCGGGGGCGGCGGGTTCATCGGCGGGCATCTCGTGAAGCGGCTGCTCGAGCGGGGCGACTGCCTGGTGCGGGCGGTCGACATCAAGCCGCTCGAGGACTGGTATCAGGTGCACACGGCCGCGGAAAACCATGCCGGCCCCGAGCAGGGCGACGCCCGCGACTTCCGGGTCTGTCGCACGGTCTGCCGCGGCGCCGCCGACGTCTACCAGCTGGCGGCCGACATGGGCGGCATGGGCTTCATCGAAAACAACAAGGCCCTCTGCATGCTCAGCGTGCTCACCAACACCCACATGCTGCTTGCGGCGCAGGAGGCAGGGGTCGGGCGGTTTTTCTTCAGCTCGTCGGCGTGCGTGTACAACGCCGAGAAGCAGACGAATCCCAACGTCACGGCGCTCGCCGAGGCCGACGCCTATCCGGCCCTGCCCGAGGACGGTTACGGCTGGGAGAAGCTCTTCAGCGAGCGTATGTGCCGGCATTTCCGCGAGGATTTCGGCATCCAGACCCGCGTCGCACGGTTCCACAACGTCTACGGTCCGCACGGCACCTGGCGGGGCGGCCGCGAGAAGGCGCCGGCGGCGATCTGCCGCAAGGTGATCGCCGCGAAGGCCTCGGGAGACCATTCGATCGAGATCTGGGGCGACGGCACCCAGACGCGATCGTTCATGTACATCGACGACTGCGTCGACGGCATCGGCCGGATCACCGACTCGAAGATCTACGAGCCGGTGAACCTCGGGTCGAGCGAACTGGTGACGATCAACCAACTGGTGGACATCGCCGAGGAGATCGCCGGCATCAAGCTCGAGCGGCACTACAAGCTCGACGCTCCCCGCGGCGTCGCCGGACGGAACAGCGACAACACCAAGATCCGGTCGTACCTCGGCTGGGAGCCATCGATCTCGCTCAAGCAGGGAATCGCGGCGACCTACCGTTGGATCGAGGGTGAGTTCGCCAAGGAGTGCGATCCCGCCCAGGCGAAGAGCCTGGCCACGAGCGGATTCAGCCACGGTGCCAAGCCGATTCCGGGCGACGGGTTCGTCGCGGAGTCGCGGTTCATGGATACCTGGCGGCAGGGCATCCCGGTGGGCTACGGCTCGGCCGGCTGACACGCTTGGGATGGGGTCTCGAAGGACGCGTTCAAACCGGCATCATGCCCACGCTGCTCGTGATCTCGCAGGTCTACGTGCCCGACCCCGCCGCCGTGGGGCAGCAGGTGGCCGACGCCGCCAGAAGGATGGCGGCTCGCGGCTGGCGGGTGGTGGTCTACACCTCGGCGCGGGGGTACGACGACCCCTCCGTCCGCTATCCGGCCCGTGAGCGGCTCGACGGCGTGGAGGTGCGCCGCCTGCCGCTGTCGAGCTTCGGCAAGCGTTCGATCTCGATCCGGCTGGTCGCCCAGGCCTGTTTCATGGCGCAGGCCGTTCTCCGCGGGCTCTTCACACGCGGCCTCGCCGAGGTGCTCGTCAGCACGAGCCCTCCGTTCGCCGGGTTCGGCGGCGCGATCCTCGCCGCGATCCGCCGGGTGCCGCTCGTGTGGTGGGTCATGGACCTGAACCCCGACCAGATGGTGGCGGCGGGCAGGCTCGCCCCGCGGTCACCGCTCGCGCGCGCGTTCGACTGGATGAATCGCGTCACGCTGCGCCGGGCGCGGGCTGTCGTGGTGCTCGACCGGTTCATGCGGGACCGCGTGCTCGCGAAGCTGCCCGTCGCCGACAAGATCCGCGTGCTGCCCCCGTGGCCGCACGAGGACGTGCTCCAGCCCGCGCCAAGCCGGCCAAACGCCTATCGGAACGAGCATGGTTTCGGCGACGCGTTCGTCGTGATGTATTCCGGCAACCATGGTGTGCAGAACCCGCTCGACACGCTGCTCGACGCCGCCCGCAGGCTCGAGGGCCGGCAGGACATCCTCTTCGTGTTCATCGGCGGAGGCGTCGGGAAGCGGGAGGTGGAGCGGCGGATCGAGGCCGGAGCACGCAACCTCCGGTCGCTGCCGTTCGAGCCGTTGGCCCGCATCGGCACGAGCCTCTCCGCCGCGGACGTGCACGTGGTCAGCCTGGCCGACGGGGCGGTGGGCATCATCCATCCCTGCAAGGTCTACGGCGCGATGGCGATCGGCCGCCCGATCCTCTTCTTCGGCCCCCCCGAGTCCCACGTCGGCGACATCCTGCGGCGAGCCGACATCGGCCGGATCGTGTTGCACGGCGACGTCGACGGAGCCGTGGCGACGATCGAGGAACTGGCGGCGCTGGGGGAATCGGCGCGGGAGACGATCGGCCGTCGGGCGATCGACGGCGTCGCCGAGTCGTTCTCGTCCGTCAAGCTTCAGGCGGAATTCTGCGACATCCTCGAGGAGGCGGCCCGGTGAAACCGCTGTCGTTGTTTCGGGCACCGCGGCGTCATCGCAGTGGCGACGACGCCTTCTCGCCGGCATTTGCGGCGGCGATGGGGCGATATTTCTCGCCCGTCTCGCTCGCCGACATCTGGCCAGACTGGCACGACACCGTCCTCTCCTCATTTCCGCTGCGGTTCGTGCCGCTGCGGCACCGGGTCTATCGGGCGACCGTGCTGCCGGCGGTGGTCGGCCGCGTGGTCGAAGGTCTGCCGTCCGGCGGCGCGACCTGCGTGCGTGGCGAGATGCTGATGGGCGACGCATCGGCGGTCTTTGAACGCCGGATCAAGAGCCGGGGACGCTACGTCTACAACCTGATCGACGACTGGTTCGCGGTGCCGGGGCTGGCGGCACGGGCCGCCGTCCGCTGCGACCTGGCCGACCTGATCGTCGTGCCCACGACCCGGCTGCAGGAGGTCTGTGCCGCGCGGCATCCGCGAGCCACGGTGGCCTGCATCGAGGAGCCTGTCGATGCGACCCGGTTCGACGTCAACCTCGCCGGGGCGGCCGAGGTACCGGCCGAGCGGAAATCGGAGACTCCGCTGCTCGTCTGGGCGGGCAATCCGTTCAGCCAACGAGAACTCGTCGCCCTGGCCGACGTGCTCGCCGCCGTGCATGCGGTACGGCCTTTTTCGCTGGTCGTCATCTCCGGTCAGCAGCGGCCGACGCTGCCGTTGTCGATTCCCTGGGAATGGCGTCCCTGGTCGCCGACCGTCGAGTGTGAAATCATCCCGCGGGCCTGGGCGGGGTTTTGCCACCTCCCCGACGATCCCTACTCCGCGGCCAAAGGCTGCTACAAGACGAAGACCTACATGGCCGCCGGTACCGTGCCCGTGGTGTCGGACGTCGGCCACGCCCGAACCGTGCTCACGGCCGCGGCGGCCGGCACGCTCGTGCCTGGCAACGATGCGACGCGGTGGCGGGAGGCCCTGCTTGCGGCACTCGCGTCGCGGGAGGATGCCGTCCGGGAAGGTGCCCGCGTCCGGGCCTACGCCCGGGAAGCGTTCGCCTTCGATCGCGTCGCCGCCTGCTGGGCGGAGTGGCTCGGGCGGTTACAGTGACGCTGCAAGCTGGGAAACGACCGGACAGCGTCACGTTGACGACCATGTCGATCCGGTATGTGCCGCATGGCGCCGCCGACTTGATCGCCAGCCTCGCGCTCTACCTCGCGTTGTGCGGCACGGCGCTGCCCTGGTTTCTTCGCCGCGTGGGGCCCGACGCAGTCAGCTACATCTCGGTCGCCATGAAATATCGCGACGGTCACTTCGCGGATGCCGTCAACGGTTTCTGGAGCCCCGCGTTCTCGTGGTTGCTGGCGCCGTTCGTCCGCCTCGGACCGCCTCCGGAGGCGATCGCCCGGTGCCTGCAGGTGCTGATCGGTGCCGGGACGCTCACGGCGATCTGGTGGCTTTGCCTGCGGCTCGATTTGCCACGAGCCGTCCGTCGATTTGTGACGCTTGGCTGCGTGCCGGCCGTGGCACTGTACGCCCTCTCGGAGACGAGTCCGGATCTGCTCGTGGCCGCACTCCTGACGGTCTACATCGGCGTCGTCGTGGCCGAGGGCTATCCGCGGTCGACTGCCGAGGCGGCGGCCGCCGGTGCCATCGGTGGTCTCGCGTACCTTGCCAAGGCCTATGCGTTTCCGTTCTTTCTGCTGCACTTTTCCGTGCTCTCCTGCTGGCTCCTGTTCCGCTCCCGGAAAGAGTCCCGGGAGTTTCGTCGTGTCTGGGTCGCTTCAGTCGCCGGGTTGCTCGCGTTCGCGGCGATCGCAGGCCCCTGGGTGGCTGTGGTGAGCCGGGCCTACGGGCGGTTCACGTTTGGCACGACGGGCGTCTACCAGGCGGGTTTGGCCGTCGGTCAAAGGAATCCGACGCGCATGCACGTCTTGGTGCCGCCGCCGAATCCAACGGCGATCAGCGCGTGGGAGGATCCTACGGCGCACCTCAAGTCCGGCGCGGCAGCAGTCGCCGCGCCGGCCCGTGCCGACCTTGGGCGCCCCGCGGTCTCGGCACCGTCCCAATCGGTTCCAAGGCGGTCGCCGGCCTCGGACTTCGAGCGGCTGACGCGGCGCCTTGTCCACAACGTCTGGCAGCTGCTTTCGGTTCTGCTGCGATTGTCCGTGCTGTCGCCCCTGATCCTGTTCGGCCTGGCCGCCTTGATCGCGGCAAAGTCTGGCAGACCCCTCCGCGATCGGGCGGTCGTGCTGCTCGGCACGATCCTCATCTATCCGTCCGGCTATCTGCTGATCTTCCTCGTGCCCCGCTATCTCTGGCTGCTGACCTTTCTCCTCGCCGCCTCGGCTGGCCTGCTCGCAATGTCACCATGGTGGCCGACACGACCGCTTGCGAGGGCATGGCTGGCCGCGGTTCTCCTGGCCTCATTCGCGGCCTGGCCGTGCTGGGTGATTGCCCGTTTATGGGTTAACGTCCTCGAGGAAACGCCGGCGATCGCGGCTCGACTGGCCGCGGACATTCCACCGGGAACACGGATCAGCTCCGACTCGGAATGGGGCATCAGCAACAGCATCGCCTACCACCTGCGGTGTCGGTATCATGGCATGGCCCCGGCAGGCATGCCTGCCGACGAGGAGGCCGGACTGCTCGCCGAGCAGCAGGTGGCCGTGTTCTTCGCGTGGGACGATCCGGATCGCCACGCCGTCCTGCGGACCGCGCGACCGTTGCCGCCGCTCGCCGTGGCTTCCCGACCGCTGCGGGTGTTCCTGCTGGGGCCCTCCTCCACAGGTGGCGACGAGCCGGCGAGCGAGACGAAACCATGAACATCGCCGTCATCACCCAGCCCGATTCGGCCGTCATCCCGGCGAACATCGCGCTGCTCGCGCGGGCCGAGGGCGTGCGGGTGCGGGCGATCGTGCTCCTCGAGGGCGCCGGCGCGGTCGTGAACAGGCGAGGATCCTTCGTGCGGGGATTTGGTGTCTGGCAGTGCGGTCGGCTGGCTGTGCGGCTCGCCGGCCGCCGGTTCGTCGCCGCCGTTCGCCGGCTCGTCGGCGTGCCGCTGGCGGAGGGCGAGGGACTCTCGGTGCCCGCGGTCGCCCGCCGGCTCGGCGTGCCCTGTCTCCGCGGCAGCGATCCCAACGATCCCCGGCTGCTCGACCATCTCGCGTCGCTCGATCTCGATCTCGTCGTCTCGTTCTCCGCCCCGGTGGTCTTCCGCGAGCGGCTCCTCGCGCTGCCGCGGCGGGGCTGCATCAACCTGCACTGCTCGCTCCTCCCCCGCTACGCCGGACTGCTGCCGAGCTTTTGGACGCTCTACCATGGCGAGGCCGAGACGGGCGCGACCGTGCATTTCATGGACACGCAGATCGACAACGGCGGCATCCTCGGGCAGGAGCGGGTGCCGATCGCCCCCGGGGCCACGATGCTGGACATGATCCGCACGACGAAGCGGATCGGAGGCGAACTGATGGTGCGGGTGGTGCGGCAGGTTGCCGACGGCACCGCCGTGGTCCGCGACAACCGCGTGGCGGAGGGATCGTACTTCGGCTGGCCCACCGTCGACGACATGCGGCGATTCCGGCGGCGGGGAGGGCGGCTGGCATGACGCGATGGGCTGTTCTCAGCATGGACGTCGAGGACTGGTATCACCTCGACTATTTCCAAGGGGCGGCCCATGACCGGTCGGGGAGCATGCTGGACGGGCTCGACGTCTACCTCGACCTGCTGGAAGGGCATGGAGTCCGTACGACCTTTTTCGTTCTCGGCGAGCTGGCCGGGCTGCTGGGAAAGCAGCTGCGGGCGATGGTGGATGCCGGCCATGAGATCGCTTCGCACGGCATGGCCCACAAGCGGCCGCTCCTGATGTCGCCCGGGGAGTTCGCGGCGGACCTGCGGCAGAGCAAGGCCGCCCTCGAGGCGGTCGTGCAGCGGAACGTGGAGGGCTTCCGGGCCCCGTGCTTCAGCCTGGATCGCACGCGGTTGGAGGAGGTGCGGAAGGCCGGTTACGCCTATGACTCCAGCCGCATCGACTTCACCGGCCATCCACTCTACGGCAGCCTCGACCTCGACGGATTCGCGGCGGTGTCGTCCGGGCACTTCCGGCAACAGGGTTTTCACGAGTTCGAGGTGAGCACCCTGCCGGTGCTCGGCAAGCGGCTGCCGATCTCGGGGGGCGGCTATCTGCGGATCGCACCGTGGGCGGTCATGCGGCCGCTCGTGCAGTCACATCTCTCGCGGCATCCGCTCTACGTGCTCTACATCCATCCCTTCGAGCTGTCGCGGCGTCCGAACCCCGCCGCGCTCGCCGGGCTTTCCCGTCCGCAGCGGCTGCGGTTCTCGGTCGGCCGGGCCGGTGTGGCCCGCAAGCTCGACCGGCTCGTGGGATTGCTGCGATGCAACGGGTTTTCCTTCACCACGTTCCGGGAGCTCCGGCAGCGGTCCGACGGCGTGGCATGAGGGTGCTTCTCACCGGCGGCTCGGGGTTCCTCGGCTCGGCGGCGGTCGCGGCGCTGCGGGCCCGTGGCCACGAGGTGGCGACGATCGGCCGGCGGGCGGGCGTCGACACGGCCATCTGCGACCTCGGTGATCCGCCGGCGGTGCGGGCCGCCGTGCGGGGGCTGGCCGAGGCGGGCCCCAGCGACGCCGTGGTGCATCTGGCGGCTCGGGCCCACGGCTTCCGCGGCCTGTCGCTCGAAGACCTGCGGCGGGCGAACGTCGCCACCACGCGGGCCCTGCTCGACGCCCTGACGGCCGCCGGCCTCACGCCGCGGGTGCGGTTCGTGCTGGCGTCGTCGTCGGCCGTCTACGACCTGCTCGGTTCCGTGGAAACCGATCCCCGCGCGGCGCCGTATGCCGCGTCGAAGCTCGAGGCGGAGGAGATCGTGCGTGCCGAGCCGTTTCTCGCGGCAAGCGTGCTCCGGTTCGCGCCGATCTACGATCGCGGGCATCTCGTCGACGTGGCCAAGCGGGTCTACCTGCCGGGCACGCGGCTCAAGGTGCGGCTCGTTCCGCCGCCGGCGCACAGCCTCTGCCGGCTCGACAGGGCGGTGGCGGCCGTCGTGGAGGCGGTCGAGGCTGCAGCAGTGGCGGGACTCTGCGTGGCCGACGTCACCGATCCGGCGGCGACCAGCCAGCACGAACTCGTGTCGTGGTTTCCGGGGCCGTCGCTGCTTGTGCCGACGGTGTTGCTCCGGCTCGTGGCGGGCGGCCTCGCGTGGTGTGGCCGGCCGGGCAGGAAAGCCGCGGGCATGATCCGCAAGTTCGCCGGTACGGCCGGCGCCGCGACGGCGGCTGCCAGCGTTCGCAGCTAGCGGCCGCTTCGAGTGCCGCAGCGTCGGAGCGGGTTTTCGGTTCCGAAACCGTCGACCGCTCAGGAGGACCTGAGGATGCAGGTCTTGACGAACGCTCGAAGCATGCGGGCCGCCACTCCCTCGTCGTACTGAACGTACTTCTGGATCGGCCATCGGTGCCACCAGGGAAGCGAGGCGGCCGTGGCGACGGCCTGCCGGACCCGCC
>JBIIYN010000361.1:0-3731 GCA_044346795.1 Pirellulales bacterium
GTAGAGTTGGCCGGGGTTGTACCGGAGCTTGTCGACGTGCGGCGCCACGTCGACGGCCAGCCGGTAGTTTTCCTGGAGGTCGATGGCGAGGTTCGCCTGCGTGCCGGCGCGGATGGCGGGCAGCGCCGCGGCGTCTTTCTTGCTGTCGACGGCGATCCGCACCACGCCCGCCCCGGCGGCGTGCAGGGCGTTGGCCTGTTCGAGCGTGGCCGCCACGTCGGTCGTGTGGGTGGCCGTCATGCTCTGGGCGGCGATGGGGTGCCCGGCCCCGATCGTGATGCTGCCGATCCGCACGGCCCGCGTTGGATTTCGCTTCAACTCGACCACGGCGTCCTCTCCGGCGACACTGTTTTCGCCCGGTTCCCGGGGCTTCTCTCCCCTCAACCATAGCAGACCGCCGCCCCGCGGCGAACCCGCCTTTCCGCCGCTCCGATGCGTTACGACCCCGCCCTGCATATCGTCCTGCACGAGCCCGAGATTCCACCCAATGCCGGCAACGTGGGGCGGACCTGCGTGGCCATCGGCGCGAAGATGTGGCTCGTGCGGCCGATCGGCTTCAAGCTCGACGACTATTACCTCCGCCGCGCCGGCCTCGACTACTGGGACAACCTCGAGTGGGAGGCGGTCGATTCGTGGGACCACCTGCTGGCGGCGCTCTCCGCCGTCGGCCGCCAGCCGACCTGGTTCTTCGAGACGCCGGCCCCACGGAGCTACACGGAGGTGGTCTACCGGCGGGGCGACGTGCTCGTGTTCGGCAACGAGGCCCGCGGCCTGCCGCAATCGCTGCTGGAGGCCCACGCCGACCGACTCCTGAGCATCCCCGCCCGGCCGCAGGTGCGGAGCCTCAACCTTTCGAACTGCGCCGCGATCGTTGCCTACGAGGCGATCCGCCAGTGGGGCGGCAGCGTCGGCGGCTGACGGGCCGACCACGGAATGGTGCGGCGGTTTTGGCCCCGTCCCCGGGTTTTCACCCGGGGCTTCGAGTGCAAGCGTTTCGCAGCCGCCAAAGGTCGCGCCCCCAGGCAATAAAAGCCCGGAGCGTGAGCGACGGGACGGGGCCACAAAACGCCCGCCATTTCGCCAGGCCCAAAAACAAACCGGCGCCATCCCGGGCGCCCGCCCTCACGCCCAACCGAACGAGCCTCATCTGGGCTCGTGGGCGGCGTTGGCCGAATAGAGCGGCAGATGCCGGTAGTAGGCCTCGAGCATGTAGGTGCAGAAGCACGTCGCGAACAGCCGGCCGCCGATGTGCCCCCACTTGTCGAGCGCGGGATCCCAGCTTCCCTTCTCCCGCCCCTTGGCGACCTGTTCCCGCGGCAGCACCCTGCTGATCTGCTCGTTCCACCGCCGCCAGGCGTCGCCCTCCATGTGATGAGCCACCTGGGTGATGTAGTACCAGGCGTAGACATCCTTGCCGTCCTCCGCGAAGTCGATCTTCTTGTCGTTCAGCAACAGCTCGATCCCCTCCACGAGCCGCGGATCGGCCTGCGGCCAGCCGAGATACTGCCGGCAGAGCAGGCCCTCCGCCGTCACCGCGGCCGTCACGGGGCTGGCCGGCTTGAGCGTGCTGTGCCGCAGGTAGCCATACGCGGTCCGCTTCTCGTTGGCCACGGTCTCGAGGAAGGCCCCGATCCGCGCGAAGGTTTCCGCGGGCACCTCGAGCCCCGCCATCTCGGCGGTCTTGAGCGCCATCATGTACCAGCCGGTGACGGACATGTCGCCGGCCTTGCCGGGCTCATATCGCCAGCCGCCGTTCGGCCCCTGCGCCGCGACGCAGTAGGCGACGGCCCGCGCGGCCGGTTCGGCGAGCTTTGGATCGCGGCTCATGCCGTAGAGCTCGCAGATCGCCATCGTCGCCTGGGCGTGGGAATAGAGGGAGTGCTGCAACGGCACCTTGCCCACGTCGAACGTGCCGTCTTCCTGCTGGAGCTTGAGCAGGCTCCGCCACGCGCGGGCCACCTGGCCGCGGTAAGGGCCTTCGGTCATGGTGTTGCCGGCACCCTGAAAGGCCAAAAGCGCCATCGCCGTCGCCGCCAACTCATTCTCCTGCGAGCCGCCATCGCCGTACGGCCCTTGCAGGCTCCAGAGCCCGTCGTTGGCGTTCTGCTGACGCTTGAGCCACTCGAGCGCGAGGGCCACGGCATTTTCCGTCGCGTCGCTGCCGCCCGCGGCGGCCACGAGCACCTGCTTGCTGCCCGCGTCGCGGCCGGTGAGCAGCATGCCGACGGCCGGGGCCACGAACGTGGGCTGCTCTTCCGCCGCCGGACCATCGGTCGACTCATGCAACAAGACCGGCGCCGACTGCGGCTCCTGCACCGGCGGCAGGTCGGTCTTGGCCAGTTCGGTCTTCATCTCCTCGGGCTTCGGGTCGGGCTCCCGCACCGGCACGATCGCGATGCCCGCCTCTTCTCCCACGACGCTGGTCGGGCCGAACGCCAGGCGGAGCCTGAGTTTCTTGGCGGGCTGCTCGCGGATCGCCCACAGGGCGAGCAGCAGCAGCAGCAGGCAATGCACGGCGAGGCTGACCGAGAAGGCGGGGCTCCGCCGCACGAACGTGTTCACCCGCTCGCGAAGGCTAACGGGCGGGCCCGCCGGAGAAGCCGCGTCGGCCGCCGGCCGGGACACCGGCTCGAAGACCCGCGGCAGTCCCGCGAACGACGGCCCCCCCTGCCCTCCCCGGGCGTCTCCCGCCGTGCCCGAGGCCGTGCCCAATGGTGCGTCTGATTCCGTCTCGGCCGCCGGCGAGGCCACCCACGGAAAGCCCCCGACGACGGCCTGAGACCGTTCGGGCCCTGCCAAACCGGCTTGCGGAAGGGCCGCACGCGGTCTGAATTCGTGGTGATTCATGGGGCCAAACCTGCCGGAATGATCGATCCATCCTCACCCGGGCTTCATTTCCTGATGGCGTTCGGGTATTATTCCGATTGTCGTGACGGAGCAACATCCCGAAGACCAGACGGAAAAGGCATCGGCCGCTTTGAGGCCGACACACAACAAAACATGTCGCGGGGTGGAGCAGCCCGGTAGCTCGCGAGGCTCATAACCTCGAGGTCGCAGGTTCGAATCCTGTCCCCGCCACTGACTTTACGCCCGCCCGGCCATCCTGGTCCGGGCGGGCTTTTTCTTTGATTGGCCGCGGCATCCTGCCGCTCCTCGTACACGCCCGGCCATCCATGGCTCCTGCCGGCTGTTTTTTGCGCGGCTTCGTGCCGCGGGCCAGTTTGAGTGACTAACGCAACTTCCGGCAGAATCCGCTGCAACCTGAGTGGTGGCAGCGGGTTCTGTCGTTTTGTGCGGCTCCGTGCTGCCGGATGCGGACGCCTGCGGAGTCGCAATTCGCGTCGCACGCCGCTGCCCCCTCCGCAGCCTCCGCCACGGTCGCCGGCAACACCTTCGCCGCGCCGTTCACCACATCTTCGAAGTGGTGGTCGCGGGACATGAGATAGTGCTGCGCCGCCACCTTCGGCGAGTGTCCGAGCCACTTTGCCCGCACCTGGTGCGACCGTCCTTCTCCCCCATCGTCCGCTTCGGATACGATTTGTCGTTCGGACAGCCGTTCTCGTGTTGAAGCACGAGGATTTCCCTCGATGCGACCGACGCACCCCCGGACGGAGGTGGCTTCCCGCCGCCCATCCCGAGCGATCATGACCGCGTCGATTCACCTGTTCCTCGCGGTTGACAACAGTCATGCATGCCTGTTGGATCCGATGATGGTGTCGGTGCTCGATCAT
>JBIIYN010000362.1:0-3727 GCA_044346795.1 Pirellulales bacterium
GTGTGTCTCCGGTCGGGGCTACGCCCCTCCCTCCGACACACCACGCGGACTGTTCCCCAACTCTCTCATGAGTGCTGGTATAGAAACCGGGAAGGGGTCACCCGCCTCGCGGCCCCACGAATCGTCCACGCGGCGGCCGACGAACACCCGCGCGCCCAGGGCCGTGGAGGCGTCGAGGTCGCTCACCGAGAGCAGCGTGGCGCCGCTCGTCGCGTCGGAGACGAGCGGCCGATCGGCGGCCTGGTTGTCTCGCTGCAAGGCGAGCACCTCGACGAGGCTGTAGGCCTCCTCGGCGGCGGTGGACGCACGGGTGCCACTCACAAGACCGACGACGATCAACGCCGCCCGAAAAAGAGCGACCGGCGGATGGCGGCGTGCGATCAGGCGGTGCATCGAGGAATTTCGGCGGCCATCCATGGCTTCTTCCAGAGGGCGCATCCCTGGCCCATTCCTCCGAGAGTATCGCCCCGTCATGGCCCGGCGCCGCAGCCGCGAGACGCAACCACGGGTGGTAGGGCTTATTCCGGCCTCAGACCGCTCCGGGCCTCCATGCCGGTGATGACGATTGTCGGAAAAACGACGTTCGCCGCTCCGGCGCCTCACCCTGCCAGCAGCTTTCGCAGCACGAAGGGCAGGATGCCGCCCGAACGGAACTGGTCGAGTTCCACCGGCGTGTCGATCCGCACCATGCAGGGGATGTCCTTCACCGTGCCATCGGGCCGGGTGGCCTTCACCACCACGGTGCTCCGCGGCACGAGGTTGTCGAACGGGATGTCGAAGGTCTCCTCGCCCGTGAGCCCCAACTGCTGCCACGGCTCCGGCAGCACGAGCGGCAGCACGCCCATCCCCACCAGGTTCGAACGGTGGATCCGCTCGAAGCTCGTGGCCAGCACCGCCCGCACGCCCAGGAGCATCGTGCCCTTCGCCGCCCAGTCGCGGGAGCTGCCCGTGCCGTATTCCGCCCCGGCCAGCACCACCAGCGGCGTGCCCGCCGCCTTGTATTTCACCGCGGCATCGTAGACCGGCATCACCTCCGCCCCGGGCAAGAGCCGCGTCACGCCCCCCTCCGTGCCCGGCACGAGCAGGTTGCGGATGCGGATGTTGGCGAACGTGCCGCGGGTCATCACGCGGTCGTTGCCGCGGCGGGCACCATAACTGTTGAAGTCGACGGGGGGCACGCCGTGCTCCACGAGATAGTGCCCGGCCGGACTCGCCTTGGCGATGCTGCCGGCCGGCGAGATGTGGTCGGTGGTCACGCTGTCGCCGAGCGCCAAAAGCACGCGGGCCCCGCGGACGCTCTGCGGCGGCACGGGCTCACGGGTGAGGTCGGCGAGGAACGGCGGCTCCTGGATGTAGGTGCTGTCGGGGGCCCAGTCATAAAGCTCGCCCTTCGACGTCGGCACGGCGTTCCACCGCTCGTTGGAATTCCAGACGTTGCCGTAGCGGGATTGAAACTGCCCCGGCATCACCGAGGCCTCGACCGTCTGCCGCACCTCGTCGGCCGTCGGCCAGATGTCCCGCAGAAACACCGGCTTCCCGTCGCGGCCGGTGCCGATCGGCTCGTGCTCGAGGTCGATGTCGGTGGTGCCGGCCAGCGCATACGCCACGACCAGCGGCGGGCTGGCAAGCCAGTTGGCCTTCACGAGCGGATTCACGCGGCCCTCGAAATTGCGGTTGCCCGAGAGCACCGCCGCCGCGACGAGATCTCCCTCGGTCACCGCTTTCGCCACGGCGTCGGGCAGCGGCCCCGAGTTGCCGATGCAGGTCGTGCAGCCGTAGCCCACCGTCTCGAAGCCGAGCGCATCGAGGTCTTTGTCGAGGCCCGACCGCTCGAGGTAATCGGTCACCACGCGGGATCCCGGAGCGAGGCTCGTCTTCACCCAAGGCTTCGTGGCAAGCCCCTTCGCCACCGCCTTCCGGGCGACGAGGCCCGCGGCCACCATCACGCTCGGGTTGCTCGTATTCGTGCAGCTGGTGATGGCGGCGATCACGACGGCGCCGTGATGGATCGTGGAGGAGTGGCCGTTGTCCTTCACGGTGCCGGTCCGCTCGAGCGCCGGCCCTTCGAGCGCAAAGCCCCGCTTGGCCGTGGGGGCGGTGAGCGACTCGGCGAACGTCTTCTTGACGTTCTGGAGCGGCACGCGGTCCTGCGGCCGCTTCGGCCCGGCGAGGCTCGGCACCACGCTACCGAGGTCGAGCGAAAGCCGTTTCGTGAATTCCGGCACCGCCGCGGCCGCCGTGCGGAAGAGCCCCTGTTCCTTCATGTAGCGTTCGACGAGCGTCACCTGGGCCGCCGGCCGGCCGGTGAGCCGGAGGTAGCGAAGCGTCTCGTCGTCCACCGGGAAGAAGCCCATCGTGGCGCCATACTCGGGAGCCATGTTGGCAATCGTGGCCCGGTCGGCGAGCGACATGCCGTCGAGCCCGGAACCGAAAAACTCGACGAACTTCCCGACCACGCCCTCCTTCCGCAGGATCTCCGTGACCGTGAGCACGAGGTCGGTGGCGGTCGCCCCCGCGGGCAGCCGACCGGTGAACTCGAAGCCCACCACCTCCGGGAGGAGCAGCGACAGAGCCTGCCCGAGCATGACCGCCTCGGCCTCGATGCCACCCACGCCCCAGCCGACGACGCCGAGCCCGTTGATCATCGTGGTGTGGCTGTCTGTGCCGACGAGGGTGTCGGGCACGGCCACCTTGAGTCCCCCCTTCGCCGCGGCCGGATCGTCGCGGAGGAAGACGCAGCCGGCGAGGTACTCGAGGTTCACCTGGTGGACGATGCCGATCGCCGGGGGTACGACGCGGAAATTCTGGAAGGCCTGCTGACCCCACCGCAGGAAGGCATAGCGTTCGGCGTTGCGCTCGAATTCGATGTCGACGTTCTTCGCCAGGGAATCGGCCGCGCCGAAAAAGTCGACCTGCACGGAATGGTCGATGACGAGGTCGACCGGCACGAGGGGATTGATCTTTCGCGGGTCGCCGCCGAGCCGCTTCATCGCCGCCCGCATGGCCGCCAGATCCACCACGCACGGCACGCCCGTGAAGTCCTGCAGCACCACCCGGGCCGGCTTGAACGGAATCTCCGTCTCGGCCGGCTTCGCGGCATTCCAGGTGGCAAGGCTGCGGATGTCGGCCTCCGTCACCTCGTAGTTGTCGCAGGTCCGCAGGAGCGCCTCGAGCACCATGCGGATCGAGTAGGGCAGGCGGGACGTATTGGTGATGCCGGCATCGTCGAGGGCCCGCAGCCGGTAGAGGGTGGCGGGGCCGGAGCCCGTTTCGAAGGTGGCGCGGGCGGAGAACGGGTCGACGAACGTGGTTGCCATGGTGATCCCGAGGTGGAGAGAAGATGGGAAGGCGATTTGGTAACCTGGCCGGTGGAGCCGGGAAGAAACGAGACACTCCGATCCGCCTGCGGCCGCGTAGCCTACCGAAACGCTCTCCCGGGAGAGAAGTGTCGGCGGCGTCGGCCCCGCGAAACCCGCGGAACGGCCTGGGCCGGAACGCATGAAAACGCCCGTGATTGGCAGGTTTGCCGAAAAAATTCCCTCCGGAGTCGACAGGCCGGCAAACGTGCTGTATGGTTAGGGCAGGTGAGGAAGACTTCCCCGCAATACACACTCCGATCTCTTCAGCGGCTGTTCCCCCCCCCCAAAGACCCACACTTCTAGAGCCGCTACCGGACCCGTGGTTCACACCACGGGTCCTGTTCTTTTTCGGGGGCTTGCCGCTGGGG
>JBIIYN010000363.1:0-3725 GCA_044346795.1 Pirellulales bacterium
CTCTGATACCCGCGCAGCGGGTAGGTGGAGGCGCAGACCTGCGGTCTGCACAGGGTAGCCAGCCAGGGCTGCCGCCGAAGCTATAATTTGGCGATCTGAATAATAGCCCTCGTTTCGCCGAACTTCGCCGGTCCCCCGCTCCAGCCCCACACCGAGTTTCCGCCATGCGCCTCAGTCCGGCACAACGCGAGCGGATCCTGCGGATCGTTCGTGAATCCGCCGGCACCGATGCAAGCGTCTGGCTCTACGGCTCCCGCATCCACGATGATCGGCGCGGAGGAGACGTCGATCTGCTCGTCCAATCCTCCCTCGCGATCGACGTGCAGCGGCAGGCGGCGGTGCATGCCCGGCTCGAAGAGGAGCTTCTGCTGCCGGTCGACGTCTCCTTCATTGACCCGCGGCTGGGCATGACCCGCTTCCAGAAACTGGCGGCGACGCAGGCACTTCCGCTGGAGGCGGCCCGATGAACGCCCTGCTCGAGGAGAGCCGCAGGCATCTCGGCGACCTCGTCGAGGCCTGCCAGCGGTGTGCCTGGCATCTCAACGCCACGGCGGCGCGGATCGAGTGGCCACTCACGGCCGCGACCCTGTCGGAGCAGCAGATGGATCTGGGGCTCTTCGAGCCGCTCGCGGCCATGAACGAGCGGTTCGCGAAACTGCAGGATCTGCTCGGTACGACGATGCGGCACCTCTGCGAACTCTGCGGCGAGCGCACCGACACGTTCCTGCGCGTGCTTGCGTTCTGCGAAAAAGCCGGAATCATCGGATCCGTCGAAGCGTGGCAGACCTGCCGCAGCCTCAGGAACCGCGCGGCCCACGACTATGGAACCGACTTCCAGCTGACCGCCTCTCATTTCAACGCCCTGCGGGAACAGATCCCGGTCTTGACCGCCATCACGCGGGCAGTCGCCGCCCACGCGAAGCAATCGCTCGGCGTGGAGCCGGGGGACCGGCGGTTTGCCGAAGCGCTTGCAGGGCTTGGCACTTGAGAAGGTCGCGCGACCGCGCGCCGCCGCCAACCGCACCTTCTCCGCGGAGCGTGTAGGCACAGACCCGCAGTCTGCACATGGCCCCTGTCCGCGGACACCGCATCAGTGGCCCACCGGCCAGGAGAAGAGCCGGATGCGGTTGCCGTCGGGGTCGGCCGTGATCAGCTCCCGAAAGCCCTCCGGGTGGGGCTTCGGGGCCGTCACTTCGACGTCGCTTTCTGCCAGCCGCGCGTGCACCGCGTCGAGATCCACCACCTCGAAGCCCAGGCTCCAGCGGTGGCTCGGCTCCCCCGCCGACGGGCGGCTCAGGATGGCCAGCCGCGTGTCCCCCGCTTCCAAGAGCGCGTAGCCCTCGTCCACCACGCGGACGAGCACCCGCAGGCCGAGCACGTTGCGATACCATGCAAGGAGTTCCGGCCAGCGGGCGGTCCGCAGTTCCACGCTGAAGAGGCTCGGGCGTTGGTGCAGGGTCATGGTGCCCGCGTTATACACCCCTGCCGCTTTTCCCTTGGCACCCCGGCGGAAATCCCGCCTTCACGAAACGGCCCGCAGACCCGACAATCCCCGGGTTCCAGCCGCGGCCTGCCGCGGCCGCCCCCTGCCCCATAAGCCTCCCCCGAGCCGCACGTGTCACAGCCCACGGAACCTTCGCCAGCCGACCACCACGTCGCCGCGGCGCCCGGCACCCGCCCCGCCCCCCCCGGCGTCGCCGGCACCCGCGCGGCGCTCGAAAAATCCCGGCGCGACAAGCTCGACAAGCTCCGCGGCCTGGGCGTCGATCCCTGGGGCCGGCGGTACGACGGGGCCACGCCGATCGCGGAGGTCCGCCGCACCGGCGGCGCGCTCGACCCGTCGCCCGACTTCGCCGGCGGACCCGCCGTCCGCGTGGCCGGCCGGATCATGCTGTTGCGCAGCGCCGGCAGCCTCGTCTTCATCGATCTGGTCGACCGCACCGGCCGGATCCAGATCATGGTCGGCAAGAAGCAGATCGGCCCCGACGCCTGGAAGATCGTCGACTGCCTCGATCTCGGCGATCTCGTCGGCTTCGACGGCCGGCTCGGCCATTCCAAGACCGGCGAGATGACCGTCTTCGCCACGCACGTCGAGTTTCTCACGAAGTCGCTGGAGACGCCCCCCGACAAGTACCACGGCCTGGTCGACGCCGACCTGCGGCAGCGGATGCGCTACCTCGACCTGATCCACGGCGAGGGGGTTCGCGACCGGTTCGTGGCGCGGAGCCGGATCGTCGAGGCGGTCCGCCGCGTGCTCACCGCGCGCGGCTATCTCGAGGTGGAGGGCCCCACGCTGCAGGAGAGCGCCGGCGGCGCGGCGGCGCGGCCGTTCCGCACCCACCACAACGCGCTCGACATGCCGCTCGTGCTCCGCATCGCGCTGGAACTGCATCTCAAGCGGCTGCTCGTCGGCGGACTGGAGCGGGTGTTCGAACTCGGCCGCGTCTACCGCAACGAGGGCGTGAGCCCGCGGCACAACCCCGAGTTCACGATGATGGAGGCCTACGAGGCCTACGGCGACTACTTCACGATGATGGATCTCACCGAGGCGATCTTCCTCGAGGCCGCGCAGGCCGCCGGCACGCCGACGCGGTTCGAGTGGATGGGGCACACGGTCGACCTCACGCCCCCCTTCCGCCGCGCGAAGTACGACGACCTCCTCGCGGAGGTGACCGGCTGCGATCCCGCCGACCCGGCGAGCGTGGCCGCGGAGGCGACGGCCCGCGGCATCGAGACGGCCGGCCGGCACCCCGACGTGATCAAGAGCGATCTCTTCGAGGCGACGGTGGAGAAGACGCTCTCGGGGCCCGTGTTCGTGATCGACTATCCCGCCGCCATCTGCCCGCTCACCAAGCGCAAGGCCGACGCGCCGCACGTCGCCGAGCGGTTCGAGCTCTACGTGGCCGGGATCGAGCTGGCCAACGCCTACACCGAGCTCAACGACCCCGACCTCCAGGAGGAACTTTTCCGCACGCAGCTGGCGGGACTGGCCCAGGAGGAATCGATGGCCCGCATGGACACCGACTTCATCCGGGCCCTGCGGCACGGCATGCCCCCGGCCGGCGGCCTGGGCATCGGGATCGACCGGCTCGTGATGTTTCTCACCGGCTCCCCGTCGATCCGCGACGTGATCCTCTTCCCCATCCACCGCCCCCACGCGGAGAGCTGATCCCGACCAAAAAGGGGACATTCTGCTTTTTGATCCCCCGTCCATTCGTAGCGAGCGAGAGAGGAAAAAGCAGAATGTCCCCTTTTTGTCCGGAACGCCCACCATGTACAAACTCCTCCTCTGCTGGCGGTATCTCCGCACCCGCTGGATCGCGCTGGTCTGCGTGGCCAGCGTGATGCTCGGCGTGGCGACGATGATCGTCGTCAACGCCGTGATGGCCGGCTTCGCGCACGAGATGCAGACGCGGATCCACGGCATCCTCTCCGACCTCGTCTTCGAGAGCCACTCGCTCTCGGGATTTCAGGATCCGAAGTGGCACATGGAGGAGATCGCCCGCGCCGGCGGCGGCGACATCGCCGGCATGACGCCCACCGTGGCGGTGCCCGCCATGCTCAGCTTCCAGGTCCGCGGCCAGTGGCTCACGCGGCAAGTGATGTTCATCGGCATCGACGAGGCCACGCACAGCCTCGTGAGCGACTTCGGCAGCTACCTGCAGCATCCGGAGAACCGCCGCCGGCTCTCCTTCGCCCTCCGCGACGGCGGCTACGACACCTTC
>JBIIYN010000364.1:0-3715 GCA_044346795.1 Pirellulales bacterium
CGCTTGTGCCGAAGGCTCCGCGGGCAGCGCGGGTCGGGCGTGCCGCATGAACACGCCCACGCAGTCGTAGCCCGCCTCCACCAGCAGGCTCGCCGCCACGCTCGAATCGACCCCGCCCGACATCGCGACGACGACACGCGGCATGGGCATGCGGTTCAGCAGAGCCTATTCAGCCAAGCAAGATTCGTTTCAGCAGAGCCACGGTCGGTCGATCACGGTCAGTAGGTCAGCGTGGCCTCGACGCGGTGCGGCGCCAGCCGCGCCCGGCCCCCCAGTGGCTCGATCTCGACGAGGAACGCGGCACCGGCCACCTTGCCGCCGCCGGCCTCGATCAGCTTCATGCATGCCGCCGCCGTGCCGCCGGTCGCCAGGACGTCGTCCACGACGAGCACGCGGGCCCCTGCCGGCAGCACGTCGCGATGCATCTGCAGCCGGTCGCGGCCGTATTCGAGGTCGTACTCGTACTCGATCGTGTCGGCCGGCAGCTTGCCCGGCTTTCGCACCGGGATCACGCCCACGCCCAGCGCGAGCGCCAGCGGCGTGGCGAACAGGAAGCCCCGCGCCTCGACCGCCGCGATGGCGTCGAGCCGGGCGTTCCGCCAGGGCGCCGCGAGCCGGTCGATCGCCGCCGCCAGGGCCCGGGCGTCGGCCAGGAGCGGCGTGATGTCCCGGAAGAGGATGCCCGGCTTCGGGAAATCGGGCACGGCGCGGATGAACGCGGTGAGATCCATGGCCGAGAGCCTACCCCATGCGCGGGCCGCCGTCAGGCCCCGTGCCGCAGGCGGATCGTCGCCCGGGGAACGCCGTCGATCGCCGTGGCGAGGCTGGCGAGCGTTTCCGACTCGATCTGCCGCACCCGTTCGCGGGTCAGGCCGAGCACCGCCCCGATCTCCTTGAGCGTCATCGGCTCGACGCCGTCGAGGCCGAACCGCAGCCGGATGATCCGGGCGGCCCGGTCGTCGAGCTGGTCGATACGCGCGAGCACGTGTCGCAGCGTGTCGTGATCGAGCAGCACCTCCGCGGGACACCGGGCGTTTTCATCCCGCACCAGTTCGCCGAGGGACCAGCCTCCCTCGGTCTGTTCCGTCTGCGGGGCATTCTGGTGG
Source organism: Pirellulales bacterium (assembly GCA_044346795.1). GTDB lineage: Bacteria > Planctomycetota > Planctomycetia > Pirellulales > UBA1268 > CAMCQY01. Next base: position 1,107 of record JBIIYN010000364.1, read on the forward strand.
ACGTGGATCGCCTTCTTGATGATCGGCAGCTTCTTGCGGGCCAGCCCCAGCATGCGGGCCACCTCTTCGGCGCTGGGCGTGCGGCCCAGGCTGTCGCACAGCCGCGCCGTCGCCCGCCGCCACTTGGAGAGCAGTTCCACCATGTAGGCCGGGATGCGGATCGTCTTGCCCGAGTTGATCAGTGCGCGCTTGATCGACTGCTTGATCCAGTAGCTGGCGTAGGTGCTGAACCGGGTGCCCATGGTCGGGTCGAATCCCTCGACGGCCCGCAACAGGCCGAGGTTGCCCTCCTCGATGAGGTCGGGCAGCGGCAGGCCCCGGTTGCCGTAGGCACGGGCGATGTTGACCACGAGCCGCAGGTTGGCGCGGATCATGTGGTCGCGGGCCTGGGCGTCGCCCCGGGCGATGGCCGTGGCCAGTTGCCGCTCCTGTTCGGCGGTGAGCAGCGAGGTGGCGTTGATGTCGCGGAGGTAGGTCTCGAGGGGATTCTGAACGGCGGACGTGGACGGCTTCGGGCGACGAGAGGGCGATGGCATGGGCGGTGAAAGCCTTCCCCGGGCGTGGGGATCTCGAAGGAAAAAGAATCGGCGGCCGAGTCCGTTCGCGGGCGAGGGCACGCGTGCAGGCCGGATCGACAGCGCCGCGGAGAAATCATCGACGCCGCGCGACCGGCCTCTGCATAAGCAGGGAAGAAAGGGCGCCGCGGAGCGGTCGCAGCGATGCCGCCGATCATGTCGATCATGCGACCGATCGCCCGCCCAACAGCCAGTCGATCCGCACGAGTTCCGGGCTGGCGCCGATGCGGACGGGGAGCAGGGAGGTGCCGATGCCGCGGGAGACGTAGAGCGGCGGCCCGCCGTCGCGATACCAGCCGGCCACGTATCGGCCGCAGCCCGGCGGCAGGATCGTGGCGATGCCCCAGGGAGCCACCTGGCCGCCATGCGTGTGGCCGGAGAGCACGAACGACGCGGTGTGCCCGGCCGGCAGGGCGAGCGCGTCCCGCGTGATCGGACAGTGGGCCAGCACGAGGTGGTGATCGAGCGGCCGGGCCGCGGCGAGGGCCGCGCCGGCGTCGGGCCGGCCTTCGCGGATGTCGTCGAGCCCCGTGATGCGGACCGTCCGCCCCCGGTGATCGAGGGTGACGGAGCGGTTGACGAGCAGTTCGACGCCGTGCCGGGCGTAGACCCGTTCCAGTGACCGGAGATCGACACGGCAGCGGTATTCCCAGTTGCCGAGGATGGCGAGCAGCCGTGGCGCGGTGGGGAACTCGGCCAACAGGCTGTCGAGCACGGGCAGCGCGCGAGCCCGGTCGATCGAGTCGCCGGTGATCACGATCAGGTCGGCGTGGGAATCGTGCAAGCGCTCGAGCAACTGCCGCTCGAGCGTGCCGATCCGCTGCACGTGCAGGTCGCTGACCTGCAGCACCCGCAGCCGCGACGAGGCATCGCCTCGGCCGAACACATGGTCGCTCGTCAGGAGCCGGCGGGGCGTGACGAGCACGCCGTCGATCGCGGCTGCGACGGGCAGCAGGCCCGCGAGCAGGCCCGCCCGCTTGAGCAGCCTGCGGCGGCCGGGGTTGAACGGTGGCCGTGGCGCGTCGGCGGCCGGCGTCATGGCCGCGGGGCGTGCTCGGGGCGGACGCCCGCCCCCAGCACGCGGTCGAGGAAGGCGATCAGGGCCAGGCCGCCTGGTGTTCCCGGCTCGAGCCCGAGGCCATGGCCCCGGTCGGGGAAGATGACCAGCGTGCTGTCCACGCCGGCGGCCCTGAGGGCCGCATCGAACTCGATCGACTGTCTGACGGGCACCGCGCCGTCGGCGGCGCCGTGCACGAGCAGCACGGGCGGGTCGTCGGCCGAGACATGCGTGAGCGGGCTGGCCCGCCGCGCCGCCTCGCGAAACTCGGGCAGCGGTCCGCCCACCAGCCGGCTGGCCGGCGAGCCGGCGCGATCCTGGGCCGGCCCCAGGGTCGTGAGGTTCGACGGGGCCGCCACCGCGCAGACCGCGGCGATCCGCGGCAGGGGTTCACCGCGGTCGCGATCGGTGGCCGCGGCCGCCGGGCCGGCCAACCCGAGGAGGGCCGCCAGGTGGCCGCCGCCGCCGCCGCCGACCACCGCGACGCGACTGCGGTCGATGCCCCAGGTCTCGGCGTTGCGTTCGATCTCCGCCACGGCCTCACGGCAGTCTTCCAGCTGCGCCGGGAAGATCGCGGCATCGCTGAGCCGGTACCCGATGCTGGCCACTGCATAGCCTTGATCCGCCAGCCAGACGATGGGGCAGTCGGCCTTCGAGCCGTCCCGCCACGTGTCGCCATGGATCCAGACCACCAGTGGCATGCCGCCGGCGTTGCAGCCCGCCGGCAGGTGCAGGTCGAACCGCCGGCGACCATGCCGGCCGCGGTCGTCCGCAGCCTGTCCATACGGTTGATCACGATGGGTGGTGATGCCCGTGGCCGGGGCGTCGGCCGGTGGAAACGCCGCCGAGAGCGTCGTATCGGTCGGGAGCGACGGGGTGTCGGGGGAGGCGGCGGGCGGCACCGCGATCGACAGTTCATCGAGCGGCTGGCGGCGGCGGGCACCGCGCCGCTGGGACCGTCGCGAACCGCGCCGGCC
>JBIIYN010000365.1:0-3707 GCA_044346795.1 Pirellulales bacterium
CGGTCGTCCTCTCCGCGCAGGATGGCGTGGAGCCGAGTCCGCGTGCCCGACACCAGTTCGCCGATGGATTCGGTGCAGGGAAACTCGCGGAGCAGGTGGGCGGGCGGCGAGAGTTCCTTGATCTCGTCGATGCGGAGATCGTCGGTGCGAAAACGGCTCGGTGTCATGCGGCGGTTCGTGCGGTGACGGGCGATGCAGCATCCTTATCGTACCGTGCCGATCGTAGACCTGCCGAGGGAGGCTGCCGCACCCACGTCCAGCTGCCCGGTTCATGCTGATGCCCCGAAACATCACATCGTTCCGGCCTCATTGCACGGGTTCTCACTGGGGCTCTATGCTCATCGACGCGGCGGATCATCGCGAACGAATCGCGGCGGTCCGTGCGCATCCCGACGCCTGGATCGCCGACACGGGCGACCTCGGCCTCGTGCTGCCCGAGACCAAGCTCGTGCGGGAGCGGCTCTGGCCGCCCGTCGGCCTCCAGCCGACCACGCCGCCCGCCGAAATCAGTGACAAAGCCGTGCAGCGCGGTGAGGAAATCGCGTTCGTCTTGACGATTTCGCGGCGATCCCGGCGCGTCGATCGGGTATCGGCTCGCCACGGAGAAGCGGCATGCCGGGCCGTGGCGGGTCTACACCGGGCCGTTCGAGTCCCCGGCCGACCGCCGGTTCATCGAGGTGCGGACGCACCGCATCGGACAGTTGCCGTGCAGCACGGGTGCCCTCTTGGGTGGCGAATAGACAGGGGAGTGGTAAAAAAACTCAAATATCCTGCGCAAAGTATCATGGTCGCGTCCGGCTGATCATGCGACACTCCGCGTCGGGTCGGTTCATTTCCCCGGTTCGCACGGCACCTATGAGACACTCTCCGCACTCCCGGTGGGTCCTTGCCGCGACGGCGACACTCGTCGTGTTTCGTGCCCTCCACGGCGTCGCTGCCGGCGAATCCGCCGACGGCCTGACGCGACAGGATGCGGCGAGGGCGATGACCGCCCCGCCCGGCTTCTCCGTGACGCTGCTCGCGGCTGAGCCCGAGGTCTGCCAGCCGATCGCGATGTGCTTCGACGATCGCGGTCGGCTCTGGGTGGTCGAGTGCTACGCCTATCCGCACAAGGTGCCGGCCGCCGAAGCCCGTGACCGAGTCCTCGTCTTCGAGGACACCGATGGCGACCACGTGCTCGATTCCCGCAAGGTTTTTGTCGAGGGGCTGAACCTCGCCAGTGGCATCGCCGTTGGGTTCGGCGGCGTGTGGGTGGGGGCGGCACCCGAGTTTTTGTTTTTCCCCGACGCCGACGGCGACGACTCGCCCGACGGCCCGCCCCGGATCCTGCTCGACGGCTGGGGCGCTCAGGACACGCACGAGACGCTGAATTCCTTCATCTGGGGGCCTGACGGCTGGCTCTATGGCTGCCACGGCGTGTTCACCCACTCGGCGGTCGGCAAGCCCGGCACGCCCGACGCCGACCGCGTGAAGATCAACGCGGGCATCTGGCGATATCATCCCGTGCGGCACGAGTTCGAGGTTTTTTCCGAGGGCACGAGCAATCCCTGGGGCGTGGACTTCAACGACGTCGGTCAGGCCTTCCAGACGGCCTGCGTGATCCCGCACCTCTACCATGTGATCCCGGGGGCGAGATACCAGCGGCAGGCCGGGCAGCACTACAATCCCTACGCTTTCGACGACATCAAGACGATCGCGCGGCACACGCATCTGAGCGAGGAACTCGGCGGCGGCCACGCTCATTCAGGCGCCTGCATCTACCTCGGTGGCGCGTGGCCGGCCCGCTACCGCGGCCGGCTGTTCATGAACAACATTCACGGCGCCCGGCTCAACGAAGACCGGCTCACGCCGTCCGGTTCGGGCTACGTCGGTGACGGCGAGCCCGACTTCCTCTTCGCCAACGATTCGTGGTCGCAGTTCATCTCGCTGCAGGTCGGGCCCGACGGTCAGATGGTGCTCATCGACTGGTACGACCGGGCCCAGTGTCACCAGCAGCGCGATGCAGTCGACCGCGGCAACGGCCGGATCTTCAAGGTGGTCTACGACCGTGCGCCGCCGGTGAAGGTGGACCTCGCCCGCGAGGGCGATGCCGCGCTCGTCGATCTGCTCGGTCACGAAAACGACTGGTTCGTGCGGCACGCCCGCCGGATCCTCCAGGAGCGGGCCGCGGCCGGCCGTCTCGCCGCCGACACGCCGCGGCTGCTGCGGGAGAAACTCGCCGTCGCCACGACCGCGCCGCAGAAACTGCGGGCGATCTGGGCGTTGCACGTCACGGGCCAGCTCGACGAGACGGGGCTCACGACACTGCTCGACGAGTCGGAGCCCGCGGTCCGCGGCTGGGCGATCCAACTCGCGGCGGAGCGGAAGCACGTCTCGCCCGCACTGCTCGAGCGGTTCGAGAGCCTGGCGGCCAATGATCCTTCGCCCGTCGTCCGGCTCGCCCTCGCCTCGGCGCTGCAGCGGATTCCGCCGCCAGCCCGCTATCCGATCGCGACGGCGCTCGTCGCCCACGCTGAGGACGCCGGTGATCACAACCTCCCGCTGATGCACTGGTACGCGATCGAGCCGCTCGTGCCGCTCGACCCTGCTCGCGCGCTCGAACTCGCGGCTGTCAGCCGTATTCCGACGGTTTCGAGGTTCATCGTCCGCCGCTTGGCGTTCGACCAGTCGGGCTACGAGCGGCTCGTGGACCGGCTCCTGTCGTCCGACGCGGCCACGCGCAAGTGGATGCTCGACGAGATCGTGGCGGCCCTCGCCAGCCGGGGCCGGATGGCGGCCCCGCCGGCGTGGCAGCGGGCGTGGGAGATCCTTTCGGCCGATCCCGACGAGGGTGTGCGGCGGCTGGCCCGGCTCGTGGCCGTCCGGTTCGGCGATCCGCGGGTCGTGCCGCCGATGCGCGCGGTGGTGGCCGATGCGACGGCCGATGTGGCGGCCCGCCGCGACGCGCTCGCCTCGCTCGTGGCCGTGAAGGACGAGGGCCTGCCGCCGATCCTCCAAAAACTGATCGGCGACGCGGTCATCCAGAAGGACGTGCTCGCGGCCTTGGCGTCGGTGCCGCATGACGACACGCCGCAGGCGATCATCGCCGGCTACGAGGGCCTGTCCGCTGGCGGCCGCCAGGCGGCGATCGCGACGCTCGTATCACGGCCGGCCTGGACCCTCGCCCTGCTCGACGCGATCGCGGCGGGAACCGTGCCCCGCGGCGATCTCTCCGCGTTCACGGTCGGCCAGCTGGCCCGGTCGAACGACAGGCGGGTGCTCGAGAAGCTGCAAAAAAACTGGGGTACCGCGCGGGCCACGCCGGCCGATCGTCACGCGGAGTTCGCGGCCTGGCGCACGCGGCTCGGCCCCGAGGCGATGAAGCGGGCCGACCTGTCGCACGGCCGCGTCACGTTTGCGAAAACCTGCGGCAGCTGCCACCAATTGCACGGCGAGGGTGGCAGGATCGGGCCCGATCTCACCGGCTCGAACCGGTCCGATCTGGAATACCTGCTCGCGAACCTGCTCGACCCGAGCGGCATCGTCGGCCGCGACTACCAGACCACCATCATCGTGACCGAAGACGGTCGATCGATCGCCGGGATCGTGGTGCAGGAGACGCCGACGAGCGTCACGCTCCAGGCGCCCACCGAGCGGGTGACCCTGTCGCTCGACGAGATCGAGAGCCGCGTGCTCTCGACGCAGTCGCTCATGCCCGAGAATCAGCT
>JBIIYN010000089.1:0-12559 GCA_044346795.1 Pirellulales bacterium
TGGGTGGCGTCGATGCCCAGGTGGTGGGTCGCAAACGACGTCGGCGACAGGGCGGAGGCCGGGTGCCGGCCGAGGATTTCCCCGAGCACCTCGATGGTCGCGCGGGTTTCCGGGCTGGCGTTGGCGAGGATGGCTTCGAGGGTGCGGCCGTCGGTGCCGGTCCGCGTGGGCGCGGGTATCATCGTGGGGCTCGTCTGGTGTGCGTCGCGGGTGGCCGCCTGCACCGCGGCGGCTGCCGTGGCCGCCGGAGCGGAAGCGACGAAGAGGTGGTCGAGATGTCGTGGTCGTGGTTGTACCTGATGATCGCGATCGTGGCCGAGGTGGTCGGCACGAGCTTCCTGCGGGCGACGCAGGGCTTCACCCGGCCCCTGCCGAGCCTGGCGGTCGTGCTCGGTTACGGGCTGGCGTTCTACTTTCTGTCGCTGACGCTCGAGGACATCCCGGCGGGGGTCGCCTACGCCGTCTGGAGCGGCGCCGGCGTGACGCTGATCGCCCTGATCGGCTGGCTCTTCCTGGGGCAGAAGCCCGATGCCGCGGCGATCGCCGGGATGGGGCTGATCGTGGCGGGGGTCGTGGTGCTCAACCTGTTTTCCAAGTCGGGCGGCCACTGACTCGCGGCCGCCCGGCTCACGTCAGCAGTTTCACGGCGGCGATCACGAGCACGCCGGCCATCAGGAGCCGCAGCGTCTGCACCGGCAGGCGAAACGCGCCCAACTGCGAGCCGATCGCGCCGCCCAAGACCGCCGCGCCGACAACCGGCAGGCCGACGGCCGGAAACGAGCGGCCCGCCAGCAGGCCGCCGACGAGCCCGGCCAGCGAGTTGACGAGGATGAAGGGGGCCGTCACGGCGGCGATCGTCTTGACGGGCGCCGCCCCGCAGGCCAGCAGCGCCGGCGTGAGAAACACCCCGCCCCCCACGCCCGTGAGGCCCGACAGCAGGCCGATGCCACCGCCGAGCAGCGCCAAGGCGCCCGGTGTTGCAAGCGCCGCGGCCCTGCCCGCGGCCTGCGCGGTGGCGTCGGACGGCGCGCGGGCGTCGAGCAGAATCCGTGCGGCCGAGAACAGGAGCACGAAGCCCAGGCAGGCTTCGATCGCGGCGGTGGGCAGGGCGGCCGCACCGCCGGCCACCGCGCACGGCACGCTCGCGGCCGCGAGCGGCCAGAAGAGCCGGCCGCGAAAGTGCCCGGCCCGGAGGAACTGCGCGGTCGCGACCGTGGCGACGACGACGTTGAGCATGAGCGCCGTCGGCCGGATGACGGGTGCCGGCAGCCCCAGGAGCGTCATCACCGCGATGTAGCCCGTGGCGCCGGCATGCCCCACGGAGGCGTAGAGCAGGGCGACGAGTCCGATCGCGATCGGCAGCAGCGACGTCATGCGGCGCGGAAGGCGTGCTTCTTGAGCAGTTCGAACGGCACGACGTCGAGCGACTTCTCGTGCGTCGCCTCGAGGACCACCGGCGGCGCGCGGCCCTCGCGAGCCGCCTCCAGCCAGCGGGAGGCGCAGAGGCACCAGCGATCCCCCTCCACGAGTCCCGGGAAGCCCCATTCCGGCCGCGGGGTGACCAGATCGTTGCCGGCGGCGACGGTGAACTTCAGGAAATCCTTCGTCATCACGGCGCAGACGGTGTGCACGCCGGTGTCGTCGAGGCCGGTGCGGCAGCAGCCGTCGCGGAAGAATCCCGTGAGTGGCTCGGTGGAGCAGGGCGTGAGCGGCTGTCCCAGCACGTTGCGGTCGGGCTTCTTACCACGCGCGGGGCCGCCGGGGCGGTCGAAGGCGATCATGCAGGGCGGTTCCGGCGGGGCGGTGGATGAAACCGGCGACGTCCGGGCACTCCGGCCGAACGTCGCCCGGATTGTGGCCGTGACACCCCATTCCAGCAACCACGCGGCCATGCCGGGCCGGCCACGCGACCGCTCCGCCCGACCGAGCCGCCGCGGCCCGCGCCGGCTGCGGCTGCGGGTTCGACTTGCTTGCCGCCCGCGACGACATTACACTCGACCCGCCTGAATAGGGGGTTGGCTCTCGGTGTCGTGCGGTCGTGCGATCCGGTGTGGAGGACATTTCATGGCCCTGTCGCTCAAGATCGTCGGCGGCAAGTACGGAGGCACGGAGCTTCCGATCGCGGCAGGCTCCACGGTCATCGGCCGGGACAAGGATTGTGCGATCCGCGTCGTCAGCGGCAGCGTCAGCCGACGGCACTGCCGGATCGACAGCCGCGGCGACCGGGCGGAGTTGACCGACCTCAAGAGTCGCAACGGCACGTACGTAAACGGCGAGCGAGTCGCCGGAAGCGTCGAGCTGAGTCATGGGGACGAACTGCGGGTCGGCGCCGTCGTGTTCAGCGTCGAGTTCCGCGCCCCCGCCGCGGGCTCCGGACAGGCGTCCGGCGACGAGCCCGGCGCAGCCGACGCATCGGTGCGAGATACCGCGGCGATGGATCAGAGCTCCTGCATGAGCGTCGTCATCGCCAACTGGCTCGACGCGAGCGAAGAGGTCGTCGCCACGATCCGGCCCGTCATCCTGGTCATCGACCAGGATGAGAAGACGCACGAGTCGGTCCGCGCGGCCCTCGCTTCGATGTCACCGGGTGCGCCGTCTTTGGACGTGAAGACCGCCCGCACCGCCGCCGCCGGAAACACCGCCTGGCTCGAGACACAGCCGGCGGCCGTGCTGATCGACCGCAGCCTGTGGCTCGGACCGGGGGGCGAGGCCTTGAACGAGGCCCGGAGACGGCGGGACGTGCCGGTGATCATGCTCGACCACTTCGGCTCCGCGGAAACCGCCGTCCATGCCCGGAAGTTGCGGGCGTTCGACTACCTCCTCAAGCCGCTCAACCCGCCCGATCTGCAGGCGATGATCCGGCCCTTGATCCAGGGGCCGACGATGCGGGCGACGGCATCCCAGGTCGGCGGCGCCGTCGATCCACCGCCTGTCGACAGCGAGCTGGTTGGGCGCTCCGCTGCGATGCAGAAGGTCTTCAAGGCGATCGCCGACGTCGCGGCCTCGGATGCCGCCGTCCTGATCCATGGCGAGGCGGGGACCGGCAAGGATCTCGTCGCGAAGGCCATCTTTCAGCACTCGCCGCGCATCGGCGGGCGTCTGCTGGAGGCGTGGTGCAGGGTGGATTCGGCGAAGAAGCTCGACCGGGAACTGTTCGGCTACGAGAAGGGGAGTTTCGCCGGCGCGAACCGTCGGCGGGTCGGAAAGTTCGAGGAGTGGCCGGAGGCGACGCTCGTGCTGCACGAAATCGAGGCCCTGCCCTACAACACCCAGCTGACGCTGCTCAAGATCCTCCGCGAGGGGATCTTCACCCGGATCGGCGGCGACGAACCGGTGCGGACGAACGTGCGGGTGCTGGCCATCGCCAACAGCGATCTCGAGCCGTTGGTGGAGGCGGGAGCGTTTCGCAGGGAGCTGTATTTCATTCTCAAGTCGTATGCCATCCACGTGCCGGCGCTTCGCGAGCGGGCAGACGACATCGACCTGCTCACCGACTATGTCGTCGCCGAGGCGAGCCACGAACTGGGCAGGCCCCAGCCGTTCGTGACCGACGACGCGAGGCTGGCGTTGCGATCCTACGGCTGGCCCAACAACGTGCGGGAACTGCGGAGCGTGGTGCGCGAGGCGGTGATGAAGGCGGCCGATCGACTGCTCGCGAGCGATCTGCGGTTCGGGCAGGACGTGGCGGCCGCGGCCGCCGGATCGGCGACCCGGTCCGGCAGCGGCGGGGCGGACGGCTCGACGGCGGAAGACGACGCGCTCTCGTGGGAGCAGTACATCGAGAAACACCTCCATGCCGGCCGCGGGCATCTCTACGCGGGCTGCCTCGGGTGGATGGAGCGTCGCCTCCTCAGGCGCATCCTCGATCACACCGACGGAAACAGGGCCAAAGCGGCGGAAATCCTCGGTTTCACGATGAGCGGGCTCGAGCAGAAGCTGGGCCGGCACGGCATCGATTCGGACGACGAATGAGCGGGAGGCGGTTGCATCACCTCGGGCGCCAGGGCCGGAGGCCCGGGTGTCTTGCCCACGATCGCGTCGCAGGATGCGACGCCCCCACCAGCCGACGGAGGTCGGCAAAGGCAAGGTCGGCAGGATGCCGAGCCTTGCCGTGAAGCCGGCCCCGGGCGGCGGAGCCGCTATGATGTCGGACCCGACCCTCCCGGCACCCTGCGCCCGCATGCTCAGCCTGCAATCCGCCACCGACGCCCGCTGGCTCGCGCAGGTCGACGCCGACCTCGACGCCGTGCTCGTGGACCACGCCCACTGCGAGAAAAAGGCGGCGGGCGTCGCCATGAACCTGCTCTTTTCCTACGTGGACCACGTGCCGCTGGCCCGCGCCATGACGGAGATCGTCAACGAGGAGCTGGAGCACTTCCGGCTGGTGCTCGATCTCCTCGAGCGACGCGGCATCCGCTTCCGCAAGCTGTCCCCCTCCAGCTACGGCCAGCGGCTGCATGCCTGTGTCCGCAAGGACGAGCCGTCCCGCGCCGTCGACCGGCTGCTCGTGGCGGGGCTGATCGAGGCCCGCAGCTGCGAGCGGTTCGCCCTGCTCCGCGACCATGTCGCCGACCACGAGCTGCGGGAATTCTACGGCAGCCTGTTCGAATCGGAGGCAAGGCATCACGCCACCTATGTCCGCCTGGCCTGCGACATGGCTCCCGAGCCGGTGGTGCGGGCGCGGCTCGAGTGGCTGGCGGCCGAAGAGGCCGCGATCATTGCCCAGGGCGACCCGGTCGCCCGCATGCACAGCTGACGCACACTGTCATTCGCCTCGCGCCCACTGCACCGTCACCAAGAACGCCCCAAGCCCGCCGCCATGTCCACGCCTTCCGTTCGCGCCGCGTCGGGCCCGTCGCCGGCCCGGCCGCTGCCGATCAACGAGCTGATCGCGGTGGGGGCGCTCGTGGCGCTCGCCGCCTGGGCGGTGATCACCTGGTCGGGTCAGGGCGGTGTGCCGGTGCCGCTCGGGCCCATCGACCCCGCCCGCTGGCTGCCGGGCCGCGGCCTCACCCGCGCCGACCTGCCGCTCGTGGTGATGCTCGTGCTCGGGGGCGTGCCGCTCGTCTGGGATCTGCTCGTCAAGCTGGGTGCCGGCACGTTTGGCTCCGACCTGCTCGCCGGCCTCTCGATCATCACGAGCATCGTGCTCGGCGAATACCTCGCCGGCGTGCTCGTGGTGCTGATGCTCTCCGGCGGCGAGGCGCTCGAGTCGAGGGCCGTCAGCCGGGCCGGCGACGTGCTCAACGCGCTGGCCCGCCGCATGCCGTCGCTCGCCCATCGCAAGTCGGCCGCGGGGCTCACCGAGATCGCGCTTGCGGAAGTGGCCGTGGGCGACCTGATCGTGGTGCTGCCACACGAGATCTGCCCGGTGGACGGCACGGTGGTGGCGGGCCGCGGCTCGATGGACGAAAGCTACCTCACCGGCGAGCCCTACCGGATGGCGAAGGCCCCAGGCTCGACCGTGCTCTCGGGCGCCATCAACGGGCATGCCGCCCTCGAAATCCGCACCGACCGCCTGGCCGGCGACAGCCGCTACGCCAAGATCATGGACGTGCTGCGGGCCAGCGAGGAGCAGCGGCCGCAGCTCCGCCGCATGGCCGACTCGCTCGGCGCGCTTTACACGCCGCTGGCCGTGGCGATCGCCGCGGCCGCCTGGTTTGTGAGCGGCAGTGCCACGCGTTTTCTGGCGGTGCTGGTCGTCGCCACCCCCTGCCCGCTCCTGATCGCGATCCCGGTGGCGATCATCGGCGCCGTCTCGCTGGCGGCGAAGCGCGGCATCGTGATCCGCGATCCGGCCATCCTCGAACGGCTCGACACCTGCCGCACGGCGATCTTCGACAAGACCGGCACGCTCACCTACGGCAGCCCGAGCCTCACCGACGTCGTGCTGCTCGGCGGCCTTTCCCGGGCCGACATCCTCGCGCTGGCGGCGAGCCTCGAGACCTACTCGAAGCACCCGCTCGCGGCCGCCGTGGTGCAGGCCGCCGCGGAGCAGTCGGTGCGGCTGCTCGAGGTGGAGGCGCTCGCCGAGAAGCCGGGGCAGGGGCTCGTGGGCCAGGTGCAACGGCTCAATGGCGAGGCCGCCGCGCACGAGGTGGCGATCACGAGCCGCCAGAAGCTGCCGCAGCTCGATGCCGCGGGGGTGGCGAAGCTGCCGCCCGTGGCCGGCGGGCTCGAGTGCGTGGTCGTGGTGGACGGCAAGACCGAGGCCGTGCTGCGGTTTCGCGATTCGCCGCGGGCGGACGGCCGGCCGTTCGTCGGCCACTTGAAGCCGGCGCACGGGCTCTCCCGCGTGATGCTCGTCTCGGGCGACCGTGAGAGCGAGGTGCGGTGGCTCGCCGACCTGGTCGGCATCACGGAGGTGCACGCGGGCATCCAGCCCGAGGGCAAGCTGCGGCTCGTGGAGCAGGCCACGGCGGAGGCGCCGACGCTCTTCGTGGGGGACGGCATCAACGACGCGCCGGCGCTGGCCGCCGCGACCGTCGGCATCGCGATGGGGGCGGCCAGCGACGTGACGAGCGAGGCCGCCGGCGCGGTGGTGATGGACACGGCGCTCGAACGGGTGGACGAGCTGCTCCACATCGGCCGTCGGCTGCGGTCGATCGCGCTGCAGAGCGCCGTGGGCGGCATGGCGGCGAGCCTGATCGGCATGGGCTTCGCGGCGGCCGGCTTCCTGCCCCCGGCCGCAGGCGCGCTCGTGCAGGAGGCGATCGACGTGGCGGCGGTGCTCAACGCCCTGCGGGTGTCGTGGAACCCGGGATCGCTCTCCGACTACCGCGACCGCGGTTGAACTTGATGCACGAGACGTCGCCATGGCAGGCTTTCGCAGGTGGCTCTCACGACCGGAGGAGGCATGATCACGCGGTCCCGGGAAACGCTCCGCCTGCTGGGAGTCATCCTGTTCGTCGTGCTGGGGCTCGTCATCGCGCTGGCGGCGCTGCTCGGTGGCATCTCGCTGCTCCTGCCGGTGACCACCATGAGCACGCTCGACGTGACGGTTGTAGCGAGAAATGCCGACGGCTCTCCGGCGGCTGGTCAGGTCGTCGAACTCTGGGGTTACGAGAAGGCGAAGCGTGAAGCGGTCACGGGCCCCGACGGAAGGGCGGAGTTTCCCGGCGAGACCATCGAGGTCGTCTCGCCGCTGGGGATGCCGCGCCGGCGGCCGGAGGCCTTTCCGGTACGGATCCGCTTTCCGAGGGTGTCGCCCCTCTACTACCGCTACGACGTCTTGCGCGACGGCGTGCCGCAGGCCGACGTCTTCAACACGACGTACGATTACCGCTTCGGTCGGGACTGGGTGGGCCGGTTCGACGGCGACGGCCTCGTCGTCCGGGTGGACAAGGACGAATACGGCAGGCCGGCGCAGCGAGCGCGGCCGAGCACCGACGACGGCGCCGTGCAGCTCTTTCGGCCGCGGGCGACGCTCAAGCAGCTCCCGGGGCCCGAGATCCGCTGGCAGATCGAACTGGTCCTCACGCCGGCCGGCGGCTGGCAGGCCGCGGGTCGCTGAGCGAATACCGCTGACCGAGAGTGGGTCGCACACGGCCATGGGGTCGCTGCGGAAGGGTCCCCTCTCCTCCGCCCACGAGCCGGTTCCAGCAGCTATGCCCGCAGTTATGATTGTGGGCATGGTCGCCACCGCCGCGCTCACCGATGTTCTGCTCGAGGAATTGGCCAGGGCCTTTCCCGATCGCCGGCTGCTCGGCGCCTGGCTCTATGGCAGTCGGGCGCGGGACGAGGCCCGTGGCGACAGCGACATCGACGTCGGCGTGCTGTGCGACCGGAATCTGGATCCGGTCACGCTCTTCGATACGAAAGGTCGGCTGGAAGCACGGCTGGGCGCGGCCGTCGATCTCGTCGACCTCAGGCAGGCCGGAGGGCTGTTGCGGGTGGAGGCCACCCACCACGGCCGTCCTCTCGTGACACCGGCCGCCGAGGCCGACCTGTTCACGACGCATGCGTTGTCCGACCACGCGGCATTCGCGCCGCGTCGCCGGGCGGCCACCCGGGCGTTCACGGAGAAGCTGCGTGGTCGATGACGTCGTGATCCAGAAACTCGCGAGCATCGACCGCTGCCTCGCATCGGTGCGGCGCTACGTCGCCGGCGACCTCGGCCGGCTCGCGGATGCGATGGTGCTCGACGCCGTCGTGCTCAATCTCCAGCGGGCGTGTGAGCTGGCGATCGACGCCGCCTGCCGCGAAGTGTCGCGACGACACCTCGGCGTGCCGACCGACAGCGCCGATGCCTTCACGATGCTCGAGCGTGAGTCGCTCCTGTCACCGGACGTGGCGGAGCGCATGCGGCGGATGGTCGGCTTTCGCAACGTCGCCGTCCATGAATACCGCAGGCTCGATCCCTCGATCGTGCGGACGGTCGTCGAGCACCGACTGGGCGACTTCGAAGCCCTGAGCCGCGAACTCGCATCCGTCTCCTGACCCTCAGGCTCGGAGGCGGTCTGGCGGGGGCGTATCGGCCGCAGCGGTCAGCGGGTCTTCGTCACCCGTTTCGCGAGGTCGCCGGCCACCTGGGCGGCCAGCCCGCCGCCGGCCCAGATCGCCGCGCCGGCCAGCGCACAGGCCGCCACGCCGCCCGGCCCCGCGGGGAGCCCGGCGACAGCACAGGCCGCGGCCGACGTCGCCAGCCCCGCGGCCTCGCCGGCCCGGCGGCTGTCGGCGGCCGAGCGGCCGGCGTGATGGGCCGTCCATTCGGCGGCCAGGGCCGCGGCCTCGCCGGCGACCGCCGCAGGGAGGAGCGTGCGGAGCCCCAGCCGCAGGGTCGTACGGGCCGTCGCGGCCACGGCCGTCCGCACGGCGGCACGTTCGACGGCGCCGACCGCGGTGGCCGCGAGCATCCGGCGGGCCGACACCACGGTCGCCACCCGCGCCGCCGCGCCGCCGATCCGCTCGAGCACGATCTCAACCTGCCGGCTCGTCCGTTCGCCCGTCGCGCACCAGGTGGCGAAGTGCTCGCAGTTGTCGACGACCGGGCAGTAGCCCTCCCGGCCGACATGGGCGAGCGCCCGGGCGACGATCTCGTCGGGCGGATACGTGGCGGCCGGCTCCGTGGTCACGAGCACGTCGCCGCCGCCCGCGAAGGCCGCGTAGCTCGTCCGCTCCACTCGGCCGCCGGCCAGCGGGTTGCGGAAGTCGTCGGGCCGCGCGTGCACGACGGTGCCGTCGCCGACGTCGATCCCGTGGTGCATGTAGGCCACGGTCGAGCCGGCCAGCCGCCGTTCCACCCGCAGTCGATCGCCACCCGCCACGCTCGCCGCTCCTGTTTGGTGTGTGTGGTCGCGAGCCTCACAGTCTACGCAGCCGCCCCCACGGCGGTTCAAATCGGCACGCCCCGGTCCCGCTCCCACCCCGCTCACATTGTGAGAATTCGATGCGGTTTTTCCGGCTGCTTGTCCCGGTCGGGACCGCCCCGTAGCTTCAGTTCCGATTCGGGCCGGATGCCCTCGTCGCATTCCGCCAGTCACCTCGGCACGCGGCCGGACGTCATGGAAGTCATGGAAGCCTTCAACACGCTCGGCACGGGCCAGCTCTTCCTGCTGCTCGTCGCGCTCTTGATCGCGTTTGGATTCGAGGTGATCAACGGCTTCCACGACACCGCCAACGCCGTGGCCACGGTCATCTACACGAAGTCGATGAAGCCGACGCCCGCCGTGGTCTGGTCGGGCCTCTGGAACTTCATCGGCGTGCACGCCGGCGGCATCGGCGTGGCCTTCAGCATCGTGCACCTGCTGCCGGTGGATCTGCTCGTCAACATCAAGACGGGCCGCGGCCTGGCGATGGTGCTCTCGCTGCTCGGCGCGGCGATCATCTGGAATTTCGCGACCTGGTACCGCGGCCTGCCAGCCTCGAGCTCGCATTCACTCATCGGTTCGATCATGGGCGTGGGAATGATGAACGCCTGGATGGAGCACGGATCGATGGCCCGCGGCATCAACTGGCACAAGGCCACCGAGGTGGCGATCGCCCTGCTCGTCTCGCCGGCGATCGGATTCGGCCTGGCCGCCGCGCTGCTCCTGCTCGCCCGCGCGCTCATCCCGGCGCGGGAGCTCTACGAGCCGCCCCAGGGCGACCGGCCGCCGCCGTGGTGGATCCGCGCGCTGCTCATCGGCACCTGCACCGGCGTGAGCTTCGCCCACGGCTCCAACGACGGCCAGAAGGGCATGGGCCTGATCATGCTCGTGCTGATCGGCATCGTGCCGGCCGCCTACGCCCTCGACATGGGGTCCACCTCGGCCGACCTGACGGCCACGGTCGCGGCCGCGCAGAAGCTCGAGCAGGAGCTTTCGACGCCGCAGGTCTCGGGCCTGATGGCGGCCCTGCGGGATCGGCATCTGGCGGAGGCCAAGGTGGAGCGGCTGTCGCGGAGCGAGGGCGTGGCGGCGGCGGGGGTGATCGAGGCGTCGCTCGTGGACGACGTGCTCGATCCGTATCCGGCCGACGACGTCGTGCTCGCCACGCTCGATCCGCTGCCGCTCGTGCAGGGCGTGCTGGCGAGCCTCGACGGCCGCGCGAGCTTCGCCGACCTGCCCGCCGAGGAGCGGTGGCAGCTGCGGACGAGACTTGTCGAGCTCGGGGCCTCCGTGCGGACGCTCCTGCGGCAGTTCGGCGACACGCTGGCCGAGGATCGTCGGCTCGTGCTCAAGAGCCTGGCCGGCCAGCTGGCGAAACCGGTGGAATACGTGCCCGAGTGGGTGGTGATGGGCGTGGCGCTCTGCCTGGGGATCGGCACGATGTTCGGCTGGGAGCGGATCGTGGTCACCGTGGGGGAGAAGATCGGCAAGACGCACCTCACCTATGCGCAGGGCGGCGCGGCGGAACTGGTGGCCGCCGGCACGATCGCGATGGCGGATCACCTCGGCATGCCGGTGAGCACGACGCACGTGCTTTCGAGCGGCGTGGCGGGCACGATGTGGGCCAACAAGTCGGGCATCCAGCCGGAGACGGTGCGGGAGATCGCGCTGGCGTGGATCCTCACGCTGCCGGTGGCGATGGCCCTCGCCGGCGGCCTCTACTGGCTGGCGACCTGGTTCACGGGCTGATGCCGCCGCCGCGCGGGTGGCCGGTGATTTGTTCGCCGCGCTGGTGAAAGATTCCCCGTGGCATGCGCATGGCCGTGGGAGGCTGCCACGCGTCGGGCGAGCGTGCCGTGAGCGTGTCCCCGTGCGGTTTCGGCGCGCCTTTTGCTCTAGGCTCTGTCTGAAAACTTTGCTCGGCCGTCTGCTTGGTCTTTTTGAGCAGCTCTTCGTTGGCCTCGCCCGCCGTATCGCCTTGATACGGCTTGGCTCTGCCGCCTCGATCCGCTCAAAAATCCACGGCGCAGCCAATACGGCGCAGTTTCCAGACAGAACCTAGTGGACTGATCATGAAAACCAGCCTTGTGGCGGTCGTTCGTTTCGTCCCAGCCGTCCGGTCTGCCGGCTTCACGCTCGTGGAGCTCTTGATCGTGATCGCGATCATCGGCACGCTCGTCGGCCTGCTCCTGCCGGCCGTGCAGATCGCGCGGGAATCGGCCCGGCGGACCGGGTGCGTGAGCAACCTGAAGCAGGTCGGCCTGGCCCTGCAGCATTTCCACGATGCGAGGCGGTCGTTTCCGCCGGCGTTTTCGTCCGCGAGCGATCCGGGCAACGTCAACTGGCGCACGCTGACGACGACGACGACGAGCTTCTTCGAGCCGGGCTGGAGCTTCTTCGCCTCCATCCTGCCCCACGTGGAGGAGGCCGGCCTGCACGACCAGCTCGATCTCGCGGCGCCGATCATGGATGCCCGCAACGCGGCGGCCCGCTCGACGGCGGGCCTGATGGGGCTCTACGTCTGCCCGAGCGACACCGCGCCGCGGCTCGTCGACATCCTCGACTACGGCGAGTCGGGAGCGGCCACCGCGCTCTCTGGATCCGGCACCGTGCTCGCCCGGGCCCCGGTCTCCTCCTATGCCGGCGTGCTCGGCACCACCGATCACGAGAACAACGGCGGCTTCGACGGGGTCTTCTTCCGCAACAGCCGGATCCGCAGCGGTCAGATCACGGACGGACTGTCCAAAACCGTCATCGTCGGGGAGCGGATGAGCCGGATGGCCGAGGCGACCTGGCTGGGCAGCATCACCGGCAGCGAGGTCGTGCACGCCGATGGCTGGTGGCAGCGGATGGGCTACTCCCATCGGTCGTGGAATTATCGACCGGCGAACGTGCAGACGACCTGCCACATTCGCTCGAGCGGCCCGAACCTGTCCACGAACAGCCCCAGCGGGTTCTTCTCGCCGCACACGAACGGCTGCAATTTCCTCAACGCGGATGGGTCGGTCCGGCTGATCACCGACGACGTGGACCTGACCACGTTTCGGGCGCTGGCGACCCGGGCGGGCGGGGAGACGGTCGCCATGCCGTGAGTCCGCCGTGAGCCGTCATGCGTCCGCAGTCCTTCGCCGAGCCGCCGATCATCCGGCGGCTCAGCCCCTGCTCGACCCGCGCCAGGTCACGGCGGGGGCGGCGGCGAGCCGTCGCAGCGAACGCGGCAGGTCGCCGTGGCGGCCCATGAAGATGATCGC
>JBIIYN010000090.1:0-12523 GCA_044346795.1 Pirellulales bacterium
CGTCACGAAGATCTGCCCCCGCGAGGCGGCCTCCTCCATGGTCGTGACCTCGTAGCCCTCCATCACCGCCTGCAGGGCGTTGATCGGGTCGACCTCGGTGACGATCACCCGTGCCCCCAGGGCCTTCATGGCGTGGGCGCAGCCCTTGCCGACGTCGCCATACCCGCAGACCACCACCACCTTGCCGGCCACCATCACGTCGGTGGCCCGCTTGATGCCGTCGGCCAGGCTCTCCCGGCAGCCGTAGAGGTTGTCGAACTTGCTCTTCGTGCAGGAGTCGTTGACGTTGATCGCCGGGAGCTTCAGCTCACCGTTCTCGTGCATCTGGTAGAGGCGATGGACGCCCGTCGTCGTCTCCTCGGACAGTCCGCGGATGCCACCGATCAGTTCGGGATACTTGTTGTGCACCATCGCCGTCAGGTCGCCGCCGTCGTCGAGGATCATGTTGAGCGGCTCGCCGTCTTGGAAGAACAGCGTCTGCTCGATGCACCAGTCGAATTCCTCGTTGGTCATGCCCTTCCAGGCGTAGACCGGGAAGCCGGCCTGGGCGATCGCGGCGGCGGCGTGGTCCTGCGTCGAGAAGATGTTGCAGCTGCTCCAGGTGACCTCGGCGCCGAGGTGCTTGAGCGTCTCGATGAGCACGGCCGTCTGGATCGTCATGTGCAGGCAGCCCGCGATCCGTGCCCCGGCCAGCGGCTTGGAGCGGCCGTACTTCTCCCGCAAGGCCATCAGGCCGGGCATCTCGTTCTCGGCCAGCATGATCTCCTTGCGGCCCCAATCGGCCAGCGACAGATCGGCGACTTTGTACGGCAGGCGGGTTTCGACATGCGACACGGGAAGGGCTCCTGGAGCGGGTGGGGGAGACGTGTTCAGAATCTCTCTATGGTAGCCTTCCGCCCGCATCCGCCTAGAGCGGTGCCCCGAGCCGTCACGGAGGGGTGTTTCCACGGCTACGAGCGGAGATTTGCCATCGCCCCGCGGGCGGCGGCCACGAACCCCTGCACCTTCCGGGGATCTTTGCGTCCCGGGCCGGCTTCCACGCCGCTGGCCGTGTCCACGGCCGCGAGCCCCGTGACGCGAATCGCCTCGGCGACGTTCTCGGGCGTGAGCCCGCCCGCGACCGCCATCGGCACCGCGAGGGAGCCGGCCCGGGCCAATGCGGCCCAGTCGACCCGTTCGCCCGTGCCCCCCAGCCGCCCCGGTTCGACACCCCGTGAAATGGCGGCATCGACGATCGCCAGCGCCGGCGCACGGCCCGCGGCGGTGGCGGCGGCGATCCACTGGCGAGCCGCCGTGAGGGCATCCCCGTCGGGCCGTGAGCCGTCGAGACGCACCGCCCGGATCACGGGCAGGCCCGCCAACTCGATGCATCGCTGCGGCGGATCGACCGGCTCCGTCGTGCCGTCGAGATGACCGTGCAGCTGGATGGCATCGAGGGCGAGTTCGTCGGCAACGCGAAGCATCTCGGCGACCGCCGCACCCGCGAAGACGCCCACCCGGAGGACGCCGGACGGAATGGCCGCGGCCACCTCCCGGGCGCGGGGCAGGTCGAGCAGCCGGGGCGACCCGGCGACGAAGTTGAGGCCGATGGCGTCGGCGCCCGCGGCGGCGACCATGTCCGCATCCTCGGGGGTCGTGACTCCGCAGATCTTCACGTGAAACAAACGATCACCTCCGGGCGTCATATCCGGCGCCACCGGTCCGGGAAGCGGCTTTTTCTCCACCCGGCAAAGTCTACGGCCCCGGCGGACGGTGCAGGAAGGCGCGGCCGTTGGTCGAAACCAAGGGGGTGTCTGTGGCGATCGTCACCTCCGGATGTCCAACCCCGTGCATCAACCGCGTCGGCACCCCTCCACCCGCCCCTTCATGGCCGTTCCCCGGACGCAGTTCTATCACCCGGCCAGGGTGATCAACGCGGCCCTCCACGGCATCGACCGCGCCATCCGCCGGGCGGAGGGAATCGCGCTGGTGGTCGGGCCCCCGGGCACGGGCAAGTCGCTGCTCTTGGCGAAGGTGGCCGAGAGCGTGGGCGAGGACTTCAGGGTGGCCCTGCTCTCCGGCGCGACCATCTGCACCCGCCGCGCCCTCTGGCAGTCGATCCTCGCGGAACTGGGCCAGGCCTATCGCGGCATCGACGAGGCGGAGCTGCGCATCGCCGTGGGGGAGTTGGTTCGGGGGGTGGCGGCCTCCGGCTCGGGGCTCGTGATCCTCGTGGACGAGGCGCACACGCTGCCGTTGCGGCTCGTCGAGGAGCTGCGGCTGTTGGCCAACACGCCGGCGCCGCTGCCGGCGGTCCACCTCGTGTTGGCCGGTCCGCCGGCGCTCGAGGAGCGGCTGGCGGATCCGAAGATGGAAAGCTTTTCGCAACGGATCGCCGTGCGGGCCTATCTCGAGCCGCTCGATCACGCGGAGACGGTCGCCTACCTGCAGACGCAGACCAGGGCCGCCGGACTGGAATGGGGCCGCTGTTTCGAGCCCGGCTGCGAGGATGCCGTCTACACCACCGCCGACGGCGTGCCGCGGCTGATGAATCAGATCTGCGATCAGGCGCTCGTGCTCGTGGCCGGGGCCGACCGACGGGTGAGACCCTCCGACATCGCCGCCGCCTGGCAGGAGATCCAACGGCTGCCGTCGCCGATGCTGTTCGGGCACATCGTCGAGGGAGAGACGCGGCACGATGCCGCCGCGGTCGGGCCTGCGACCGGTCGTGATCACCATGATCACGGGGAGGGGCGTCCGGGCTGGAGTGACGCGGGCCGCCCCGAGGACGATGCGTCGGCCGCGTACGGAGGCGACGGCGGTGTGGGCGTGATCGAGTTCGGGCCGCTCGAGGATCGACCGTCCGGC
Source organism: Pirellulales bacterium (assembly GCA_044346795.1). Lineage (GTDB taxonomy): Bacteria > Planctomycetota > Planctomycetia > Pirellulales > UBA1268 > CAMCQY01. The sequence goes on from JBIIYN010000090.1 coordinate 2,848, forward strand.
ATCGGGATGCGGCCCCTCGCCGACATCGGCGAACTGGTCGGCACGGCGGATGAAGAACAGGCGTGCGGCGGACGCGTCGACCCATGGCGCGGCCCCGACGTGGAGTTCGTATTCGACGCCTCGGCCGATCCCTTCCAGGAATTCTTCGAGCAGGAGGAACGGATCGTGGAACGGTATCTCGTGCGGTCCGCCGACGACTTCAGTCGCCACCTCCACGTGTCCAGCGGCGAGGGGGCGGCGCTCGTCCGGCAGTTGGCCGAGGTCGAGGAACGCCGCGACGACTCCGACGTTCGCCCCGGTGAACGACCGCCGTCCGATCGTGATGCCGCGGCGCGGGAGGCCTGCGGGACGGACGACGACATGGTCGTGATCGAGGAGGATCTGCTGGTGCCGACCGGCGTGCGGCCGACGGTCGCCGCCGTGCGGCTCGGGGATTACCGCCGACTGTTCGCCAGGCTGCGGCGGGGCGGCTGACGGGCGAAAATCGCCGGTCGTCCGCGGTCTTGTTACGCTTGCGACACTCGAGGTTGGTGAAGCACCGGCTCCGGGGCGGCAAAAGTCTCGTCGCGCGGGCAGGATAGCCCAATGCTCCTCGAGCTTTCGCCGACCCCTTCGCCCTCCTCTGCCGGCTCACCAAGTCATCATTACGGCGATTGAGACCCGCTCTGGGCGAACATGTCGACGACCGCGGACATCCACTCACGCGACGACTGGCCCGCGGGCCGGGTGCTCGTCGTGACCGCCACCTACAACGAGCGCGACAACATCGCGGCGCTCATCGATCGCGTGTTGGCCGTCTCGCCCGACCTGCAGCTGCTGGTCGTCGACGACGACTCGCCGGACGGCACCGCGGGCATCGCCCTGGCCCGCGCGGATCGCGATCCGCGGCTGCACGTGCTCGTGCGGCGCGGCCGGCGCGGATTGGGGTCCGCGATTCTCGAGGGGTTCGAACTGGGACGGCGGCGTGGCTTCGCCGTCGCCGTCAACATGGACGCCGACTTCAGCCACGATCCCGACGACATTCCGCGGCTTCTCGCGGCTCTGGAGCCCGTGGGAGGCAGGCCCGTCGACGTCGTGGTTGGATCACGCCGCATTCCCGGCGGCCGCACGGTGGGCTGGCCGCTCTCCCGTCACGTGGCCAGCCGGCTGGTCGGCTGGTTCACCCGGTGGGTGCTCCGGGTGCCGGTCCGCGATGCTTCGAGCGGGTTCCGCGCCGTGCGGCTGGAGGTCTTCGACCGCGTGTCCGGCCCGTTCGCCCTGGGCTACGCCTTCCAGGAGGATCTGCTCTGGCGGGTGCATCGGGCCGGCGGCCTCCTGGCCGAGGTGCCCATCACCTTCACCGACCGTCGGCACGGGGTGAGCAAGGCGGATTTCGCCGAGAGCCGCCGGAGCATCGGCGAACTCCTGACGCTCGCCCGCCGCACGTGGCTGGGTTGATCGTCGGTCGTGTGTGCCGCCCAGCGCCAAGGCCGGAGGCGGTCGGCCAAGGCAAGGTCGGCACGATGCCGAGCCTTGCCGTGAAGCCGCCGCCGCGATCACTTGCCCTGGATGCCGAGCGGGTCGAACGATTTGCCGACAGGCGCGGGGGCCGACGTGGGGCCGAGCGTGGATTGACCGGGTGGCGCCGCCGGCCGCTGCGGCGGCAGCGGCGGTCCTCCCGGCTGCTGCGCCGCCAAAGGGTCGGGCCGCTCGCCGAGGGCGATGGCCAGCCCGTCGCGGGCATCCTTGAGATTGGGATCGATCTCGACCGCCCGGCGGAACGTCCGTACGGCCTCCTCGCGCTTGCCCTGACGGTAGAGGCTGACGGCGTAGTTGTTGAGCAGGGCCGCATTGTTCGGCTGCTTTTCCAGCAACACGCGAAATCCTGCGGACGCCTCGTCGAAGCGGCCCGCCTGGAAGAGCGCGTTGGCGAGATTCACCTGCATCTGCGGCACGCCGGGGGTGCGCCGGCATGCCTCGGCGAATTCCCTGATCGCCTCGTCGAGGCGGCCCTTGGCCATGAGCGAGGAGCCCAGGTTGTTGTGCGTCTCACCGAGATCGGGTCGCAGCCTCGTCGACTGGGTGAAATGGTAGTAGGCGCCCTCGATGTCGCCGCGGGCGAACTTCTTGGCCCCGAGCCGATTGTGGGCCTGCCAGGCGCCGTGGTTGCTCCTCAGGGTGTGCGTCCAGAGGGCGTCTTCGCTGGCCCAGGCGTTCGCGTAGCGGAACGACAGCAGCATGCACGCCGCCACGGAGATCGCGCCGCCGGCCATGATCAGCGCTCGCGACCATTCATCGTCCGACCGCTCGTACCAGCGGGTCAGGGCGGCGCCGACGAGGGGAATGACGCCGATCATCGGGAGGTAGATGAAGTGGTCGGCCACCCAGGTGATCCGCATGTAGGAGATGGTGACGAAGCCGAGCACGGGCAGCACCATGAGCAGGAAGAATCCGAGGCCGAAGGCGGCGTGCCGCCCCCAGCCCGGCCGCTCGGCCGTGCCGCGGTTGGCCCAGATCCAGGCGGCGGCGGCGGCGATCACGGGCCAGGCCAGAAACTGCCACGCCTTGGGCGGATCGACCTCCCAACGCGGGTAGATCGGCAGGAGATTCATCGGCCAGACGATCTGTCCGAGATAGAACAGGATGGCCATGCCGGCCGTGGCGATCCTCGAGGCGACGCCTCCGACCGGGATCTTCTCCGCGCCGATGGCCCGGCCCCACTGGTAGCTGCAGGTGATGATGCCGAGGACGAACGAGATCAGGAAGAACGGGGCCGTGCGGACCGCATCCTCGAACGACACCCCCCCCCGCTTCCACCAGGCGTGCACGAGCAGCACGACCGGCAGCGCCACCATCGACGTCTTCGCCAGCATCGCCAGCAGGAAGAGCAGGATCGAAAGCACGTAGAACCGCGTCCGCTTCCGGGCATCGGGTTCCTCGTCCTGCACGACCCAGCAGAGACAGCAGAGCAGAAAGAGCGGCAGGGAGAGCGTGTTCTTGGTTTCCGACACCCAGGCCACCGACTCCACGCAGACCGGATGGATCGCGAACAACAGCCCGCTCAGCCAGGCGCCAGGAATCCGCATCCTGGCCAGCAGGGCCCACAGCGACAGGGCGGCCGTGATGTGCAGCAGGATCGTGGTGACGTGGTAGCCGGTGGGTTGGTTGCCGAAAAAGGGCCACTGGGCCCAGAGGGCGGTGTACGAGAGCGGGAAAAAGTCGGCGCCGTCGGGATTGAACCAGAGTTTCGCGAGTCCCGCGAGCGAGCCGGACTGCACCACCGGGTTGGCCGTGAGCAACTGGTCGTCGTCCCAGAGCCAGTCACCGTGATAGGCGGGAGAGTAGATCCACAGGCCCGCCAGCACGATGAGCGTCGACCCGAACAGCAGGTCGCGCAGGCGGTCGATCTCGATGCCGCGCGGGGCTCGAGCGGCGGCGGAGGCCGTGGAAACCGTTGCGCGTGCCATGCGGGCTTCGGGGGTCAGGCGTGGGAAACGGCCGCGGCCTCGACGGCCGGCGTCCGGCTGCGGTGGGATGCAACCCTCTGTCGCTCCGGTACACTATCTTGCCTTCGGAATCCGACGAAGACCATCCCCATGCCTGCCCACAAGCCCACGATCGGCATCCTCACCAGCGGCGGCGACTGCCCCGGGCTCAACGCCGTGATCCGCGCGGCCGTCAAAAGCGGTGAACGGCTCGGCTACGACTGCGTCGGCTTTCTCCGGGGATACGAGGGGCTCGTCGATCCCGTCAGCTACATGCCCCTCACCGCGCGGAACACCGCCGGCATCCTCACGCAGGGTGGCACCATCCTCGGGTCCACCAACAAGGGGCGTTTTTCCGCCACGGTCGGGGAAGACCAGCGGGTCGACATCGATCGGTCGTTGCTGGAGCAGGTGGCCACGACCGTCCGCCAACTCTCCATCTGCGGGCTCGTGTGCGTCGGGGGTGACGGCTCGCTCACCATCGCCCAGCAACTGCACGAATGCGGCATCCCGGTCGTCGGCGTGCCCAAGACGATCGACAACGACCTCGGCGCGACCGCCTTCACGTTCGGATTCGACTCGGCGGTGGCTTGCGCCACCGATGCGCTCGACCGACTCCACACGACCGCCGCGAGCCACGAGCGGATCATGGTGCTCGAAGTGATGGGGCGGCATGCCGGCTGGATCGCCCTGCACGCCGGGATCGCCGGCGGCGGTGACGTGATCCTCTTGCCGGAGATTTCGTGGACCTTCGACAACATCTGCCGCAAGATCAAGGAACGCGAGTCGGAGGGCAAAAACTTCACGCTTGTCGTGGTGGCTGAGGGTGCGCACCTGCCGCAGGGAGGCACGGTGCACACGGACGACGCGAACGCGGCGGCCGCCGGCTATCGTCAGCAGGTGAAACTCGGCGGCATCGGCGCGGTCGTGACGGCCGAACTGGGCAGGCGGCTCGATCGGGAGGTCCGCACCGTCGTGCTCGGCCACCTGCAACGCGGGGGCAACCCGACCACCTTCGATCGCGTGCTGTCCACGGAGTTCGGCGCCCACGCCGTCCGCCTCATCCATCAGGGGCGGTTCGGCGAGATGGTCTGCTACCAGCCGCCGAACATCGAAAGCGTGCCGATCGCCGCGGCGATCCGGAAGCTCTCCAGGGTCGATCCCGGCAGTTCGGCGGTGCAGGCCGCCCGGGCCCTCGGGATCAGCTTCGGCGACGCGGTCGGCTCGCCCAGCCCGTTCGCCGCGGCCGGCCCCGGGGAGACCGTGCCGCGCCGCTGAAATCGCCGCGAACCATTGCCCGGCGGCCGCACGGATGCTCTGCTGGACGACTTCCCGGGCCCACGTCTCTGGTTCTCTTTATTCTTAAGATCCGCACCGCAGGGGAGCATTTCATGACCGAGCCACAGAAGGCTGCCGGCAGGGTTGCCAGCGTCATGCACGAGAGCCGGGTGTTTCCGCCGTCGACGGAGTTTTCGTCCCGGGCGAGGATCGGCTCGCTCGCCGACTACCGCCGGCTCTACGACGAGGCGGCCCGCGACCCCGAGGGCTTCTGGCACGCCCGCGCCCGACTGCTCCCGTGGATGAAGCCCTATGCCCAGGTTCTCGACTGGCGGCCGCCGACGGCAAGGTGGTTCGTCGACGGCCACACCAACGCCTCCGCCGCCTGCCTCGACGCGCACGTCGCGGCCGGCAGGGGGGAGAAGACGGCGCTGGTGTGGGTGGGCGAACCTACGGATGAGCGGAGGAGCTACACCTACCAGGAACTGCTGGCGGAGGTCTGCCGATGTGCGGCCGGGCTGAAACAGCTGGGCATCAAGGCCGGCGACGTCGTCTCCATCTACATGCCGATGACGCCCGAGCTCGTGATCGCCATGCTCGCCTGCGCCCGGATCGGCGCCGTGCACTCGGTGATCTTCGGCGGGTTCTCCAGCGAAGCGATCGCCGATCGCAATGAAGACGCCAAGGCCGTGGCCGTGATCACCGCCGACGGCGGCTGGAGGCGCGGCACGCAGCTGCCGCTCAAGAAGAACGTCGACGAGGCACTGAAGAAATCGCCGAGCGTGAAGCACGTGATCGTGCTCGAGCGGACCGGCCAGCCGGTCGACATGGTGCCGGGACGCGACGTCTGGTGGCACGATCTCGTCGCCGGGATGCCCGCCGACACGCCCCCGGCCGCGATGGATTCGGAGTCGCCGCTCTTCATCCTCTACACCAGCGGCTCGACCGGCAAACCGAAGGGCATCAAGCACACGACCGCCGGCTACCTGCTCTGGGCGAAGACGACCGCCGAGTGGGTGTTCGACCTTCGCGACGAGGATCTCTTCTGGTGCACCGCCGACTGCGGCTGGATCACCGGCCACAGCTACGTCACGTATGGGCCGCTGGCCGCGGGGGCGAGCATCCTGATCTACGAGGGAGCCCCGAACGCCCCGCACGAGGGCCGCTTCTGGGAGATCATCGAGCAGGAGAAGCCGACGATTTTCTACACCGCCCCGACGGCCATCCGCTCGTTCATGAAGTGGGGCATGCAGCACATCGAGGGCCGCGACCTGTCGAGCCTGCGGCTGCTCGGCACCGTGGGCGAGGGGATCAATCCGGAGGCCTGGATGTGGTATCACGAGGTGATCGGCGGCAGCCGCTGCCCCATCGTCGACACCTGGTGGCAGACGGAGACGGGCGGCATCATGATGAGCCCGCTTCCCGGTTGCACGCCGACGAAGCCCGGCAGTTGCACGCTGCCGCTGCCCGGCGTCTGCCCCGAGATCGTCGATGCCGCCGGCGAGCCGGTGGAGCAGGGCGAGGGCGGTTGGCTCGTGATGACGAAGCCGTGGCCGGGCATGCTCCGCGGCATCTGGGGCGACGAGGAACGGTTCCGGGAGACCTACTGGTCCCGGGTACCGGGCAAGTACCTTGCCGGTGACAACGCCAGGCAGGACGCCGACGGCTACTACTGGATCATGGGCCGGATCGACGACGTGCTCAACGTGGCCGGGCACCGGCTCTCCACGATCGAGATCGAAAGCGCGCTGGTGAGCCACCCGCTGGTCGCCGAGGCGGCCGCCGTGGGCCGGCCGCACGACGTGAAGGGGGAGGCCGTGGCGGTGTTCGTGACGCTGCGGGGCGGCGAGCCGGACGACGTGGCCGCGCTCAAGGACGCCCTCCGCAAGCACGTTCGGCAGCAGATCGGCGCCTTGGCCGCGCCCGACGACATCCACTTCACGGCCACCCTGCCGAAGACCCGCAGCGGCAAGATCATGCGCCGGTTGCTGCGCGACATCGCCGCCGGCAAGGAGACGGTCGGCGACACGACGACGCTGGAAGACTACACCGTTCTGGCCAAACTCCGCGCCAACGACGAATGAAGCGATACACAGTGAATACAGGGCGGGATGCCCGGTTCAGCACCAGCGACCTGCGGTCGCCAAGCCGGGGCGGACAGGATGTCCGAGCCCGGCGTGAACACGGCACAGAGTAGGGCATGCCCTCCGCCCCCGAACTGCTCGCGCCCGCCGGAGACTGGGACTGCGTCCGTGCCGCCATCGAGAACGGCGCCGATGCCGTGTACTTCGGCCTCGACACGGGCTTCAACGCGCGGGCGCGGGCCACGAACTTCGCGGTCGACGACCTGCCGCGGCTCATGGCCACGCTCCATCGCCGCGGGCTCAAGGGCTACGCCACCCTCAACACGCTCGTCTTCAGCGACGAGCTCGCCCGGTTCGAGGAGGTGATCGTCGCCGTCGCGGAGGCGGGCGTCGATGCCGTGCTCGTGCAGGACGTCGGTGCCGCGCGTCTCATCAGGGCGATCTGCCCCGACCTGCCGCTGCACGCGTCGACCCAGATGACGCTCACGAGCGCCGAGAGCATCCGCCTCGCCGAGGAACTCGGCATGGAGCGGGTGGTGGTGGCCCGCGAGCTGTCGGTCGACGAGATCGCGACCATCCGGCGGCAGACTTCGATGCCGCTGGAAGTGTTCGTGCACGGTGCCCTGTGCGTGGCCTATTCGGGCCAATGCCTGACGAGCGAGTCGCTCGGGGGCCGCAGCGCCAACCGCGGGCAGTGCGCCCAGGCCTGCCGGCTGCCCTACGACCTCGTCTGCGACGGCCGTGACGTCGATCTCGGCGACCAAAAATACCTGCTTTCTCCGCAGGACCTCGCCGCCTATGCGCTGGCGCCCGAACTGGTCGCCGCGGGCATCGCCGCCTTCAAGATCGAGGGCCGGCTCAAGACGGCGGAATACGTCGCCAACATCACGCGGCACTACCGGACGGCCATCGACGCCGCCGTGGCCGCCAGGCCGGTCGCCTTCGCGCCGCGCGAGGTGGAGGAGATGGAACTGTCGTTCTCCCGCGGTTTCTCGCCGGGTTGGCTCCATGGCTGCGACCACAAGATGCTGGTGCCCGCCACGAGCAGCGCGAAGCGTGGCGTGCGGCTCGGCACCGTCGTGGCCGTTCGCCGTGGCCGCGTGGCGGTCGATCTGGTGGCGGGCGTGAAGCGGGGCGACGGGGTGGCGTTCGACTGCGGCCGGCCGGTCGACGATCCCGAGGGGGGCCGCGTCTACGAGGTGTTTCGGCACGGGGAATCGCTGACCGAGTCCGTGTCCGGCGGGCTGGTGGAGTTGGCCTTCGGCCACGGGGACGTCGATCTCGAGGCGGTGCAGCCGGGCCAGATCGTCTGGAAGACGGACGACCCCCAGCTCACCGCCCGACTCCGCAAAAGCTTCGCCGGGGCGGAGCCCGTCCGTCGCATGCCGATCGACCTGCACGTGAACGCGGCGGTGGGCGGGCCGGTGCGGATCGTGGCCACGACTCCGGGCGGGCACCGCGTCGAGATCGCGTCGGATGAGCCCCTGGTCGCCGCCACGAAACACCCCCTCACCGTGGCAACGCTCCGGACGCAGCTGTCCCGCCTGGGGGGCACGCCCTTCGAGCTTGCCGAGCTCAGCGCCGACATTTCCGGCGGGCCGATGGTGCCGCTCAGCGTGCTGGGAACGCTGCGGCACGCGGTCGTCGCCGGGCTGGAAGAGGCGGTCGTGGCGTGGCCGGCGCGGCGGGTCCACCGCGGGGTGCTGGCGACCTGGCCCGCGCCGCCGCGATGCGGGGCCGACCCCGCCGAACGGCCGGCCGGGCCCGCGGCCCTCCACGTGCTCGTGCGGTCGCCCGAGCAGCTGCAGAGCGTGCTCGAACTCGGGGAGCGGAGCCTCGTGGCCGACTTCGCCGACATCCGCCTCTACCGGGAGGCGGTGGAGGTCGCGCATGCCTGCGGGGCGACCATCGACCTGGCCACGCCCCGGATCCAGAAGCCCGACGAGATGGGCATCTTCCGGCTGCTCGTCAAGGCCCGGCCCGACGGCGTGCTCGTCCGCAGCTACGGCGGTCTGCAATTTTTCCGTGCGGAGGGGCTGCCGATCCGCGGCGATTTCTCGCTGAATGTCACCAACGAGCTGACGGCGGCGTTCTTCATGGAGCGGGGGCTCGCGCGGGTGACGGCGTCGTACGACCTGAACCGCGAGCAGTTGCTCGCGCTCGTGGCGGCCACGCCCCCCGCATGGCTCGAGGTGGTGATCCACCAGCACATGCCGATGTTTCACATGGAGCATTGCGTGTTCTGCGCCGTGCTCTCCCCCGGCACCGACAAGACCAACTGCGGCCGGCCATGCGACGACCACGTGGTGAGGCTCCGCGACCGCGTGGGCGTGGAGCACCTCCTCACGGCTGACGTGGGCTGTCGCAACACGCTCTTCAACGCGGTGCCGCAGAGCGCGGCCGAGACCGTGCCGTTGCTCGTGGCCCGTGGCGTCGGTCATTTCCGTGTGGAACTCCTCGACGAGGCCGGGCCGGACATCGCCGACATCGTTCGCAGCTATCGCGACCTGCTGGCCGGCAGGACGACCGGCCGGGAAGTCTGGGGCCGGCTCCGGGCCGCCAACCGCGTCGGGGTCACGCGGGGCACCCTGGAGGAACGCCGCAACCCGCTCGCCATCATTTGAGCCTCGGGTGGAAAACCGGGGATGGGTTGTGCGTTTTCGGACCGATCGCGGCGAACTGTCCCGCCGCGGCTCGATGCCGATTCCGCCAGTCGTGCGGACTTTGTGGGCGGCTTGCATCCCCCCTTGAGGGCCCGTAAGACAGTTGACCTCGGAAGGCGGTTCCGGTGGCCCTCGATGTCGGGGGCCTGACGGCGATGCTTTCCATTCATTACTTCTGGAGACGAGC
>JBIIYN010000366.1:0-3691 GCA_044346795.1 Pirellulales bacterium
CCTTGGCGGGCCTCCGCCCGCTGGTGCTTACCCGGCCGGCTGTGTTCACGGCAAGCCTCGGCATCGTGCCGAGCTTGCCTTGGCGGGCCTCCGCCCGCTGGTGCTTACCCGGCCCTCCGGGCCTGGCGCTGGAGTCGAGGAGCGCAGACGGTCGGGGGTCGCGCGCAGCCGCCGGTGAACTCTGCGACTCACGTGCGATGAACCATCCCGAAGCAGCCTCCTGTAGCAGAGTCCGCCGGCGGCGAGCACGTGCCCCCGGCCGGCGCAGCGGGCTTCAGGCGACGATCAGGCCGTCCTCGGCCATGTCGCGGGCATGGTAGCTCGACCGCACCAGCGGACCGGAGGCCACGCGCTTGAATCCCATGCCGCGGGCCAGCGTGCCCAACTCGTCGAACTCCTCCGGCGGCACGTACCGCTCGACCGGCAGCGAATCGAGCGTCGGCTGCAGGTACTGGCCGAGCGTGAGGAAATCGACGCCGTGGTCGAGCAGGTCGGCGAACACGTCGAGCAGTTCGTCGCGGGTCTCGCCCAGGCCCAGCATGAGGCCGCTCTTGGTCTTCACTTCCGGCATGCACCGCTTCGCGGCGGCGAGCAGTTCGAGGGTCCACGGATAGTGGCTCTTGCGACCACGGACGGTCCGGTAGAGGCGGGGCACCGTCTCCGTGTTGTGGTTGAAGACCTCGGGCCGCGCCTGCATGAGCCGCTCGAGCGCCCCCGGCTTGCCGAGAAAATCGGGCACGAGCACCTCGATGGTCGCCCCGGTCGCGGCCCGCACCGCCGCCACCGTGCGGCGGAAGTGCTCGGCGCCGCCGTCGGGAAGATCGTCGCGGGTGACGCTCGTGATCACGACGTGCCGCAGCCCCAGCCGCCGCGCCGCCTCGGCCACCCGCTCGGGCTCGTCCTGCTCGAGCTCCTCGGTCTTGCCCTTCGGCACCGAGCAGAACCCGCAGGGCCGCGTGCAGACGTTGCCGAGGATCATGAACGTCGCCGTGCGGGCCGACCAGCACTCGAGCCGGTTGGGGCACTTCGCCGACGAGCAGACGGTCTCGAGACCGAGTTCGGCGATCAGCTGTGCGGTTTCACCGTGGCCGCCGCCCGGCTCGAGGTTCCGCCGCAGCCACGGGGGCAGGCGGCGGGCGGGCACGGCGGCCGCCTGTGGCTCACCGGCGCAGCCACTCGCCGGTCCCGCGGCTTCGTCGACGGTGATGATCGGGAGTGATCCGGGAAACGACATGGGGTTATCCGACACTTTTCCTGCGGTCCGACGCTGCGGAGCCGGCCTCTCGCATCGGGAAGGGAAAGCCGGACTGGATGTGCGAGCGGGGAAACTCGAAGGCATCGACGAGATGCTCGACGAGTGCGGCCCGGGCGTCCTGCAGCCGCACCCGGCGTTGCACGTCGGCCTCGACCGACCCCATCGTATGCGTTCCCGCCCCGGCGGCGACAGGCACGCTCCTGATCCGCCGGTGAAGCTCGAGCGGAGGCTGGATGTTGAGGAACCCGCCGTGCCAGGCCACCCCCCGCCGCACGGCGACGCCGACGGCGGCGAGCAGGCCCGTCCGGCCGAAAATCCCGTGCATCCGCGAGTCGCGGGCCGCGCCGCACCGCAGCCCGCGGATCGCCCCCTCGAGCCCGGCCTCCAGCCGCTCGAGGTAGGGACCCACGGCGTGGCGGCCGAGCCCCAGATCCGCGAGCGAGGCGAACAGGCCGATGCCGATCTGCCCGGGGCCGTGCAGCACCGCTCCGCCTCCGCGACCGACGAACCGCAGTTCCAACCCACGCGACCGCAGCTCGTCGTCCCCGATCGCGACGTCGGCCCGCGAGCCGAGCCGGCCGATCGTGATCGACGGCGCGAGATCATGGATCACCAGGGTCGGCGGCCGACCGTCCGGCTCCGACACCTCCCAGGCCAACCGCTCGGCCATCGAGGCATAGGCATCCAGACCGATGGTGCCCGCCAGCCAGACGGCCACCGGCGGACGCGACGACCGGCCTGTGACGAGCGAGTGCATCGTGGTCGCCCGCCTCACTTCGCGAGGGCCGCGTGCAGGGCGTCCCAGGGCAGGGCCGCCCAGGGCAGGGCCTCCGGCAGCCGGCAGACCGCCGGCCCGGTCGCGCCGCCCGCCGCGAGTCCGGCCTCGGCCTGCTCGATCGATCGGTCCACGGCATTCGAAAGCCGATCGAGCCAGGGCGGCACCTCCACGCCCGAGCCACCGGACGTGCCGAGGAACGTCGTGGCGGATTCCTCGAGACGCCCGCCGGCACCGGCGGGACTGCCCGTGAAGAGCTCCCGCACCGCGGGATCGACGAGGGCTTCGAGTTCATCCTGCTCCAGGGCGAACGTGAACGGCCGCCGCACGCGGTCGGACACGCTCGCCAGCCGCACGCCCCACTGCTTTTCGCGTTGCGCGAGTCGTTCCGCCAGGCTGGCGGCCGTCTCGCGGGTCTCGTCGAGCATGCGTTCTCGCCAGGCCCGCGCCGCCTCGACGACGGCCCGCCTGGCGAGCACGCGGTGCGCCATGTTCACCGGCCGCAGCGTCCACGCGATCCGCTCGTGCTCCGCCTTGATCCGCAGCAAGTCGAGCAGCACGTGCACGCATTCACCACGATCCGACTGCGTGGTGGTGGAGTTCCAATCGCGATACTCCGCGTGATTTTCCGCCACGCCCTCGAGCACCAGCCGCAGGCGGGCCGCCGCCTGCTTGATCGGCAGGGCGCCGCTGGCCAGATCCTCGATCAACCGCCGCGGACGTCGCTGGGAAGCCGGAGCCTCGTCCGGCTCGACGTCGTCCGGCTCGGCTGCGGCGCGATCCTGGAGCTGCTCGAGGTAATTCCGCACGCCGCCCCGCAGGATGCCGCGCAGCGACGGCGGGGAGAGCAGTTGTTGGGTGAACAGGCCGCTGCCGTACCGCTCGACGAACTCCTGGATCACGGCAAACGCCCGGTCATCCCGCACGCGTTCGAGCACCGACAGCCGCAGCTGCCGGGCGTGGGCCGTCCACGTGTCGAGCAGGCGGGGCACGAGCAGCGAAAGCCCGTCGAGAATCCGTTGCGTGACCAAGGCCGGCGGCGGCGGCCCGCCCGGCTCCGCCATCGACGCCGTCTCCACGATCCGCTCCACGAGCGACTTGGCGGCCGCCTCGAACACCCTGTCGAATTCGCTCACGCTGGCGGCGCCACGCGGCCGCCGGCTTTCGAGCGCCTTGGCGAGCTGCACGAGATCGGCCGTCTCGGCCACGAGCCCCAGCCTGGGCAGGCACGCCGCCAGCCGCGTCAGGAGCCGCTCCCGGCTGCGGGCCAGCACGATCCGCTGCGGCACGCCGCCGCGGGAGAGCGGCACGTAGAGCACCAGCCGGCCGACGAGCCGCCCGCGCACGAGCGCCAGCTCCTCACGGGCCGCTGCCGCGTCTCCGGCCAGCACCGCCGCGAACAGCCTGCCGATCGACGCCTTGCCGCCATGCAGACGACGGCCACCCGCCCCGCGACGGCCACCGTGCAGACGGGCCGACAGGAGCCAGAGCGTTTCGCTCGCCTGCACCGCGGCCTCGATCATCTGTTCGGCCGCGGCATCGCGGTGCCAGCGGAGCTTGTCGAAGTCGGTGGGTGACATGCCCGGAGGCGGCGTCGCGTCGCGGGCGACCACCGTGGCGGCCGCCCGCATGAGCGCGCGACGCAGGCGGCGCAACCCATG
>JBIIYN010000091.1:0-12518 GCA_044346795.1 Pirellulales bacterium
GCCCCGGCGGGGTGGCCGAAAGCATACGGAAAAACGCGGCGTGTTAGAATCCCCGCGGGTCGTCGCCCCGGCCTGCAGGATGACGCACGCTATGGATCTCCGCCCCACGACCGATCCGATTCGCAGCTTTTTCTACGTGGCGGGCGGCTGGCTCTGCGTGGGACTGGCGGTGGTGGGAGCCGTGCTTCCCCTCGTGCCGACGACCCCGTTCCTCCTGCTGGCCAGCTGGTGCTTCTACCGCGGGTCGCCCCGCATCCATGCCTGGCTGCACCGCTCGCGCTCGTTCGGCCCCACCCTCGACGACTGGGAGCACTACCGCGGCGTCCGCCGCACGACGAAGCGCCGGGCCCTGCTGATGGTGGCGGCGGTGGTCGGCTCGAGCCTGCTGCTCAACAGCCTGCCGTGGTGGCTGCGGTACGTCGCGCTCGGCCTGGTGGCGATCGGCCTGTATGTGATCTGGACCGTGCCGACGCTGCCCGACGACGCCCCCCGCGCCCCGCGCACGCTCGTGGAGTGACCGCCCCGCCTGCTAATGCTCCACGCCGGACTCCGGCTCGGGGAGCCAGTGCGTGAGGAGCGCGCCCACCAGCGCGTAGCCGCCGGCCACGGCCGCGCCCACCAGCGCGATGCGCACCGGATCGGGAGGCGTGGCGGCCGACAGCGTGAGCGTGAGCCAGGCGGCGGCGGTGCCGAGCACGCGGCCCCCGATGTTGGCGGCGAAGCTCTCGCCCGTGCCCCGCAGGTGGGTGGGAAACACCAGCGGGATGTAGTTGCCCCAGAAGCTGAACTGCGACACCGTGAGCAGGCCGGCCAGGAAGATGCCCGCCTTGATCCACGGCAGCGATCCGGCGTTGCCCAGTTGCGTCGAGATCCACCAGAACAACGCCGGCACGATCAGCAGCGCCGGCAGCTGGAAGAGCCGCAGCAGGAGCCTGCGGCTGGCGATCCGCAGGGCGACGAAAGCGAGCAGCACGCGGCCCACCAGCCCGCCGATTTCCTGGTAGATCGTCACCCCGGCCACGGCCTCGTCCGTGGCGTTGCCGGCGATGCTCTTGAGCCGCCCCGGAGCCACCGGCTCCCCCTTCGCGGCTGCGACCGCCTCCTCCTGGGCAGCCTTGGCCGCGGCGAGAATCGCGGCGTGCCCCTTCGGACCGCCGAGGATCTGGGGCAGTTGCTGGATCGCGCCGAACGCGATCCCATAACTCGCCGCGAAGACCAGCGTGGTCACCACCGTGGCACGGACGAGCGCGGGGCTGAACAGTTCACGGATGCTCGGCCGCTTCAGCGTGCCGGCCGCCTTCTTCTGCGCCCAGACGGGACTCTCCGGGAGGAACGGCCGGATCAGGATCAGCGGCAGCGCGGGGATCACCCCCGAGATCAGCGTGTACCGCCAGGCCTCGTGATCGCCGTGGATCGCCGGCAGGGAAAGCGCGAACTTGGCCGCGAGGATGTTGGCAAGTCCCACGAGCAGTCCGCCGAGCGACGAAAACGCCTGGGTCCAGCCCAACGCGCTTTCACGCTGCCGCGGGTCGGGGAACAATTCGGCGAGCCAGGCCACCGCCGCGACGAACTCCACGCACACGCCGATGAACACGAGGCAGCGGAAGAAGAGCAGCTGCGGCAGCGACGTGGCGAAGCCCGCCGCCAGGGCCGCAAACGCGTAGAGGAGGATGCTGAACGTGAGCACCCGCCGCCGCCCCAGCAGGTCGGTGAGGTAGCCGCCCAGCAGGCCGAACACACCGCCGGCGATCGCGGGCACGAAGAACAGCGCGCGGGCCCACTTCGTGTACTCCGGGGATCCGGGCACCAGCAAGGGCGCGCCCGCGGCCGTCGCGCCTCCCAGGGCCGCGAGCGCCGGCTTGATCACGAGCGGCAGCATCAGCAGCTCGTAGATGTCGAACGCGAACCCGATGGCGGCGATGGCGCAGACCAGCCAGCCGGTCGTCGACAGGCGGCCGGAAGAGGCGAGTCCCTCGCCCTGCACCAGAGGATCGTTGGGAGCGGCCATATGGATGACTCCGGCGTCGTGGCACAAAAAGTCGTTGCAAAAACGAAGGAAGCCGATCAGGCCGTCAGCCTATCGGCAAACCTTCGCGACGGGAAATCGGTCGGCGTCACGGGCCGATCGACGGCGGGCACTTCGCGAGGAAATCGCGCGGACCGCGGGTGGTGTAGTAGGGATAGGCGACGGCCCCGGTGGGCGGGCCCGCGGGGCCGGTCGCGCCGTAGTCGGACGCCTCGAGCGCCGCCTTCTCCTCCGGGCTCAGGTGATGCTTCGCGAGGCCGCCGTAGCGGCCGACGTGCCGCTTGCGGCACGCGCCATCCTCGCAGGCCCCGCCCTGGCAGGCTGCGGTCTTGCAGCCTCCGGTCGGGCACACGCCGCCGTGGCAGGCCCCATCCTGGCACGCGCCGTCTTCGCACGCGCCATCCTGGCACGCGCCGTCTTCGCACGCTCCGTCCTGGCACGCTCCGTCCTGGCAGGCTCCGCCGCCATGGTGCCGGGCCTGATGGGCGTAGGGCCCGTCGAAGTTGGCGAGGAAGAGACGATCGACGATCGAACAGCCGCTCGACATGCCGAACACGGCGATCAACAGGACGAAACCGGCAGAGCGTTTCATGTGCGAGGGCTCCCGAGGGGCGGCGGGAGCCGGCGGCAAACCACCGCCCGACTCCACCGCGATCACCATCGGTATCGGTCATGCCGACCGCACCAGTTGAAGAAACCCTGCGGGCGAGAAGGTGGGCAAGCTGGGTCGCATTCGACTTTGGTGGAGCACCGGCTGCGGGGCGGCAACAGTCTCGTCGCGTGGGCCGGGGCGGCCCAAAGCTCCTCGAGCTGTCGCCGACCCCTTCGCCTGCCTCACATGGTTTACCGGCGCATCGCTACAGCCATCTCAGATTTGTTCTAGCCGCCGTAGCGGCCGACGATCAGCGAGATGTTCTGCCCGCCGAAGCCGAAGCTGTTGGACAGCGCCCGGTCGCACTTCGCCTGGCGGGCCTTGTTCGGCACGTAGTCGAGGTCGCAGTCGGGGTCCGGATTCTCGTAGTTGATCGTCGGCGGCAGGATGCCGTCGCGGATCGCCAGCAGGCAGACGATCAACTCCGTGGCGCCCGCGGCCGCGATCAGGTGCCCCATCATGCTCTTCGTGCTGGAGACCGGGATCCTGTAGGCGTGCTCGCCGAACACGGTCTTGATGGCCAGCGTCTCGACGCGGTCGTTCACGCTCGTGCTCGTGCCGTGCGCGTTGATGTAGTCGATGTCGTGCAGGCCGAGCCCAGCGTCGGCCAGCGCGAGCCGGATGCACGAGGACGCGCCGCGGCCCTCCGGATGCGTGTCGGTGATCCGGTAGGCATCGGCGGTCGAGCCGTAGCCGATCAGTTCGCCGTGGATGCGGGCGCCCCGGCGCTTCGCATGCTCGAGTTCCTCGAGCACCACCATCGCGGCCCCCTCGCCGAGCACGAAGCCGTCGCGTTCGTTGTCGAAGGGGCGGCTGGCCCGCGTCGGCTCGTCGTTCCGGGTGGAGAGCGCGGTCAGCAGGTTGAAACCCGTCACGCCGAACGGATGGATCATGCTGTGCGTGCCGCCCGAAAGCATGACGTCGGCCTCGCCCCGGCGGACGATCTCGGCTGCCTCGCCGATCGCCTGGCTCGACGCCGCACACGCCGTGAGGCAGTTCAGGTTGGGCCCCTGGGCGTCGAAGAGTCCGGCCAGGTGGCCCGCCGGCATGTTGGGCTCCTGCTCCACCTCCGCCAGCGGATGGAGCGTCTCCAGCCCCTCCCTGGTGAACTTGGCGACGTCGAGCACGTCCCCCGAGATGGCCGCGTTCATCATGCGGGTGAAGGAGTCGAAGTCCTGCTGCCCCTCGCCGCTGCCCAGGTAGACGCCCAGCCGCGACGGATCCGCGGGGAGCCCCTGCGGCAGGCCGGCATCCCGCATCGCCTGCAGGGCGGCGCCCGCCGCGAACTTCGTGTGCCGACCGCAGAACCGCCAGCGGGCGGCATCCTGCCCCTCGTCGGTGATGTCCCACCGGCGGACCTCGGCGGAGATCTTCGTCGGAAACCGCGACGCGTCGAAGACGGTCGTCAGGCCCACGCCCGACGCGCCCGCGATGAGATTCTTCCAGAGCGGCTCGACGCCGAGTCCCAGCGGCGTGATGCAGCCGATGCCCGTGATCACCACCCTGCGTCTGCCGGACACCATCGCCGCCCTCCGCTGCCCTCTGGAATCGCTCGCCGGTTCTTTCGTCGCTGCGTTCGCGGATCACCACTCCGGCCGCACGAGCGGATTTCCCGCCTCGTCGCGACCGACATCGTAGATGTGCATCTGGTCGAGCCACCGCAGCAGTTCATGGGGCTCGAACAGCTTCGGCACGCCTTCGCCCGGCTCGAGATGGGCGAAGAACAGTTCGGCCTGCCCCTGCACCTTGTCGCCGACCGTGCTGGTCACCTTCGTCAGCGACCCGGTGGGCTTGAGATCCAGGATCTCGGCGCGAAAGCGGATGGAATCGCCAGGCACGGCATCGAACTGGAACTCGGCCTGCGCCACCTTCGCCAGCACGACCCGCCGGTTGAAGTCGATCGCATCCGCGACGAGCAGCCCGGCCGTCTGCGCCATCCCCTCCACGATCAACGAGTTCGGCATCAGCGCCGCCCCGGGAAAGTGGTCGTGCATGTGCTCCTCGGCGAGGGACACGTTCTTCACGGCCGTCGCGTGGCGGCCCCGCACGAACTCGTCGAACCTGTCGATCCAAAACCAGCGCATAGAACAAGCAGCGGCAGCGGGGCCGTTTTTTCAGGGAACATGACACCGAAGGGATTCAGGCAGCCAGCTTGCTCTGCACGTAGCGAACCATGTCCTCCACCGTGAGGGTGTTGGCGAAGTTCTGCACGCTGGGATTCTGCTCGAACTTGGCAAGATCGGCGAAGGGCATCCGCGATTTCAGGGTCGCGAGCCCCTTGGCGTTCACCTTGCCGTCGACCACGTACTCGGAACTGGAGAGCACGTCCTCGGGGAAGAGTTCCCCGCGGGAGATCTTGATCCCAAACGCCTTCTCGAGGCGGAAGACGATGTCGAGGAAGTCGATCGACTCGGCGCCCAGATCGCCCACCATGGTCGCATTCGGGGAGACATCTTCCTCGTCGACGCCCAGTGCGTCTACGAGCGCGGACCTGACCTTTTCGAAAATTTCATCGCGGGACGGCATCGCCATGGCACCTTGGAACGGGGTGGAAAAACAGACCGACTCGAACAGGTTTTAGTGTGCGCCCGCCGGCATGGGAACCCGAATCCCCTTTTTTTGCTTCCCATGGCCCAAAACCGCGGGACACGCGGCCGCCGGGACCGCGCGGGAGGAGTGCCGGCGGACGGGCGTCACGAGCCGGCCACCACCGGGGAGGCGAGGCGGAAAGGGCTGCCGCCGCCGGAGGCGGGCAGAGCGACCGCCGCCCCGTAGGCCACCGGCCGGCCGCTGCCGGACAGCCGCGACGGGGGATAGAGGATGCTCCAGAGTTTCCGCATCTCGGCCCGCACTCGGGCATCGACGGCATCGCCATACGGCACCCGGTCGGCCATGTTGTAGCGTTCCAAGACGAGCCGGGCGGTGAGGCTGGTGCGATCCCCCACCGATCCGCTCGCCTTGACCTTGGTGAACCGCCCGTCCTGGGACTGGATCTCCGCAGTGACCGTCAGCACCCGGCCCGGCTCGACGAAGTCTCCGTATTTCACGTTTCTCGCCTCGCGCAGCACGACGATGCTGTGGGCGAAATCCTCGCCCAGCCGAATCGCCCAGGCGGCCGCCTGGGTCATCGATTCGAGCATCAGCACGCCGGGCATCACCGGAAAGCAGGGAAAGTGATCGGCCAGGTATTCCTCGGAGAGGGACAGCGTCTTGATGGCCGTGATGCTCTTGCCCGGTTCAATCGCGGCGACTCGGTCGAGCAGGGTGAAGCGCATGGGGACTCCGTTCACGTGGAAGGCCGCAGTATAGGAAATCAAGGTCGGCCCACAACCGGACGGCGGCGTCTCGGGCGGTGATCGCGGCGAACTGCCACGCTGACAGCCGTCACAGGCGATACATTCCGGTCGTCCTGCCAGCTGTGTCCCTGCCGCATGAGCCCGCCGCCGCGCGGCGGCTGTCGGGGGGCTTTTTCCGGCCGATTTCAAGGCCTCCCGCGCCAGAACCCTGCCCGCCCGCCCGTTCGGCACGCTCTTTGCATTTCTCTTGCGGGTGTCCGAACGCCGTTTCTCCGGCACCGGAGAGGCGGCGGGCGGCGATTTGTTTTTCCCCAAAGTCACTGCGAATGATTTGGCGGTCCATCCTGCGGCCCTCCCGGTGGCCGCGCCGCCTCAAACCCTCCAAAGGAGCATGTCATGCCCGTCTATCGCCCCGTGTCTCGTGCGGGTTTTGCCTACCCGCTGGATGAACTGCGTGATGAGTTGGACCGCCTGTGGACGTCGCTGACGGCCGCGCCGCCGCTGCATGGCTGGGGCGCCCGCTCCGGCTCCGAAGTCTTCCCGGCGGTCAACGTCAGCGAGAGCGACGATGCGATCATCGTCGAAGCGGAGCTTCCCGGCCTCGACGCCGACGCGGTCGAGATCGCGGTGGCCGGCGACGAACTCACGCTGAAGGGCGCGCGGCCGGAGCCGCAGGCGGCTTCCGAGCCGACCGCCGGGGCCGGACCGGGGAACGGCGAGCGGCAGAAGGCCGTCACCTGGCATCGTCGCGAGCGCGGCACCGGCGGCTTCGAGCGGCGGATCACGCTGCCCACCGCGGTCGATGCCGGTCGCATCGAGGCCAGGCTCGTGGACGGCGTGCTCACCATCACCTGCCCCAAGGCGCCGGAAAGCCAGCCCCACAAGGTGGCGGTCCGGGCCGGCTGACCGCCCGCAGCGGGCCGAGTTTCACACGAGGATCACAACCCTTTCCACAGGAGCATTTCCATGGTCACCAGTTCCCCGACAGCCAACCAGACGGCCGCCCCCGCGCGGCCGCAGCAGACCGCACGGGCGGCCGAGCCCAGCCTCATCTACCAGCCCAACGTCGACATCTTCGACTGCGGCGACGTGGTGACGCTCGTCCTCGACATGCCCGGCGCGACGGCAGGCAGCATGAACGTCTCGTTCGAGGACGGCGTGCTCTCCCTGCAGGCGAAGGTGCCGCCCCGGGCCCTGCCGGGCCGGAGCGTCGTCCAGGAATACGGCATCGGCGACTACCGCCGCTCGTTCCGCCTGGGCGAAGGCTTCGACGCCTCGCAGATCGGCGCGGAGTACCGCCAGGGCGTGCTCACGATCCACGTGCCGCGACTGGCGGCGGTGCGTCCGCGCAAGATCGAGGTGCGGCCCGCCTGAGCCGCGCGGCGGCCCCTCGGCCGCAAGCCACGGGCGGAAAGCCGATGGGCGGAGCTGGTCGGGGGTCGCGCGCAGCCGCCGGTGAACTTTGCCTGGAAGAGTTGGCTCACCATTTCCATCGAGCGTGAAACGGCAAAGTCCGCCGGCGGCGAGCACGTGCCCCCGACCAGCGGTGCGGACGAACGGGCTGCGTCGTTCCGCAAGATGCACGGAGACGACGTGCATGCGACAGAGAGAGTATCGAGAGCATGAAGCACGCAAACGGTGTCGAGTGTTTTTTCCACGTGAACAGAAAAGGGGACGAACGATGAGTCTGATACCTTTTCGCACGAAGCGGTCGAGCGGCATGGAGCCTGCCAACCTGGCGACGATGGCCGATTTCCGCAACGAGATGAACCGGCTCTTCGAGGGCTTCTTCAGCCGTCCGCTGATGGGGTCGTCGTGGTTCGAGACGGTCGAACCCGGTCAGTGGATGCCCGCGATCGACCTCTCGGAGAGCGGCGCGGAGATCCACGTCCGGGCCGAGCTGCCCGGCATCGATCCGAAGGACGTCGATGTCAGCGTCTCCGAGGAC
This sequence comes from Pirellulales bacterium, assembly GCA_044346795.1. GTDB lineage: Bacteria > Planctomycetota > Planctomycetia > Pirellulales > UBA1268 > CAMCQY01. The sequence continues at coordinate 7,923 of JBIIYN010000091.1, forward strand.
AGGCTGGTGATCTCTGGCGAGAAGAAGTCGGCGACGGAGAAGACGACCGACGGCTGGACGCACCGCGAGAGCCACTACGGCAGCTTCAGCCGTGCCATCCCGCTGCCGGAGGCGGTCGATCCGGCGAAGGTGACGGCCCGGTATGACAAGGGCGTGCTGACGGTCGAGCTGACGAAGTCGCCGTCGAGCACGTCGCGGAAGGTGCCGGTGCTCACGAAGTAGCGGAGCGGAGCCGCGGGCGGTTCCGCCGCCATGACGGCCGACATGAAGTATGCTGGGGCCACGGGAGGAGCGACCTCCCGTGGCCTTCTTGCTTTCGGCCCGCCGATGCCACTGCTGCTCTCCCCCACCACCACGGCCGCCGACGGGCCGCTGTCGATCGAGTTCGACGGCATCGTGCCTGATCGGATCGCGGAACTTTCCCTGTCGACCATTTCCCGGCTGCCGATCAGGGCCGACGGCCGCCCCTGCCCGCTCGGCGACCTCTTTCAAGTCGAGGGCGACGCCGCCGATGGCCAGATCCAGTGCGTCGGCGATTTTTCTCGCGTGCATCGCGTGGCCGCCGCGATGACGGCGGGCCGGATGCTGGTGCGGGGCAGTGTCGGCCGGCACTCGGGAGAGGCGATGTCGGGCGGCAGCCTCACGGTCACCGGCAGCGCCGGCGACTGGCTGGCCGCCGGGATGACGGGAGGCGAAGTGCTCGTCACAGGCGACGCGGGCGACAACGCCGCGGCCGCCCTGCCGGGCGAAGATGCCGGCGTCCGCGCCGGGGTCATCGTGATCAACGGCAACGCCGGCTGCCTGGCCGGCAGCCGGATGCGGCGGGGCCTGCTCGGCATCGGCGGCTCCTGCGGCGAGGGAGCCGCCTTCGAACTGCGGGCCGGCACCGTGCTCGTTGCCGGCGCCGTGGGCCGGCGGCCAGGCATGGGCATGCGGCGGGGGTCGCTCGTCGCCCTGTCGGCCGCGCCGGAGGTGCCGCCGACCTTCTCCCGGGGGTCTGCCTGGTCGCCATCGTTCATCCCGCTGCTGGTGGGCCGGCTGCAGCGGGCTGGATTCCGGCCCGTCGCCGGCCCGCCCGCCCCCTGCGGCGGGGTCTGGCAGCAGTGGCACGGCGACCTCCTCACCGGCGGCCGCGGCGAAATTTTCCACCGCGCCGACGGTTAGGCGAAAAAACCCCGGCTTTCCCGGGTCCCGCTTCCGGCAGGGCCGATTCTGCGTTATCCTTCAAGGCTCGCATTCCGCCCCCCACAAGACACGAACCATGCCCACGATCAGCCAACTCGTCCGCAGCCGCCGCCGGCCCAAGCGGAAGTTTTCCAAGTCGCCCGTGCTCGACCGCTGCCCGCAGAAGCGTGGCGTGTGCCTGCAGGTCCGCACGATGACCCCCAAGAAGCCGAACTCGGCCCTGCGGAAGATCGCCCGCGTGCGGCTTTCGAACCAGAAGGAAGTCACCGTCTACATCCCGGGCGAAGGCCACAACCTGCAGGAGCACTCCATCGTGCTCATCCGTGGTGGCCGCGTTCGCGACCTCCCCGGTGTCCGCTACCACATCATTCGCGGCGCACTCGACACGCTGGGCGTGCAGGGTCGGAAGCAGTCGCGCAGCCTCTACGGTGCCAAGAAGGGTTGATAGGAAACCATGGGAAACATCACATCCAGCCGCGAACAGCTTCGTCCCGACCCGCGCTTCGGGTCCCTTCTGGCCAGCAAGTTCATCAACTGCCTGATGGAAGACGGCAAGAAGAGCGTCGCGCAGAACGTCTTCTACAAGGCGATGGACATCGTCGCCCAGAAGATCACCGACGCCGAGCCGATCGAGATCTTCAACCGCGCCATCGAGAACATCAAGCCTTCGGTGGAGGTGCGGTCGAAGCGCGTCGGCGGTGCCGCCTATCAGGTGCCGATGCAGGTCAGCCGCAACCGGCAGCAGTCGCTGGCGATCCGCTGGCTGCTGCTCTCCGTGCGGGAGAAGAAGGGCCGGGCCACGTTCGAGAAGCTCGCCGAGGAGATCATCGCCGCCTACAAGCGCGAGGGTGCCGCGGTGACGAAGCGTGACAACGTCCACCGCATGGCCGACGCCAACAAGGCGTTCGCGCACTTCGCCTGGTAAGGCTGGCAAGGCAGGCATGGATTCGGCCACGTCGCAGCTGCTCGGGGCATTGATCCATGGTCGGTCCGTGGCCGCGCTCGCCACGCTCCACGAGGGCCTGCCGTTCGCCTCGATGGTTCCCTACGCCGTCTGGCACGACGATGCCGGCGGGCGGCTGCTCTTCGTGACGCACGTCAGTCGGCTCTCGTCCCACACCCGCGACATGCTCGAGTCGCCGCAGGTCTGCCTGCTGATCACCGCGGCGGAGGCGGGCACGGACGGAGAGCCGACGCCACCACAGGCCCTGCCGCGGGTATCGATCCCGGCCCTGGCGTCGTTCATCGACCGGGAGCATCCCGACCACGGGCCGCTCGCCCGGGCCTATCTCGAGAAGTTCCCCGTCGCGTCCGACTGGTTTCAGCTCGGCGACTTCTCCATCGTGGCCTTCGCGGCCTCGGGCCCGGCCCGGTTCATCGCCGGCTTTGCCCGCGCGATGACGGTGTCCGCCGCGCAGCTGCAGGCGGCCGTCGGCGGCGTGTGACCCGATTCCCGGCCCCTTACCGCCGGTCGATCGTGGGCGCGCCGTCCACCCGGTGCGCCATGTCCTGCATCTGGTCGGCGAGCTGATCGATCTGCATCTGGAGCACGTCCACGGGCGACGCCAGAAACGCCGGGTCGTCCCAGACCTCAGCCCGCAGTCTGGCCACGTCGAGCCGCAACTGCAGGATGCGCACGTCGATCGGCGAGATGGCATCCGGCTTGCGGCCGTTGACCGCGACGGCGGCCGCGAGATCCTGCTCGGCGAGCCGGACGGCGGCCTGGGCGGCGGTCCGTTGGACGTTGAATCCGTAGCCGTGCGGTGCGCCCCGGGTCTCGTCCACCTGCTCCCGCAGCAGGCCGACGCGGGCCCGCAGGGCCCGCAGGTCGGTCTCGGAGATCTGGCCAGCCGAGATCGCGTTGAGTCGTTCCGCCTTCTCGAGCCTCGCCTCCGCGAGCCGCAGCCGATTCACCGCGTAGCGAGCGTGGAGTTCGGCATGCCGCCACGAGGATTCTTCACGGGGCGGGGCGTCGCGGTCGATGGGCGGCTGCGCGACCCCCCGGCCGATGGCCGAGCCCAGCACGAGCAGGGCTGCCATCCACGACACGGCGACGGCGATGCGGAGCGGAAGGACCACGGGGAATGCTACCCCGGCTCGCCAAGGCGGGCCAGCCACGGCACCACGCCGCAATTCGCGGCCCGGACACCTTCGGCGGCTACCTCACCTTGACCCGCATCGGCAGCATCATGAGCGGCCGGCCCGCCGAGAGCTGCACGAGGGCGTCGGCCTCGGAGGCCAGGCCTTCGAGCCCCGGCACGCCCACCATCCGGGCGAGCAGCATGGCTCGCACGACCGCGTCACGGGCCAGGCCGGCACCGCCCCCGGAACCCGCCGCGGCCGCGAGACGTGCGGCCGGCGCGGCCGTGCCGGCCATGCCGAAGAGGTCGTCGAACAGGCCGCGCGGCTCGGGCAGGAGCACCCGCTCGACCGCCTCGTCGTCGTCGATGCCCGCCAGCTTCTTCGCCTCGTCGATCGCGTCGTCGAGCGTGCCGAGCCGGTCGACGAGCCCGAGTTCCTTGGCCATCCGGCCCGTGAACACCCGGCCCTCGGCGAGCTTCGCGAGATTGTCCATATCGAGCTTCCGGCCCGCGGCCACCTTCGACGTGAACAGCCGGTAGACATCCTTCATCGTGGCCATGAACACCTCCCGTTCCTGCTCGGTGAACGGCGTCTGCATCGAGAGCCAGCCGGCGTTGCGGCCCTTCGAGACGACGTCGGTGTGCACGCCGTATTGCTCGAGCGCCTTGCCGACGGCGATCTTGCCGCCGACCACGCCGATCGACCCCGTCAGCGTGCCCGGCGCCGCCACGATCCTGTCGGCCGCGACGGCCACGTAGTAGCCTCCGCTCGCCGCCGTGTCGGACAGGCTCGCCACCACCGGCTTCGTGGTCCGTTCCGCCTCCCGCCAGATGAGGTCGCTGGCGAGCGCCGACCCGCCGGGAGAATCGATCCGCAGCACGATCGCGGCCACCTTGTCGTCCTTGGACGCATCGCGGATCGCCTTGATGACGCTGTCCGAACCGGCCGAACCGCCGGCGAGCAGGTCGTCCCGTCCCTTGCCCTCTTTGATCTCGCCGGTGAGATAGATGACGGCGATCTGCCTCTCCTTGCCGACGGCAGCCGACTGCTTCTGCCCCGAGAGCAGTTCGACGAGCTTCACGAGCCCGCCGATGCCGGAGAAGTCGTTGTCGAGCTTCTGCTGGGCATAGTCACGGGCGACCTTGGGCTGATCGATCTTCAGCCGCCCTGACAGGCCGCTGATCACCTCGTCCTCGTAGGCTACCATGTCGATGAGCTTCGCCTCGACCGCCGCCTCGGGCGTGAAGACGCCGGTGTCGATCAACGTGCGGACCCGGTCCGCGGGCAGCTTGCGATCGGTGGCGACGCGTTCCACGAGCTGCTCGTAGA
>JBIIYN010000367.1:0-3686 GCA_044346795.1 Pirellulales bacterium
AGCCAGCGAGCGGAGCATGCTCCACGACATCACGAGCACGGCCACGCCGCAGGCCATCACGATCGCGACGGCGGCGAGCTGCGGCGCGAGCCTGACCGCATCGCGGATCACCTTGCGATCGAGCGTGTTCCCGGCGGTTTTTTTCCAGGCGCGCGTTCCCAAGGCCGATCTCCTCCGTGGGGCTCACCACCGCAGGTCCCGCGGCGCCGCCCGCGTGGTGCGCACCTCCTCGCCCACGACCCGGCCGTCCGACATCTGGAGCACCCGGTCGGCGATGGCGGCGATGCCGGCGTTGTGCGTGATGAGCACGGTCGTCGCGCCGATCTCCGCGCTCACCCGCACGAGCGCCTCGAGCACGATGACGCCCGTCTTCACGTCGAGGGCGCCCGTCGGCTCGTCGCACAAAAGCACCTCCGGCCGCTTGACGATCGCCCTCGCGACAGCCACCCGCTGCTGCTCGCCGCCGGAGAGCTGGGCGGGAAAGTGGTCGGCCCGATCCTCCAGCCCGACCATTCCAAGCGCCTCCTCGGGCGGCATCGGCGTGCGGGCGATGTCGGCGACCACGGCGACGTTTTCCACGGCCGTGAGCGCGGGCAGCAGGTTGTAGAACTGAAACACGAAGCCGACGTGATCGCGACGGTAGGCGGTCTGCGCGGCGTCATCGGCGGCGGAAAGCTCGTGGTCTTCGAAGCGGACGAATCCGGCGGTCGGCGCGTCGAGTGCGCCCAGGATGTTGAGCAGCGTCGACTTGCCGCTGCCGGACGGCCCGAGGATCACGACGAACTCACCCCGCTCGAGGTCGAGGTCGACGCCGCGGAGCGCCGCCACCTCCACCTCGCCCATCCGGTAGATGCGGGTGAGGCCACGCACGACGAAGGCGGCAGACGGCATGAATTGCTCCTCCGGCACGCGCCGAGTCGCTTGAACTGCGTGCGAAGCATAGGTGGCGACGCCCGCGGATTTCCCCGCCCGTTCGGGGATCGCTTCCGCGCCCGCGAATGGCGCCAGCCTCCTCCGCGGACACTCGCGCCGGCATCGGCCGGGCGATCGGCACGATGCGTGATCCGCGAACGCGGCGGTTTTTCACGCAACGGGCCTCGTGATAGACTCGTCGGCCGATCTGCCAAACCCGACGCCTCGAATCCCATGACATGCCCTGCCGCTCCTCGTCGCGGAATCGTCGGCTCCTGGCCGGCGTGGCTCGCCGTGGTCGGCATCTGCCTGGCCGTCTACGGCCGGGTGCTCGGCTTCGGATGGATGGATTGGGATGACGACACCCACGTCACGCGGAACCCGGGGCTGAACCCGGTCACGCTCCCGAGCGTCGTGGAATTCTGGAGCCGGCCCTACGAGGGGCTCTACATTCCGGTGAGCTACACGCTCTTCGCGGCCGAGTCGGCCGCCAGCCGGGCGCTCGTGCCCGCCGCCCCGCCAGCCCCGCCCGACCCCCGGCTCTTCCATGCCGTGAGCATCCTCCTGCACGTCGCCTGCGTGCTGCTCGTCGGCCGCCTGCTCGCGCTGCGGGTGGCCACCGGCTGGCCGGCGGTGGCGGGGATGCTCCTGTTCGCCCTCCATCCCCTCCAGGTGGAGTCGGTGGCCTGGATCTCGGAGCAGCGTGGGCTGCTGGCGACGGCGCTCGGGCTGGCCGCGCTGTGCCTGGCCTCGAGGCGGGATCGCCCGCAACACTTCGGGATCCGCGACTTCCTCGCGCTCGCGTGTTTCGCACTGGCACTGCTCGCGAAGCCGAGCGCGACGGTCGTGCCGCTCGTGCTCGCGATCCTGGACGGCGCCGGCGACTGGCGGCAGACTATGGCGGCGGCCGGCCGCGCGTGGCCCTGGTTCGTGATCGCGGTCGTGGTGTCGGTCGTCACGAAGACGCAACAGCCCGACGAATGGTCGCGCGACGGCATAGCCGTGACGCCCATCCTCCGCCCGCTGATCGCGGGTGATGCCGTCTGCTTCTACACCGAAAAGCTGCTGATTCCGCTCGGTCTCTGCATCGATTACGGCCGATATCCGGGGCTGGTCCTCGCGAACCGCTGGCTCTGCGCACGGGCGGTGCTCGCGCTGGTGGTCTTGGGGGCCGTCTGCCTCACCCCGCGGCTGCGGGTCGCCCGCATCCCGCTTGGAGTCGGCGTGGTCGCGCTGCTGCCGGTGCTGGGGCTCGTGCCCTTCACGTTTCAGGGATTCTCGACGGTCGCCGACCGCTACATGTATCTGCCGATGCTCGGTCCCGCGCTCGCGCTGGCGTTGACAGTGCGGTGGCTGTCCGACGGACGACGACGAGCGGCGATCGTCGGAATCGCCGCGTGGCTCGTGGCCTTGACCGGCCTGACACTGCTCCAGCTTCCGGTCTGGCGCGACGCGACCGCTCTCAACACGCAGATCGTCCGCGTCAATCCGCGAAGCGCGGGCGGGCACCTGGGGCTGGCTGCCGTGCTGCTGGCCGACGGCCGCCTGCAGGAAGCGGCCGACACGCTCCGGGCCGCCGTCGCCGCCGACCCCACGTACGTGAAGCCGCGTTACGAACTCGCCTCGACGCTCCACAAGCTCGGCGAACGGGCCGAGGCGGAGGAGCAGTACCGCGAGGTGATCAGGCAGCGGCCCCGCTGGTCCTACGCCCACAACGACCTCGGCATCCTGCTGGCCGAGCAGGGACGACTCGACGAGGCGATCGAGCATTTCCGCGAGGCCGTGGCGCTGCGGCCCGACCTCGAGGCCCAGCGGAACAACCTGCGGCGGGCGGAGGCCGAACGGCCGCGATCGCGCGCCGCAACGAGCCTGTCACCCTGAATCCGTCGCGTCTTTCCCGGACGCATGCGATTCATTATCTTCACGCGTTGTATCCGTGGCCGGTCCCGGGGCGCGTTCACATGGGCCGCATCGATCCTCCTTCAGGCGCAGTCGTCGCGGCGTTCGACGCGGCCGCCCGGGTCGACGAGCAGCTCGACATTCTGCGGGCGCATTACACCGTGGAGCTGGTGTCGCCCGACCAGCCCGTCGAGGACGACACCGTCTATTTCCTCGTCGGCGGCAAAACCAACTACCTGATCCGCACCTCTTCGCCGGCGATCGCGGACGGGCAGCTCCATTTCCGGTCCTGGCCGGGCGACGCCCTCATGAAGCCGCTGCCGGTCGATCGCCTCGAGGCCGCGATCGCCCGGCAGTTCGTCCATCGAGTGCAGCCGAAGGCCCTCGACCTGGCGGAACGCGACCGGGTCCTCGACGTCGGCGGCTTCAGCCAGCTCATCGAGGCCGCCCAGCGCACGGGACTCGTGCCCGGGATCGCCACGATCATCCAGGTCCGCGACTGCGAGTTCCGGCTCGGCAAGCACCTGCAGGCCCTGCAGCTGATGGAGTCGCAGTTCCAGGCCTTCTCGATCAAGGCCGGCCAGCGGACCCAGCAGATCGCCCGCGAAGACCTCGACATCGCCTCGGGCCGCATCAAGATGTCGCCGCGAGACGTGCAGACCAAGCGGCTCCGCGACCGGCAGCAGACCCAGGCCATCGAACGGGCCCGCACGCGTTTCCTCCGAGTGGTGGAAGGGCTCCGCACGATCGTGCAACGCGGCATGTGACGGGAACGGTCGCCCATGCCCGAGAGCCGGCGTAGGCGGCCAGCGGAGCCATGGATGGCGGAGCGCAGCCGCCTCCGAGAGAGCGAAGGCCCGGAGGGCCGGAGCGAA
>JBIIYN010000368.1:0-3671 GCA_044346795.1 Pirellulales bacterium
CAAGGGATCGATCCAGGGCATCTTCCCGCTCGACGTGGGAGGCGTGGGCATGCGGCTGACGACCGCCAAATTCTTCTCGCCGAAGGGGCTGCCGTACAGCCGCGTCGGCGTCGAGCCCGACCTCGTCGTGCAGTCGGTCGCGCGGCCCGCCGCCGGCGTGTTCGTCGCGCAGGCCGGCGACCCGTTCCTCGACGCCGCGCTCGAGGCGGCCCGGCGCACGGTGGCCGCCCGCCCGGTGGCCAAGCCCGTGAGCCGCTCGACCGCCGCCCGGTAGCCCGGCGCAGAGGCGGCCGGCAGGCACCCGGCGGGAGCAGGCTTCCGGTTGCCGCGGGGCCCGCAGCCGCGTCGATCGCCGCCGCCGGCGAGGCTACTTGAACTGCCCCGGTCGCGCCGCTAGTCTGCCGGTGATCGCTGAAAGTCTGCGGGCCGTTGAATTCTTCTTCTGGCTGCGTCCCGCGCGGTTTTCAATTTCACCCCACCCATCGTGCGCGCCCGCTGCGCATCTTTTCCTTAGAAGAAGGACCTTGCCATGACCAGTGCCCGTGCCAACGCCGTCTCCGCCATCAACAGCTACAAGTCGAACGGTCAGGCGTGGAACTTCCGCGAGACGCCCACCAGCGAGATCTTCGGCGCCAACGTCTTCGGCGACTCCGCGATGAAGGACCGGCTGCCGAAGAGCGTGTACAAGGCGCTGCAGGCGACCATCAAGCAGGGCAAGCCGCTCGATCCGGGCATCGCCGACGCCGTCGCGCTTGCCATGAAGGATTGGGCGATCGAGAAGGGGGCCACGCACTACGCCCACGTCTTCTATCCGCTCACCGGCATCACCGCCGAGAAGCACGACAGCTTCCTGTCGCCGACCGGCGACGGCCACGCGATCGCGGAATTTTCCGGCAAGGAGCTGATCCAGGGCGAGCCCGACGCCTCGAGCTTCCCCTCCGGCGGCCTCCGCGCCACCTTCGAGGCCCGCGGCTACACCGCGTGGGATCCGACCAGCCCGGCCTACATCCTCGACAACCCCAACGGCACCACGCTCTGCATCCCCACGGCCTTCTGCTCGTGGACCGGCGAGGCGCTCGACAAGAAGACGCCGCTGCTGCGGTCGATGCAGGCGGTCGACAAGCAGGCCCGCCGCGTTCTCGCGCTCCTCGGCCACAAGGACGTCGGCCAGGTGACGGCGTCGGCCGGTCCGGAGCAGGAATACTTCCTCATCGACCGGAATTTCTTCTTCGCCCGTCCCGACCTGGTCGTCACCGGCCGGACGCTCTTCGGCGCGAAGCCGCCGAAGGGGCAGGAGTTCGAGGACCAGTACTTCGGGGCGATCCCCGAGCGGGTGCTGGCCTGCATGCTCGAGGGGGAGCGTGAACTCTTCAAGCTCGGCGTGCCGGTGAAGACCCGGCACAACGAGGTGGCCCCGTCGCAGTACGAGATCGCGCCGATCTACGAAAACGCCAACATCGCCACCGATCACCAGCAGACGATCATGCAGACGCTGACGCGGGTGGCCCAGAAGTACGGCATGGCCTGCCTGCTGCACGAGAAGCCCTTCGCGGGCATCAACGGCTCGGGCAAGCACGTCAACTGGTCGCTCGGCTGCAAGCTGGGCAACCTGCTCGAGCCGGGCGAGACGCCCCACGCCAACATGCAGTTCCTCGTGTTCTGCGCGGCGGTGATCAGGGCCGTCCACCTGCACGGCGACCTGCTGCGGTCGGTCGTCGCCGCCAGCGGCAACGACCATCGCCTCGGTGCCAACGAGGCTCCCCCGGCGATCATCTCGATCTTCCTCGGAGAGCAGCTCGCCGACGTCTTCGAGCAGATCGAGAAGGGCAAGGCGACCAGCAGCAAGTCGAGCGGCACCCTGACGGTGGGCGTCGACACGCTGCCGCCGCTGCCGAAGCATGCCGGCGACCGCAATCGCACGAGCCCCTTCGCCTTCACCGGCAACAAGTTCGAGTTCCGCGCGGTGGGCGCCAGCCAGTCGATCGCCGGCCCGCTCGTGGCCCTCAACACGATCGTGGCGGAGAGCCTCGATTACATCGCCACCGAGCTGGAGAAGGCCACGGGTGGCGACGCCTCGAAGCTCAACGGTGCGATCGAGAAGCTGCTGCAGAAGATCGTGGCCGACCACAAGGCGGTGATCTTCAACGGCAACGGCTACTCGGCCGAGTGGCAGGAGGAGGCCAAGCGCCGTGGGCTGCCGAACCTCAAGGCGACGCCGGAGGCGCTCGACGTGCTCGTGTCGCCGAAGAACATCGCGATGTTCGAGAAGTATGGCGTGCTGTCGGAGCGGGAGATGCGCAGCCGCTACGAGATCTACATGGAGCGGTACTGCAAGGACATCAACGCCGAGGCGAATTCGGCCGTCCAGATCGCCAAGACGATGATCCTGCCGGCCGGCTACCGCTACCAAGGCGAGCTGGTCGACACGGCGTCGAAGCTCAAGTCCCTCGGGCAGACGGTGCACATGGGCACGCTCGAGAAGCTCACGAAGCTGGTCGGCACGTTCGAGCAGCGGATCGAGGCCCTCGAGAAGACGCTCGCGCATGGCGGCCACGACATCCATGCGGAAACCAAGCACTTCCACGACGACGTGATCCCCGCGATGGTGGCCCTGCGGGAGACGGCGGACCAGATGGAGGCGATCCTGCCCGACGACCTCTGGCCGCTGCCGACCTACCGCGAGATGCTGTTCATCAAGTGAGCGACCAGGAGCCGTCCCGGGCAGACCTGCCGCGGGCGATCGCAGCCGAGTGCGAACGCCTGGGCCTGTCGCTGCCCCCGGATGCCGCGCAGGACACTGCCAAGGGGCTCGCCGCGTATGCGGCGAGCCTCTGGTCGTGGAACGAGCGGCTGAACCTCACGCGGCACACGGACGTGGAGAAGTTCGTCTCCCGCGACGTGGCCGATGCGGTGGCGATCGCCCCGCACCTGGCGGCCGGGGAGCGCGTGCTCGACGTCGGCACCGGCGGAGGCGTGCCCGGGGTGCTGCTTGCGATCCTGCGGCCCGACCTGAAGGTGGAACTCTGCGACAGCGTGGGGAAGCGGGCCCGGGCCGTGCGGGAGATCGTCGGCGAGATCGGCCTCGCGGTGCCGGTGCACGAAGGGGCCGCGCAGCCGCTGGTGGCGGCGGGAGGCCGGCCTGGCGGGCCGGGGCGGTTCGACGTGCTCGTGGTGCGGGCGGTGGCGCCACTCCTCAAACTGCTCGGCTGGTTCGAGCCGCTCTGCGAGCACTACGGCCGGATGCTCGTCGTGAAGGGGCCGCGGTGGGAGGAGGAGAAGGGCGAGGCGAGGCACCGCGGCTTCGTGAAGAAGGTGAGCGTGCGGCGGATCGCCGCCTGGCCGATCCGCGGCAGCGACAACGAGAGCGTGCTGCTCGAGGTGAAGCGCCGCGCGCCGGCCGCGGGATGATCAGGGATCGATGTCTGCTCTCGGGAGGCCAGGGGTTCAAGGTGATGGCGGGTCGTCTGGGACCCGTCCCCGGGTTTCCACCCGGGGCTTCTATTCAAACGGCGCGCAACCACCAACGGGCACATCACTATCGAATAAAAGCCCGGAGCGGAAGCGACGGGACGGGGCCAAGAAACGCGGACCATGCGCCAGTCCCGAAATCACCCCCGGCGTCAGGCCCGGAGGGCCGGGTGAGCACCAGCCGACGGAGGTCGGCCAAGGCA
>JBIIYN010000369.1:0-3655 GCA_044346795.1 Pirellulales bacterium
TCACGAGTTCCGACACCGGGGGCAGCTTCTCGCCCCCCTTCGCCTTCGGCATCGGCAGCACGTCGGCCGCGGCCTGCCGGATGTCGCCCCACGGGCACGACGCGATCGCCACCGCAGCCACCTGCGGCAACACACCCGACAGTTCCCCGGCCTTCGCCATGGCCACGAGGTCCTTCGCACCCTGCTGTGACCGGGCCAGCCCGCGGATCGAAGCGGCCTTGAGTTCCGGTGCGGCCTTCGCATCGGCCAGCACTCTCTTGAGCAGCATGATCGAACTGCCGCTGCCGCGGATGCCAAGCGCGGTCAGCAGCCGGACGGCCGCCGCGGGGTCGCCTGCCAGCGCGGCCTTCACCCGATCCTCGCCTCCGCCATCCATCAGTCCGCCGGCGGCGGCCGCCGCCAGCTGCTCGGCCGTGCCCGGGGCCGTCGCCAAGGTCACGAGATCGCCGAAGCGGTCCTTCAGACCGAACCGCTGCACGAGTTCGACGAACCGCTGCGTCCCTGTCACGTAGCCGGCGGCCTCGTCGATCCGCTTGGCGAGCACGGGGTCGGTGGCGTCGCCGGGCGCGAGCCGCAGGACCAACTCGGGCAGAATCACCCGCAGCTTCTCGTCGGCGAGAGCCGCGAGGCCGCCCGCCAGCAGGTCGCGCACGACCTCACGCACCTGCCGCTGATCCTGGAAGTCGAACGCGCGCAGGAGCGCCAGCGACTCCGACGTGCCGACATCGGGGGATGCCAGGAGCAGGCCGATCAGCGCCGACGATTTCCCGCCGCGGCTCCGCCAGACGATCTCCCTGTCGACGACGTTCTTCGGCCCCGATGTCTTCGCGAGCCAGGCCTCGAGCCGGCCGTCCCACTGCCCGTCGGCGCCGATGCCGAGAGCCTCGAGTTCCCAGCGATCGCCCGCCGTGTGCTGCGCGGCCAACTCCGCCCAGGCCCGATCGGCCCGTCCGTCGGGCCTGCCCTTCAGCGCGATCGCACACTCGCGGCGGACCGCCGCGGCCGGATCGGCGAGCAGTTTTTCGACGAGCGACAGCACGTCGCCTTTCGTGAGCCGGCACATCCGGAGGGCGATGATGCGGAAGCGTTCGTCGGCGTCGCCGGCCAGTCGCGTGACCCACGCCTCCGACTGCCCCGGCAGCATGCCCGCCGCCCAGGCGAACCGCGCCTTCACGACGGCATCGCTGGCCGCGGCGAAGGCCGCGGCCAGCGCGGTGGCGGCCTCCTGCGGCTGCTTCGCGAGTCCCTCGAGCGCGAGCGCCCGGGTGCAGAGGTTCGGGCTGGCCAGGGCCGCGAGGCATTCCGCCACGGTGCCGAACCGGGACGCCGGCACCGACCAGGCGGAGCCCTTGGGGGCGATGCGGTAGAGCCGCCCCTTCTCGGTGTCGCCCATGCCGTGGCCGCCCACGCCGGGATCGTGCCAGTCGGCGACGATGAGCGAACCGTCGGGCGCCACGCACACGTCGCTCGGCCTGAACCAGCGGTCGGCCGAGCCGTCGATGATCGTCTCCGCCGTCGCCGCGTAGCCCGCGCCGGCCGGCTTCACGTGATACGCCCGCACCACGTTCGGCCCGGGGTCGCAGTGCACGAGCGACCCGCGAAACCGCGCGGGCAGGAGGCCCCCTTCATACACGCAGATGCCGCAGGGCGAGCCGCCGCCCGTCATGAGCAGGTTCGGCACCACGCCCGGGTCGTTCAGGTGCCAGTGCTGCTGCGGCACCTCGGCTTCGAGGTTCGTCCGCGGCGACCGCCAGCCGGCGCCCGTCAGTTCGTCGACGTAGCCATAGTTGCCGTACTCCATCACCCAGTTGATCCGCACCCCCTTGTTGCCGTCGTCGTCGTTGTCGCTCTGCCAGAGCGTGCCGAAGGAGTCGACGGCCACCTCGTAGTTGTTGCGGAAGTTGTGGCCGAGCACCTCAAAGTCGCTGCCGTCGGGCTTGCAGCGGAAGACCATGCCCTGCCGGTAGGGCTTGCCCGAGTCGTTGACCACGTTTCCGAACTGGTCCCGCACGGGGTTGCCGTCTTGGTCGTGCACGGCCTTGCCTGTGTTGCCGAAATTAAAGTACCAGCGGCCGTCGGGGCCGACGACGAAGGCGTGCACGGAATGGTCGTGCTGCGGCTGGCCGGTCTTCGTGAAGAGCGACTCCTTGCGATCGGCCTTCAGGTCGCCGTCGTCGTCGTGGAAGATGAAGACGTCGGGTGCGCAGGAGACGATCACCTTCCGCCCCGGTCCCTCGCCGATCACGCAGATGCCAAGCGCACTGTCGATGTCGCGACCCTGGTGAAACACCGTCTGCCGGTCTGCCTTGCCGTCGCCGTCGGTATCCTCGAGCACGAGGATGCGGTCCCCCTCCGCCCGGGTCTCCTTCTTGCCGCGGTAGTTCGTCACCTCGCACACCCACACCCGGCCCCGCGCGTCGACGTCTATGTCGGAGGGGCTCGAAAGCAGGGGCTCCGCGGCGAAGAGCGTGGCCGTGAGATCGTCCGGGAGGCGGAGCGTGTCGGGGGTGGCCTCGCCGGCGGTCACCGGCCCGAACCATCCCACGATTGGGGCCACGACCAACGCCACGACCGTGGCCATCGTCACCCCCGGCCACCCTGCAATTCGCGCTCGGCTCATGTGCTTTCGCTCCTGCTGCGTAGGTCGTTGCGGCACGGCGGCCACCGTGGCGTTGTCGGCAACCCAAAGTCGGCCTTTGGAAATAGTATCGCCACGGCCGGCGGCAGCCACAATCGTGCGTTCCGCCGCCGTGGAGCCGATCGTTTTTGCTTGCGGGTGCCGGGATACGGCCGGTATTCTCCGAAACGGCTCGTGCCGCCCGCCCACCGTCCGCTCACCTCACCCCGAGTCCTGTCGCCATGTTCCCGAGCCTGCCCCTCCCGTTTGCGGATCGATTTTCCGGCGTGCGCTTGATTGTCCTCTGGATTGGCGTCCTCTGGGCTATCGCCGCGTCGGCCGTCGGCCGGGCCGAGCAACCCCCCACGGCCGTCACCTCGGCCCCGCCTGAGCCGGCCGGCATGCAGCGGCTCTTCGACGGCAAAAACCTCGACGGCTGGGACGGCGATCCGCGGCTCTGGAGCGTGCGGGACGGCGTGATCCACGGCGAGACCACGCCGGAGAAGGTGGCCGCCGGCAACACGTTTTTGATCTGGAAGGGGGGCGAGCTGGCCGACTTCGACCTGCGGCTCTCCTTCCGCTGCAACGCGACGAACAACTCCGGCATCCAATACCGCTCCAGGCACGTCACCGACGACACCGCGAAGAACAAGTGGGTGGTCCGCGGCTACCAGCACGAGATCCGCAACGAAGAGACGTTTCCGAACGTGCCCGGCTTCATCTACGACGAGGGGGGCACGCGGCAGCGGATCTGCAACGTGGGCGAGCAGGGCACGTGGGAGGCCGAGGGGGGCAAGAAGACGTCGTCCGCGGCACTCATCGACCAGGAAGCCTTCCGTGACCTCATGAAGATCGACGACTGGAACGACGTCGTGATCCGGGCCGAGGGCAACCGCATCCGCCACTATCTGAACGGCCGGCTGATCCTCGACTTCACCGACAACGACCCCGCGCGGGCGCTGTCCAAGGGCGTGCTGGCGCTACAGCTCCACGGCGGCAAGCCGATGTGGGCGGAATACCGCGACATCCGCCTCAAGC
>JBIIYN010000092.1:0-12394 GCA_044346795.1 Pirellulales bacterium
GCGCCTCCGAGCCGTCGTCGCCGAAATTCCGACCGGCCCCGCCGACGCGAGCGGAGCGTGTCCGCCCCGGCCGGTGGCTTCACGACAAACATCGCATCGTGCGTGCACCTTGGCGGGCCTCCGCCCGCCGGTGCTCACGAGGCCCTCCGGGCCTGCCGCCAACCGTAGCGCCCGTCCCCGGGTTTCCACCCGGGGCTTTTATGCGAACGGAACACCGCCATCGACGGTCGCGCCACCCACGAATAAAGGCCCGGAGCGGGAGCGACGGGACTGGGTTCACGGCAGGGCTCGACGAATCGCGAGCAAATCTAACGCGGCGGCGGGCCGGACGAGACGTCGTCGAGGATGAACTTGTAGCCGAGCGGGGTCACCGGCTTGGAGAAATCGCGAAACATGTCGAGCCCCTTGTCGATCAGGCTCGTCCGCGGATCGAACTGGTAGACGTCGCGATCCTGTCCGCCCGGCTTGAAGATCTGGATCGCGAAGGGCATCAGGTCTCGGGCCTGCAGGATCAGCTCCACCTTGGCGAAGTTGGCCGCGTCGGCCTGATACCGCGGGAGGGACTCGAGCCAGATCTGGTCGGTGACGCCGGGGGGCGTGATGAGCCGCATGAAGTAGCGCTTCCTGAGCGTGTCGGCCTTGGCTCCGAAGACGAACGGCAGCGGGCCGTCGCTGATGGCCTTGCCCTGCACCTCCGGGGGGAGCTTCGTCTCCCGAAGCTGCCGCTCGGCGTGACGAAATTCGTAGATGCTCGCCCCGTTGCAGACCCAATGCTCTCCCGTGTCGCCTGTCCGCTTCTCGTAGCGGCGGGTCTCGGGGTTCCACTGCGTCGACTCCTTGACGCGAAACAGCCCCTTGTCGGGAGCGGCGTACTTGATCTCTCCCGTGCTTTCGGAGAAGGCGAGCCGTTCGCCATTGCCGTCGGCGGGGCTCCAGGCGTTGTATTCCCACTTGTGGAAGGTGCACGACCAGGTGGTCACGGCGGCGTTGCGCGCCTCCCAGGCGGCGAGCAGCCGGTCGAGCGCGGCCTGCTGTTCGGGCGAAAGCGGCACGGGTTGCTGCGGCGCGGGCCGTTGCGCCGCCGGCTGTTGCGGGGCGGCCGGTTGCGGCATGGGCTGGCCGGGCACGGCCGCCACCCGCTGGGGCGCCGCCGGTTGCGTTGCCGGTTGCGCTGCCGGTTGCGCTGCCGGACGCTGCGGGGGCTGCCGGGCCTCCGCAGAGACCGCGAGCATGCAGATCATGACCGCGCAGGCCGCGATGCGAAACTTCGGCATGGCCGGCTCGGGCAGGAAACATCTCACGGCGCGGACTCCGGACGGTGGTTCGGGCAGGGTGGGGAACATAGCACCGCCGCCCCCGCCGGGCGAGAGCGTTTCCGCCCGGCCAAAGAGGCGTTTTTCACGGGTGTGTTCGACCGATCGGGACGACCTTGGAGTAGACTTCGACCCGCTGAACGGAGCCCTGTCCACGCGGGGATTTCAGGAGAAGAGCCCATGCGCGTCGCCGTCTTTTCCGCCAAGCCGTATGACGCCCAGTCGCTGACGGCGGCGTCGGCCGGCCTGCCGATCGAATGGGCGTGGTTCGAGCCGCGGCTCGACCGCCACACGGCCCGGCTCGCGGAAGCCGCCCAGGCGATCAACTGCTTCGTGAACGACCAGCTCGATGCCCCCACGCTCGAACAGCTCGCAGCCCAGGGCGTGAAGCTGATCACGCTGCGCTGCGCGGGGTTCAACCAGGTCGATCTGGCCGCGGCCGCCCGGCTCGCGCTGCCGGTGGTGCGCGTGCCCGAATATTCGCCGCACGCGGTCGCGGAGCACACGATCGGACTGGTGCTCACGCTCGACCGGCGGCTCCACAAGGCCTACAACCGCGTTCGCGAGGGGAATTTCTCGTTGGAAGGTCTGCTCGGCTTCGACCTCTTCGGGAGGACCGTCGGCGTGGTCGGGACGGGACGGATCGGCCGGTGTGTGGCCGAGATCCTGCTCGGCTTCGGCTGCCGTGTGCTGGCCCACGATCCGACGCCCGCGCCCGAGCTGGCCGCCCGCGGCGTGCTCTTCTTGCCGCTCGACGAGCTGCTCGCCGGCTCCGACATCGTCACGCTCCACTGCCCGCTCCGACCCGGCACGCGGCACCTCATCGACGCGGCGGCCCTCGCGCGGATGAAGCGCGGGGCGATGCTCGTCAACACGAGCCGTGGCGGGCTGATCGACACGCCCGCCGTGATCGAGGCGCTCAAGACGGGCCAACTCGGCCACCTGGGGCTCGACGTCTACGAGGAGGAGGCCGATCTGTTCTTCGACGACCGCAGCAACGCCATCATCCACGACGACGTCTTTTCCCGGCTGCTGACCTTCCCCAACGTGGTGATCACGGCCCACCAGGCGTTCTTCACGCAGAACGCCCTCGACGCCATCGCGGCCCAGACCGTCCGCAACCTGCTGCATTTCCAGCGGGGCGAGCCGCTCGAGGCGGTGGTGCGGGCCTGAGGCTGCTCAATTCCCTCAAGTTCCTCGCGTTGCCGGCCGATGACCCAACGGAGCCGCTATCTCCGCAGGGCCTTGAACGCATGCACAAGAAGGGCATCTTTTCGCGAGCAAAAGCCTATCGGCTCTGGGTGGAGCGGCTGGAGAAGCGGTCGATGCTCGCCGCCGACGTCGACGCCGGTTTTGATGATTTCTCTTTCGACTGGTCGCAGTTCGACGATGCAGCGTGGGCAGATTGGTCGCAGTTCGACGATGCAGCGTGGGCAGATTGGTCGCAGTTCGACGACTCGGCCTGGTCCGATCCTGCGGTCGATCTCGCGATCGCTGACGACAGCTTCGTCGACCAGCCGCCGGAAGGCGACCTATCGTGGATGTTCGAGCAGAACGGGACGGACCCGACGGCCGCAGAGCCGGAGGCACCTCTGCCCGAGGCTGTCACGGACGACCCGACGGCGACGCCCGACGACGTCTGGCAGACGAACGTCGTCGATGCGACCGATTCGTCGGGAACCGACCCGATCGTGACCGACCCGATCGTGACCGACCCGATCGTGACCGACACGATCGTGACCGACACGACCGCCGACGCCGAGATCGACGCAGTCACCGCGGTCGAGCCACCCGTGATGGAAGATCCGGTCGCCGAGACCGTGACCGATCCTCCGCTGCCCGTCGAGCCCGAGCCGATCACGGTGGAGTCCCCGTTCCCTTCCGACCCATCGATCCCCGAAGCCGACAGCGACGGCTGGGTGGAGGAGGTCCACGACGACATCCATGACTGGTCGGACTGGTCGGACTGGTCTGACTGGTCTGACTGGTCGGACGAGACAGCCTCGTCGGACGAGGCGGACGCGGCCGAACTCGAGGCCGGCGTCGTCGACGAAGTGCAACCGCAGGATGGTGACGAGCCCCTGCCGGAGGACGTGGTGTCGTTCGACCCGGATAGTCCGGTTCAGACGGCCGTTCCCCCCGCCAATGCGAACGGACCGCGTCAGACGGGATTCTCCGCACGGGCGGCGGCCTTCGGCGCCATGCGGATGTTCCCGGGATTCTCGTTCGGCGGTTCGACCGATTCGAGCGACGACGGCCCGATCTTCGCCGGCGGCCGCCGCCGGAGCCGTCGCTGAGCCGCAACTCGCACCAGTCCACCGGTCCGGCGGCCGCTCACGCGCCGGCCGCGGCCCGCAGTTCCGCGAGTTCCCGCACGAATCCCCCGGACAGGATCGGGAACCGGCACCAGGTCTTCGGATCGAGGTTCTCGTCGTCGAGGTGGAATGACGGTGCGTAGCGTTCGCGTTTCCACTGGTTGCGGCTCCAGAGCGTGAAGAACCGCTCCGTCCAGATCGCCAGTTGCCGGGCCGAGTGTCCGGGAAAGTCGATCTGCAGCCGCTGCCACGTCTCCAGCGGCGTCTGCTTGTCGCGGATGGCGCACCGCTCCGCGGCGTCGAGCACGTCGTAGGGCATGAGGTCGGCCTCGTCGGTCTGCCGGTCGGCCGGCGGCCGCAGTTCGGCCGTGGGAGCCTGCCGGTTGACGGTGGCCAGAGCCGGAAAGCGGCCGATTCCCTCCGGCCCGGCATGTTCGAGCCACTCCAGCCACTGCCGCAGATAGGCCTTGTCGATGCCGGCGATGGGGGCGATGCCGCCTGACGTGTCGCCGTCCATGGTCGCGTAGCCGACGGCCGCCTCGGAGCGGTTGCTGGTGGAGACGAGCAAGGCACCGCGGATGTTGGCCAGCATCCACACACCCGGAGCCCGGGCCCGCGCCTGGATGTTCTGCAGGGCGACGTCGTCGGTCCGCCAGTCGAGCGGACGGTCCACGGCCCGGGTTACGAGCTCCCGGTAGCCCTGCACGATCGCCTCCACGTCGAACTCGTGGAATTCCGCCCCGAGACTTTCCGCGAGCCCCCTGGCGGCCCCGCGGGTCACGGCGCCGGAATGCGCCGTCGCCTGATAGACGCAGATCAGCACCGCATGAATCAGCCGGCGCAGGGCCGGCTCGTCTGCCGCCGCAGCCGCGTCGGGCGGCAGGGCCACGCCGAGCCGGGAGGCCACCGCCGCCACCGACAGTTCGCGGGCGGCGAACCGCAGGGCCAACGCCACGAGGCAGGCCACGGCCGACGAATCGGCGCCGCCGCTGGCCGAGACGACGAAGCCGCGGGAACGGCTCTTGCGCAGGTAGTCGAAGAGCCCGAGCGCCACGGCCCGCGCGAACTCCTCCTCCTTGACGTGGGGGCCGGTCTCCCAGGCGTCGCGGGCGTCGCCCGCGGCCGACTCCCGCCGGGGCGCGAGGCCGGGCGGGCCGAAGGCGACGGACACGCATTCCCCGTCGGACTCGCCATGGCCGGCGGGCCCGACCGGCTCGAACGACAGCCGCGTCTGGGCCAGCCGCGTGGCATCGACGTCCACGACCGCCGTCGTGCCGGCCCGGTCGGTGAAGGAAAACCGCCGTCCCGCGGCGGCGACGCGGCCGCCCGTCGCGATGATCACGCCGCCATCGTAGATCGCCCGCCCCGCCTCGTTGCCGAGCAGGTTGGCATACACGTAGGTCGCCCCGAAGGCCCGCGAGCCCTCGAGCACGAACCGGCGGCGGATCTCGTCCTTGGCGAACGCGAAGTGGCTCGCCGACGGGTTCAGGATCAGGTCCACGCCCCGCGCCGCAAGCCCGGCGCCGGGCCGATCGGCCGCCCAGGCGTCTTCGCAGATCTCGAACCCGATCCGGATGCCGCCACAGTCGAAGCGGAGGTCTCCGATCGGCACGCTGCGGCCCTCCATGTGCAACTGCGCACGGCGGCCCTTCGGCCAGGGACGAAACCACCTGGGCTCGTAGTGGATGCCCTCCCCGGCGAGATGCTGCTTGCAGACGATGCCGGCCAGACGGCCGTCGGCGAGCACGGCGACCGCGTCGTACACCGCGGTCTCGAACCGCACGGGCAGCCCGACCGCCACCACGAGCCCGGCCGAGTGCGGCTCGATCTCCTCGAGCACCCGCCACGCCATCCGCTGCACGCCGGGCGATTGGAAGGCGTCTTCGCAGCCGTAGCCGCTGATGCAGAGCTCCGGCAGGCAGAGCACCGCGACCCCGTTCTCCCGGGCCGAGGCGATCGCCGCGATGATCCGGTCACGGTTGCCGTCCCAATCGAGGGGCGTCTGGTTCAGGGCGGTGCCGCCGACACGGATCAGGTACATGTGGCTGACTCAGTAACTCGCGTGGAACACGGGCCGCACGTACGGCATGCAAATGGAGTGGCACATCGGTATTGAACCCGTCCCCGGGTTTCCACCCGGGGCTTTTATGGGAATCGCGGCGCAACCATCGATGGTCACGTCGCCCTCGAAGAGAAGCCCGGAGCGGAAGCGACGGGACTGGAAGTCTTGGGCCGACTGCCTGGCAGGATGCCATGCGATGCACCAGAAACCGGAGGTTTCCAAGCGAAAACGACACGAAGTCGTGTTTCGCGTGAAGCAAGCCGCCCGGAGCGGAAGCGACGGGACGGGTCCGCGAATGACCCACCAACCCCACGACCGTCGCCGACGTTCACCCCGGCTCCTCGAGATAGGTGTAGCCACCGAGCCCCTCCTCGTAGAACTTCAGGAACCGGCCCGCCTGGCCGTCGCAGATCCGCCCGTCGCGGACCGCCTGCTCGATCGAGGCGCGGAGCCGCTGCACCAGCTGGTTGGGATCGAACTCGACGTAGTCGAGCACCTCGCGGACCGTATCCCCCTTGATGACGGCGTCGACGACGACCTCGCCCCGGTCGTCGGTGCTGACGTGCACGGCGTTGGTGTCGCCGAACAGGTTGTGCAGATCGCCGAGGATCTCCTGGTAGGCGCCGATCAGGAACGCCCCCAGGTAGTAGGGCTCGTGCTGCCACGCGTGCAGCGGCAGCGTCCGCTTCACGTCGCGGCGGTCGATGAACTGGTCGATCTTGCCGTCGGAGTCGCAGGTCACGTCGCCGAGCACCGCGTTGTGGGTCGGCCGTTCGTTGAGCCGGTGGATCGGCATCACCGGAAACAACTGCTTGATCGCCCAGCTGTCGGGCATCGACTGGAACAGGGAAAAGTTGCAGAAGTAGGTGTCGGAGAGCATGGCCTCCAGCCCCTCCAGTTCTTCCGGCATGAATTCCAGCTGCTTCGACATCTTCGCGATCTTGCGGCAGATCGACCAGTAGAGGTTCTCGACGGCCGAGCGCTGGTCGAGCGGCAGGTAGCCGCTGGCGAAGAGGTTCATCGCCGTGTCGAGCGACTGCTGGGCGTCGTGGTAGCTCTCGAGCAGGTTCCGGACGTTGATGTTCTGGAAGGTTTCCAGCAGATCGTGCAGCGGCTGCTCGGCGTCGGGCGACGGCTCGACCAGTTCCCCGGTGCCCCCCTGCTCCGAGACGCCCAGCACGCCGAAGATCAGCATGCTGTGGTAGGCGACCACGGCCCGCCCGCTCTCCGACACGATCGTTGGGTGCGGCACGCCGGCCTCGTCGCAGGCGTTCTGCACGTGGTAGACCACGTCGTTGGCGTATTCCTGGAGGCTGTAGTTCACGCTCGACTCGAAGTTCGTCTGCGAGCCGTCGTAATCGACCCC
The DNA here is from genome assembly GCA_044346795.1 of Pirellulales bacterium. Taxonomy (GTDB): domain Bacteria; phylum Planctomycetota; class Planctomycetia; order Pirellulales; family UBA1268; genus CAMCQY01. Next base: position 7,057 of record JBIIYN010000092.1, read on the forward strand.
CAGCCCGCCGCCCACGTCGAGATACTTGAGCCCCGCCCCCCGCTTGACGAGTTCCGTGTAGATCCTGGAAGCCTCGTTGAGGGCGGCCTTGATGTGGCGGATGTTGGTGATCTGGCTGCCCTGGTGGAAGTGGAGCAATTGCAGGCAGTCCTCCATCCCCTTGGAGGCGAGCAGTTCGAGACCCTTCACCAGTTCGCTGGCCGTCAGCCCGAACTTGCTGCGGAAGCCGCCCGAGGCCTGCCAGCGGCCGCTCCCGCGCGTGGCGAGCTTCACCCGCATGCCGATCCTGGGCCGCACGCCGAGCTTCTCGGCGTATTCGAGCACGAGATGCAGCTCGGAAAACCGCTCCACGACCGGAATGATGTGCCGGCCGATCTTCTGCGCGAGCATCGCCGTCTCGATGAACTCGGCATCCTTGAAGCCGTTGCAGATGATGGGGGTGTCGTTGTCCGCCAGCGCGATCACCGCCAGCAGTTCGGGCTTGCTGCCCGCCTCGAGCCCGAAGCGGTACGGCTGGCCGAACTTCAGCACCTCCTCCACCACCTGCCGCTGCTGGTTGACCTTGACCGGATAGACACAGCAGTAGTCGCCGCGGTAGCCGCTCTCCTTCATGGCCGAGGCGAACACCCCGTGGATTTCTCCGAGGCGGTGCTCGAGGATCTCCGCGAACCGCAGCAGGATCGGCAGGTCGATCCCGCGGATCTGCAGGCGGTCGACGAGTTGCTTCAGGTCGATGCTCTTGGTCGGGCTCTTGTCGGGATGCACCAGCAGGTGGCCGTTGGGGCCGACCGAGAAATAGCCGTTCCCCCAGCGGGCCACCTCGTAGAGGTCGCCCGCGTCGGCCGTGCTCCAATGTTCGACTTCGAGATCTGCGGCTGCCATCGACGGCCCTCTGAGCGTGCTGCGTGGAGACGGCACCCGTCGTCCGACTCCCGGGAGAAAAGTGTAGCGTTCGCGAGGCGTGGGGCCATGGCAATCACACCGCCACGCGCGACCAGTCCCGGCGCGAGAAGAGCAGGAGCATCGCGAGGCCGCGAACCGTCAGGTCGGCGGCCATGGCGTACCACGCGCCGACCACCCCCAGCCCCAGGCCCGGGAAGACGCCGAGGCCCGCCGGCAGCACGACCGAGCCCTGCGCCAGAAAAACCGCCAGTGGCAGCCGGACCAGCACCAGCCCCAGGAAGTTGACGGCCAGCGGCAGACGCGTCGCGCCGGCCCCCCGGAAGCCCCCGGACAGCACCATGAGGAGGGCCAGCGGCGGCTGGGCGAACGCCACGATGCGGACGAGACGGGCGGTGAGGGCCGCCACCTCGGGCTGCCGCGAGCCGCCCCCGACGAACCAGCCGGCGAGGGTGTCGGCCGTCGCCAGGAAGACGAGCCCCGCGGCCGACATGAGGGACAGGCATGCCACGGCCGCCTGCCAGACGCTCCGCCGTGCCCGCCGCTCGTCTTTCGCGCCCAGGCACTGCCCGGCGAGCGTGGCGGCCACCACCATGAACGCGCTGCCGGGCAGGAAGGCGAGCGATTCGATCGTGATGGCCACGGAGTGGGCGGCGGCGGCGACATCCCCCAGCCGGTTCACGATCGACAGAAACCCCAGATGGCAGGCGGCGTTGCCGAGCGCGTCCACACCCGCCGGAATGCCGACGCGGAGGATGCGGCCGAGACAGCCCCGGTCGGGGAGCCAGTCGCTCCGCCCCGGCTGGAGCCCCCGCCGCCGCCGCCCCAGCAAGCCGATCACGCACGCGGCCCCCAGGCAGTAGCCGAGGGTCGTGCCCCAGGCGAGCCCCTCCCAGCCCAGCCGCGGCAGTCCGGCCATGCCCGCGGCCAGGCCGGCGCTGGCCGCGGCGTTCACGAGGTTGACGACCGTCATCGCCAGCAGGCCCGCCCGCATGTCTCCCGCGCCCCGCAGCACCGCCACCCCCACGTGGATGATCATCATCGCCGGCAGCGCCGGCAGCACGATGGCGAGATACCGGGTGGCCAACTTTCCGCTCCCTTCGGACAGCCCGAGGCCGCGCACGAAGTCGTCTCCGCACACCGACACGACCACCAGCACGACCGTCGTCAACCCGGCGGCGAGGAGCAGCGTCTGCGCCGCGACCCGTCTGGCACCGGGCAGGTCGCCCGCGCCGACGCACCGCGCCACCAGCGCCGTGGCGGCCACGGCCGGCACCGCGAACAGTCCGGGCAGGAAGCCGAGGCAGTAGGCCACCAGCCCCACCGCGGCGAGCGGCTCGGCGCCCTCGAGGAGATTCCCGGCCAACCACTTGTCGGTGAAGCCCACCGACAAACCGAGCACCTGTTCGACGAGCACGGGCCAGACGAGCGACGCCACCGGCCGCGCGGTGCCGATCGCGTCTCTGCCCACGTCGCCGGGACCGCCCCCCCCGGCCGCTTCCCGGGGTCCGCCGGACCGATCGCTCAGCTGAACAGTTCCTTGATCACCTTGCCCGAGTTGGCGATCTTCATCGGCCGGCCGTTCTTGGCCGTGAAGGTGGTCTCCAGGGAGATCCCCAGCGACTTGAGCACGCTGGCCATCACGTCCTGCGACGAATAGGGCTCGGTGACCACTTCCCTGCCGTCGGAACTGGTCTCGCCCACGACCACGCCCCGCTTGAAGCCGCCGCCCCCCACCACCACGCTCCAACTCCGCGCCCAATGGTCACGGCCGCCGTCGCCGTTGATGTTGGGCGTGCGGCTGAACTCACCCATCCAGATGATGGCCGTGTCGTCGAGCATGCCGCGGTCGGCCAGATCGCTCACCAGCGCGCTCATCGCCTTGTCGAGTTCCGGAAGCTTCCGGTCCGCGAGCGTCGTGAAGATGTCGGTGTGCATGTCCCAGCCGCCGAGATCGACCTCCACGAAGGAGACGCCCGCCTCGACGAGCCGCCGGGCCAGCAGGCAGCCCCGGCCGAAGCCGGTCGTACCGTATTTGTCCTGCACCTCCTTCGGCTCCTTCGCCACCTTGAAGGCTTCCATCTGCTTGCTCGTCATCAGCTTGACGGTCTTGTCGAGCACCTTCTTGTGGTCCTCGGCCGACCCGCCCCGCTTCTCGCCGATGAACCGGTTTTCGATCGTCGCCAGCATCTCCAGCCGCTGCGACAGCCGGGCCGGATCGATGCCCATGTCGAGATTGCGGACGTTGCCGTTGGAGTCGACCACGAACGGCGCCCAGGTCATGCCCAGGAACCCGGGCCCGACGCTGCCGCTGCCGACGCTCACGAACGGCGGGATCTCCAGGTCGGGCACCTGGTCGGCCAACTCGTGGGCGATGACGGAGCCGTACCCGGGATGCTCGACGTTCGGGTTGGGCACGTAGCCGGTGTGCAAGTAGTAGCGGCCCCGCATGTGATCCGCCTCGCGGGTGCTCATCGACCGCACGATCGACATGTGGTGCATCTGCCGGGCCATCAGCGGCATGTGCTCGCAGATCGCGATGCCGTCGGCGCTCGTCGAGATCTGCTTGAACTGCCCGCCCGTCGGCGCGCCCGGCTTCAGGTCCCAGATGTCCATGGTGCTGGGGCCGCCGCCCATCCAGAGCAGGATGGCGGCCTTGTGCCGCTTCTTCAGGTCGGTGGCGTTGGCCAGCAGCGAATTGGTGAACGCCGTGGCCGGGGCGGCCATCGCCGCGGCACCGGCCAGGTGGCTCATGAAGTGGCGGCGGTTCATGCCGGCGGGAAGGTCGAACGGGATGGACATGGGGGGCTCCTGGAATGGGACTCTGCTGGGCTTCTGGTGTGAACGATGGTGGCTTGATGGGCGATCCTGAGGACGAACCCGATGAAATCGGCACCGGCTTCGGGACGGCAGCAGTCTCGTCGCGTGGGCGAGGATACGCCCAATGCTCCTCGAGCAGCCGCCGATCCCTGCGCCTCGTCGTCAGGTTGGTTAACCGGTGCACCGATACGGCTCTCATGCAGCCGGAGTTGGTGGATCGCCGGATTCAGCTTCGGTCGGTTTTTGAACCCTCTTTTGAACCCTAGTGGTTGATGATGAATTCGTTGGAGTTGAGGATGGCCCACCAGATGTCCTGGAGGGCGCCGATGGCGTCGCCCTTGCGGGCCGTGAGCATCTCGTTGGCGGCCGCCACCTCCTTGGTGGAGGGGTTCCGCGCCAAGGCCGCCTGGTAGAGGGTCGTGATCTTCGCCGCGTTTTTCATGCCGCCGTTCGCGATCCGGTCGAGGAAACCTCCCTTGCCGGTGGTCGTCGCCTGCTTCATGAGATCGCCGTTGAACATCATCAACACCTGCGGAATCGACCCGTTGAACGTGGTGGCGTCGTCCCCCTCGTCGGTGCCGAAGGCGATGACGAACTGCGAGAGCCACTGGTCCTTCTTCTTCGCGGCCTCCTCGCCGCCACGGGCCTGATCGGCCTCCGTCGCGGTGAGGAGCGATTCATAGAGGTCCTCGGCCCGCATCTGCCTCAGGTAGAAGTGGGTGAACTTCGGCTTCTCGCCGAGGGTGGGATCGTCGCGCTGGTTTCCCTTCGTGGACTTGCTCGACAGCGCATAGGGCCGAGAGAGCACGATCCAGCGGATCAGCTCCTTGAGGTCGAAGCTCTGCTCGCGGAACCGCTCCGCCAGACCGTCGAGCAATTCCGGGTGCGACGGCGGATTGTGCTCGCCGAGGTCGTCCACCGGCTTGGTGAAACCGTAGCCCAAAAAGTGCCCCCACATGCGGTTGACGATCGCCTTGGGCATGAGCGGGCTGGCCTTGAGCAGGCTGGCCAGCTCCTGCCGCCGATTCGCGCCGATCGTGGAGCCATCCGGAAGCGTGCGCGGCACGTAGCCCGTCCGCGAGATCTCGGTGCCGTCCACGAACACCGGGAAGGCGACCTTCATCAGCCCGTTGCGCAGCTCGTAGTAGAGCTCGGCCTCCTCGGCATTGCCCCCTTCCCCCGGGAAATCCTCGTCCACCAGTTCGATCCACTGCACGTCGCGGGTTCCGCCGAACCGCCGCAGCGACCGCACCTGGCGGAAGAAGGCGTTGAACTCCCAGAACTGGTTCTGCTTGCCCTTGTTGAACGGATGGTTGTGGCACTGCGTGCACTGCACCTGCAGGCCGAGGAAGATCTGGGCCGTCTTCGCCGTCGCCTGGACGCCGTTCTCCTCCATCTTGCCGCTGAGGAAGTTCGCGGCCCCATTGAAGCCCTCGACGTCCTTGCGATTGGCGTTGGCTCCCGTGGCGGTGACCAATTCCTCCATGAAGCGGTCATAAGGGATGTTCTTCGAGAAGGCCCGTCGCAGGTACTGTCGCATGCCCGGCCGGCTGACCATGTCGTTCTCGACGTCGCGGCCGATCAGCACCGTGGTCCAGACGTCGGTCCAGTTGCGGGC
>JBIIYN010000370.1:0-3647 GCA_044346795.1 Pirellulales bacterium
CACCGAGCACGGTCACCAGCCCGCCATCAGCTTGGTCGACGACGACGATCTCTCCGGTGCTGCCCATCGCGCCGCTGCCGCCGAGCGCCACGACGGCCGGCCGGTCGGGCGAGACGGCCACCGCCTGAATGACGCCGCGGGTGCCGCGGGCCACCTGCCAGCGGATCACGCGGTCGCGGATCCGCGCGCGAGCGATGTCGCGGGTGCCGGCCCCGGCCTCGCGGGTGTCCCAGATCATCGCCACCTTGTCGCGGCCGCCCGAAACGAGCCGGCCGTCGGGCAGGAAGGCGAGGCTGCGGACCTCCGCGGTGTGTCCCGGCAGATCGAGCCGCAGGATGGGGTCGGGCGTCTCCCGCTCGACGTCGGCCTTCGCGCACGGGACCGCGGCCGCGAAGGCCACGAGGCAGCAGGCCACCCGCACGGTCGATGAGCCGGCGCTGGCGATCGCGGATGTGAACGGCGGCATGGCGTCGCGCCCGTGGAGCAGGCGTGTCCGCGACGGGAAGGCTACTTGGCGGGCGCCTGGGAATGCAGCGGAATGTCGAGAAACAGTTCGGGATCGCCGGCGGATACCGCGATGCCGTAGCTGGATGATTCGCCTGGCTGCGGTGGCTCGACGTGGGTGACGCGGTCGCCGGTGCCGAGGCTCTCGGCCCGTTCCACGAGTTTGCGGACGGGACCGCGCGATTGCACGCCCTTCACGGCCCGCTGCCTGAGCGAATCCATGCCGGCGTCGGCCTGCTTCTTCGCCTCGCGCTGCTCGGAGGTGAGCTTGCCGGCGTCGCTGCGGCCGCTCTTGAAGACGGCGCTGGTCAGGAGCCGCAGGTCATCGTTCGGCTCGGTCAGGGCGACGACGACGAGCTTCTCTTCCCCGGCCGGCTCCGAGAAGGTGAAGTATCCGCCGTCATCGGGCAGCGAGATCTCCTGTCCCTTCTTGACGAGCGGCGGTTTTTCACCCTCCGAAGGCAGCAGGCAGGCCCGGTCACCGCCGGGGCCTTCGTTGAACACGTAGACATAGACATCGTCCTGCGGGCGGATGCGCACGAGAAAAGAGTCGCCGACCTTGAAGGTGTGCGCGTGGGGATCGACGAATCGTTCCCTGCCGGTATCGTCGACGGCGATGACGGTGTATTCGAGCGCAATCGACTTGACGTGTTTCGGCAGCTGCTTCCGCACGACGTTGCGGGCGCGGACCTCGGCCACCGCGGGCTCCGCAGCCCGGGCCGGCGGCCCGGCCACGGCCGCAACGCACCCGCCGAGCCCGGCGGCCACCAGGAACAGGCTTTTCCATCGTCCCGCGCCCGCGTGCCGCCAGCAGCTCGGCGGATACCCGTCGGAAAGGTCGGTCAGCGTTTCACCCATGATCGTCGCTCCTCAGAAAAGAACCCGTGAGAACTCTGGTGATGCCGACGGGTGCTCCCGTCACCGCGTCGCCGGCATGACGTTTTCCGGCACAGCTTGACGGCCACCGGACGAGTCACCAGCATACAAGAAAAGGAAGGAGATTCGCGCGTGCAGGGGTTGCCGCCCGGAATCCGCAGCGGAGATGCCGTGGCAGGTTGCCTGCGACTCACGATTCGGCACGAGGATCGGGCCCCTCTTTCGGCCGCTTTTTCCGGCCGCGTCGAGCTGGGCAGGGCCGATCCCACGAGGCCGACACCGGACGCGTTCCTCAAGGCGGTCGAGATCGAGGGGGGCGGCATGCGGATCCCGATCGCCGAGCCTCGCGAAAGCGAGGTGTCGCGACGCCAAGCCTTGCTGGAGGCGTCGCCCGGCAACCGGGTGCGGCTGACGAACCTCAGCACGGCGATCGCCATCAGGTGTTTCGGTCTGGCCGACGTCGCCCCGGGCGGCAGCGTGGAGCATCCGCTGCCGGTCAGCTTCCAGATCGGCCGCGTCCTGGTGTCGGTGGCCGTGGACTCGCCGGCGGAAGAGGCTGCCGGAGCCGCGGACGGCGGCCCACTGCAAACCCTCGAACTGCCGCCCGACCTGCCGCCGGCCGCGGGCTCGGCCAGCTCCCTGGGCAAGACGAGGCAGCAACGAATCGGCGAAGTGATCCTCGACGCGAAGGGCGCGGACCTCCAGGGGCTCGTCCGCTGGTGGCGCGAGGTGATCGCGGTGCTGCAAAGCGCCTCGAACTCCACCGATTTCTTCCACAAGGCGGCGGCGGCGATCGTCGATCTGGTGGGACTCGACATGGGCGCCGTGTTTCTGCGGGCGGATGGCGGCTGGAAGCCCGCGGCGATCTCGTCCAGCGAGCGGTCCAAGGCGCGTCCCAGCACGAACGTCCTCGCCCGCGTGCTCGCGGAGAAACGCACGTTCTGGAACAAGGTGGACCAAAACGTCGACGTCTTTTCGAGCCTGGCGATCCTCGAGGCCTACGTCGCCGCCCCGATTCTCGATCGGGACGGCGAGGTGCTCGGAGCGCTCTACGGGCATCGCGAGGGGGGGGCCGCCGGCCGTTCAGAAATCACGCAACTCGAGGCGTTGCTCGTGGAAACGCTCGCCTGCGGCGTGGCGGCGGGGCTTTCCCGGCTCGAGCAGGAGAAGGCGACGCTGCAGCAGAAGGTGCAATTCGAGCAGTTTTTCTCGCCGCAGTTGGCCGCCCGGCTCGAGGTGGAGCCCGATCTGCTGCGCGGGCGGGATGCCGAGGTCACGGTGCTGTTCTGCGACATCCGGGAATTCAGCGCCGTGAGCGAGCGGATCGGAGCCGCCCGGACGATGGAATGGATCAGCGGCGTGCTCAATCCGCTGTCCGACGCGGTGGTGGAGGGAGGAGGCGTGCTGGTCGACTACGTCGGGGACGAGCTGATGGCGATGTGGGGCGCGCCGTCGGCGCAGCCCGATCATGCCGCGCTCGCCTGCCGCACGGCAGAGCGGATGGTGGCGGCGATCCCCCGCATCAACGAGCAGTGGGGCGGCGTGATCGGCGGCCCCACCCGGTTCGGCATCGGAATCAACTCGGCCACCGCGCGGGTCGGCAACACCGGGTCGACCCGGAAGTTCAAGTACGGCCCGCTGGGCAACGGCGTCAACCTCGCCAGCCGGGTGCAGGGGGCGACCAAGTACCTCAGGGTGAGCAGCATCATCACCGGTTCGACCCGCCGTCTGCTCGACACCTCCTTCCTCGTCCGTCGGCTGTGCACCGTGCAGGTGGTGAACATCGCCGAGCCGGTGGAACTCTTCGAACTCGATTGCGGCGATGCACCGCGGCGTGACGAGCTCTTCCCGCGGTACGACGAGTCGCTCGCCGCCTTCGAGGCGGGCAATTTCTCGAAGGCCGCCCGGCTGCTCGGCGGCGTGCTCGACGGGTTTCCGGGGGATGGGCCGTCGCTCGTGCTCCTGTCGCGGGCGGTGGACGCGATGGTCCACGAGCCAGCGGAGTTTTCGGTGGTTTGGCGGCTGCCGGGAAAGTGATGCGGCCGTCACGCCCGCATCCTGCCCTGGTGGCCCACCGGCTTCGGGGCGGCAACAGTCTCGTCGCGTGGGCAGGATAGCCCAAGGCTCCTCGAGCTGTCGCCGACCCCTTCGCCTCCGTCTTCTGGTTTTATCGAGTCATCGCCACGGTCAACTGGGATGCGACCTAGTCCGACTGCGGCAGGTCGTTGCACCGGTAGAGTTCGACGAGGCGTTCGAGCATCTCGATC
>JBIIYN010000371.1:0-3630 GCA_044346795.1 Pirellulales bacterium
GTCGGTGGGGCGATTTTCGCCGAGGCCGAGACTTTCGACCAGCTTCGGGAGGCTGCGAGTGAAACAGTCGCCTGTGATTGCGGCGATACAACAACGCCCCGCGTCTTTCGGCTGCGTATCGTGCGAGAAGAAATTCTCCGAGCGTGTTGTGCCTGTTGAATACGGGCGGCTGGCGTCTGCGAGTCACGACGAAAAGTGACCCCATGATTGACCCCATGATGGTGCACCGAGAGCACGGATGCGGTCAGAGACGCCCTCCTTCCATTCCGACCACCACCGCCTCTTCGCTCCCCAACATCCTGTGGTTCTCCATCTCCTGACCTCCTGGCCCTCCAGGTAGTAGGCATGTCCCTCTGTGCCAATTGCACTACCAGAACCGTCGTCCCGACTATGGTCCCGGGTTCTTCAACGTGATCAACTGGGACGCAGTCGCCGAGCAGTTCAAGAAGGCGCGGGGCTGAACCGACAAAGATCACCCCGCAAAGATTACTTTGCGTCGGGCGTGAGAAGGTCTTCAAACTTTCCGAGGCCGTCGTCCTCGGTGAGCTCTTCCTTCTTCTCATGCGTCTTCTTGCCGTCGCCCTCGCCCGGCTTTTTCTCCGGCGTTTCCGCGGCCGGCTTGGCCGGCGTCGCGGCGGCAGGCGCTTTTCGCCGCCAGCGGCTCGCGACGATCGCGTCGAAGAGTTCCTGCCGCGGCACGCTCGGCCGCACGACGCGGCCCGCCGCTTGGACGGGCATCAGCCGGGGTGGCGGCTTGTCGGGATCGGCCTGCTTGGCCGGCTCGGCCGACGGCTCCGGCAGGATCGCGATGCCGTCGAGGCTCACGGGGCGGTCGGTCGCCTCGAGAAGAAAGAGGAGGCTCGCGAGCGTCGGGAATGCCGCCGCGTCCGGCGGGTGCGCGTGGTGATGGATCCATCCGCCATGCCAGTGCGGCTGAAGCAACGACTCGTAGCTCACCGGATCGGGAACGCCGATCTTCACCGGGGGATCGCGGCTGAGCGACTTGTGCCAGTGGTTGGCGATGCGGCCGATCACGAGCGACTCGCTCGCCGTCGAGAGGAGGGCATGTCCGGCGGCAGACCACTGGCCGTTTTGATCCTGGCGGGCGACGAGCCGGTTGGCGATCTGCCGGAAGAGGTCGTCTTCCAGCCGCTTCCCCCCATCCGCTTGGCGGCCGCCTTGATCACGGCCTCCGTCTTGGTCGGCGGGTGGATACTCTTCCCCTTGATCGCGAGCCGCTTGGTCTCCTTCGGAAGCAGGCCTGCCCGCTTCGCCACCGCGATCGCGAAGGTGGCAGCCTCGGTCGATTCGACGTCGGAGACGACCCACTGGTAGGCGTTGTAGGGCATGCCCGGCAGCATGGCCCGATCCTCGAAGGCGTAGGGGGATTGGATCTGGAGCATTCTCGTGCCGGCGCGAAACACGTCGCGGTGGGTCCGCTCGTAGGCGTTGGCGAACTCCTTCATCATCTTCCCCATCGCGACGAGCTTCTCCTGCTCCGCCGGCGGTGCCGTCTCCATCTTCTTCGGGATGTGCACGTCGAGCTCCTGCCGAACCGTCTGCCCGAGCGTCATGAGCTTCCCGAAGTAGTCGTCATTCACGCAGACCGGGCCCCACAGGCCGTCGAGGTCTCCCCTCTCGCGAATCTGGCCGTCGAGCAGCTTCGCGGGGCCGCCGGGGCCGTACTTCGGCACCTTCTTCGTCTTGGTGCCATCCTTGTCGGGCACGAGATCCTGGACGACCTTCTTGCCGACCTGCCTGCTCTTCACGACGACCCGCTGCTTCTCCTTCGCGAAGCGACCGGTCGGCTGGCCGCTCTCCAGCACCGGCACGATCTTTTCGATCTCGGCGTATTCGTGCTCGTACACCGGATACTCCACGTCGACCCGCTCGGCGGGCACGTGTGTCTCGGGTTGCCTCGGAACAGGTGTGAACCGCTGTTGACGCAGCGTGACAGCAGTCGGCACGGGCCTTTTTTCTGTTGCCAGTATGGTTCACGAACGCCGCCTTGGCGGTCCCTGTGTCTTTACACGCTGTCGTGTAATCGTGTAGAGTGTGGGCATGGCCAAAAAACGCTCCGCTGTTGTCACCGGGTGCTGCAAGCCCCGGTCGCTCGAGGCCCGACCGCTGATGTCGCCCATCCAGGCGGGCGGGTTGGCGGCAGTTTTCAAGGTGTTGGCGAACGACACTCGGCTCCGGATCCTGCACGCCCTCGTGCGAGCCGACGAGTTGTGTGTCACTGAACTGGCCGACGAGGTCGGCATGAAACCGCAGGCTGTCTCCAACCAGCTCCAACGGTTGTGCAGTCTCGGAATCATCCAATCCCGACGGGCCGGCGTGAACGTCCATTACAGAGTCGTGGACCTGTGCGTGCGATCGCTGCTCGATCAGGGGTTGTGCCTGACCGAAGAGGCCACGAGAAGGAATCAGGGTGAATGATGGACCAGCCTCACCTGTCCCGCCGACTCTGTGCAGAAGCATTCGGCACGTTCTGTCTCGTGTTTGCCGGGACCGGGGCTGTGGTCGTCAACGAGGTGACGGGAGGTGGCGTCACACATGTGGGCGTGGCGCTCACGTTCGGATTGGTGGTGATGGCGTCGGTGTATGCCCTTGGGAAAGTCTCCGGATGCCATATCAACCCGGCGGTGACTCTCGGGCTGTGTGCCGCCGGGCGGTGTGAGCGGACTCTGGTGCTGCCCTACATCTGCAGCCAGTTCGTGGGCGCTTTTCTGGCAAGCGGCGCGATCCGCATGCTTTTCCCGGAGAGCAGGACCCTGGGGGCCACGATTCCAGCCGGCAGCGATTTCCAGTCGCTCGTTCTCGAATTCGTGCTGACCCTGATCCTCATGGTGGTGATCCTCAGCATGGCCTGCGGTGGCAGCGAGGGAAAACTGCTGGCGGGCATCGCCATCGGGGGGGTCATCGGCTTCGAAGCCATGTTTGCCGGACCGATCAGCGGGGCGTCGATGAACCCGGCTCGTTCCCTGGCTCCGGCGGTCGTGGCGATGCAACTCGACCACGTGTGGGTCTACATCGTCGCTCCGGTTGCCGGGGCGTTGGCGAGCGTGCCGCTGTGCCGCTGCATTCATTCGTCGCCATGCTGTGGCTCGGGCGACGTCGGGGGGGGCTCATGAAGACCGTTCTGTTCGTCTGCGTCGAGAACTCGAACCGAAGTCAGATGGCAGAAGCCTTCGCCCGGATGCACGGCGGACACAGAGTCCAGTCCGCCAGCGCTGGTTCACGGCCATCGGGGCGCATCAATCCCAAGGCCATCGAGGCCATGAGGGAGTTGGGCTATGACCTGACTGCCCATTCGTCCAAGGGTTTGGAGGCCTTCAACGGCAAGGCAGTCGACGTGGCCGTCACGATGGGGTGCGGTGATGAATGCCCGCGCGTGCTCGCCGGTCTGCGGGAGGACTGGCAGATCCCAGATCCCCGGGAGATGTCGCCGGACGAGTTCCGGGGCGTCAGGGATTTGATCGAGAAGAAGGTGGTGGCGTTGCTCTCGTCCCTTGAAGGCTCTGACTGAAAAGGGTGTCGATGACAGTTGCAGAGTTTCGGGCGGTGTTGGCCGCCCATCCTGAGGCGAAGATGCACTGGATGCTGCCAGGCAGGGGCTTCGTTCCGGAG
>JBIIYN010000372.1:0-3590 GCA_044346795.1 Pirellulales bacterium
CGCTCGCCGGCGGGCGCGATGCCGCCGCCGCGGAAATAAAAATCTTCTCGATCGTCATCCCGCCGCCAAACGTCACCGGCGCCCTGCACCTGGGCCACGCCCTCAACAACAGCCTGCAAGACCTGCTCGTCCGCACGCGGCGGATGCAGGGCTACCGCACGCTCTGGATGCCGGGCACCGACCATGCCGGCATCGCCACGCAGGCGGTCGTCGAGCGGCGGCTGCTCGAGGAGGAAAAACTCTCCCGGCACGACCTCGGCCGTGAAAAACTGGTCGAGCGGATCTGGGCCTGGAAGGAGCAGTACGAGAAGCGGATCCTCGGCCAGCTCCGCGACCTGGGCGCGAGCTGTGACTGGGACCGGGTGCGGTTCACGCTCGACGATCAGTGTGCGCGGGCCGTCCGCGAGGCCTTCTTCCGGCTCTTCGAGAAGGGGCTCGTCCGCCGCGGCAAACGGCTCGTCAACTGGGACACCTTCCTGCAGACCGCCGTCAGCGACGACGAGGTGTTTCACGAGCAGGTGAAGGGGCACTTCTGGCACATCCGCTACGACGTGATCGACGCCAAGCGGGGCGAGCCGACGAGCGTGACGGTGGCCACGACCCGGCCTGAGACACTGCTCGGCGACACCGCCGTGGCCGTGCATCCCGCGCCCGCGGCGGCGCTCGACGAGGCGGGGAAGACCCTGCGGGAAAAACGTGCCGCCGCGTCGGCCAAGGAGCATGCCGACATCGACCGGGCGATCGAGGATCTCGAGGTGCGGCGCCGCGACCTCTTGCCGGTGCTCGAAACCCTCGCCGCGATGGCGCGGGACGGCCGCCAGGTGCGGCTCCCGCTGGTCGGCCGGGCGATCCCGCTCGTGGCCGACGAATGGGCGAAGCCCGAGATGGGATCGGGCTGCGTGAAGATCACGCCGGCCCACGATCCCAACGACTACGACGTCGGCCTGCGGCAGAAGCTGCCGATGATCAACATCCTGAAGCCCGACGGCACGCTCAACGCCGAGGCGGGGCCCTATGCCGGCCTCCCCATGATGAAGGCCCGCACGAAGGTGGTGGCCGATCTCGAGGCCGCCGGCCAGCTCGTGCAGGTGGAGGACCGGGTCATCGACCTGGCCCACTCCGACCGGTCGAAGACGCCGATCGAGCCCTTCCTGGCCGACCAGTGGTTCATCCGCATGAACGAGATCGCGCAGCCCGCGCTCGACGCGGTCACGCAGGGCCGGATCCGCATCGTGCCCGACCGCTACGCCAAGAGCTACCTCGACTGGCTCGGCGAGAAGCGCGACTGGCCGGTGAGCCGGCAGCTCTGGTGGGGCCATCGGATTCCGATCTGGCACGTCGAGGGCGTGGCCGAGGCCGATCTCCAGAAGGCGTTCGCGGGCCGCGCATCGGTGTCGTGGAAGACCGACGGCGGCACCGGCTGGCATGTCTGCTCGTCGGACGAGTCGCTCGGCGTGGACTCGATCGCCGGCCGGCCGCTGGTCCGCGATCCCGACACGCTCGACACCTGGTTCTCCTCGGCGCTCTGGCCCCACTCCACGCTCGGCTGGCCCGACCAGACGGCCGAACTCGCCTGCTTCTATCCGACGACCACGCTCGTCACCAGCCGCGACATCATCACGCTCTGGGTCGCGCGGATGGTGATCATGGGACTCTTCGACACGGGGAACATTCCCTTCAGCGACGTGGCGATCCATCCGAAGATCCTCGATCGCTACGGCGAGACGATGAGCAAGAGCAAGGGGAACGGCGTCGATCCGCTGGACGTGATCGAGGCGCTCGGGGCTGACGCATTGCGGTTCGGCATGGTGAGCATGGCCACCGAAACGCAGGACGTGCGGATGCCGGTGGAATTCCAGTGCCCGTCGTGTGCGGCGCGGATCGAGCAGACGGTGCAGAACCGCATGCTGCCCCGGATCGAGTGCCCGAAGTGCAAGCAGCCGTTCCGCACGCAGTGGGCGAGCACCCCGGCCGATCTCGCCCTGCCCCGCGGCCCCGCGCTCAGCGAACGGTTCGAGTCGGGGCGGAATTTCTCGAACAAGCTCTGGAACGCCACCCGGTTCGTGCTCATGAACCTGGAGGATTTCCGCGGGCAGGACCTGTCGGGCGGCTGCGGCGGGTTTGCCGCACTCGAGGATCGCTGGCTGGCCAGCCGCCTGGCCAGCGTGACCCGCGACGCCACCCGGGCGATCGACGAATATCGCTTCGCGGAGGCGGCGCGGATTCTCTACGCGTTCGCCTGGGACGAGTTCTGCAGCGCCTACCTCGAGCTCTGCAAGGCCCGGCTGGCCGACCCGGCCCTCCGGACGCAGGCTCAGGCGATGCTGATCCTCGCCCTCGACACGATTCTCCGGCTGCTCCATCCGATCATGCCATTCGTCACCGAGGAGATCTGGCAGCATCTCCGCGAGTCGGCCGGCGCGCGGCGGATGCCGTGGGACTCCGGGGATCTCGCGGCCTCGATCATGGTGGCCCGCTGGCCGGCTCCACCGCCGGAGTGGATCGACGACCGCACCGAGAAGCAGTTCGGCACGTTCCTCGGGGTGGTGGCGGCGATCCGCGAGATCCGGTCGCGGCAGAACGTGCCGCCGCGGACGAAGGTGAAGGTGGCGATCCGCTGCCCGCAGGACGTGGCCGGCCTGCTCGAGCCGATGCAGGCGGCGATCGAGTCGATGGCGGTGGTCGACGTGACGGGCATGGGGCCGGCCGCGGCCGGCGCCCCCGGCGCGGCCACGGCCTCGGCCGTCGGCTGCGATCTGTTCATCGATCTGGCCGACCTCATCGACGTGGGGGCCGAGATCGCCCGGCTCACGAAGGAGAACGAGAAGACGGCCGGCTTCATCGCGGCCAAGCAGGCCAAGCTCGCCGACGAGAAGTTCGCCGCCAAGGCGCCGCCCATCGTGGTGCAGAAGGAGCGGGAGCAACTCGTGGAGCTGGAGGCGAAGCTCGCCAAGGGGGTCGCCACGCTCGCCGAGTTGAACGCACGGAAGTCCTGACAGGTTTGATTCGTGAATCCGCCGCGATCCCCCGGCTAACGCCGGGGGCTTTTATTGGGACGGTTTGACGAATCCGGCCGGTGCTCGCCTCCTGCCTGCGTGAATTGCACTCCCGTTTCGAGTAAGATTGGGAATGGCGGGTGGACGCAGTCGCGCTCCAATTCGCACATCCCAGGCGGCCCGAACAGCCGGAGACGAAACATGAGCGTCCAGATGGAACTCTCGCGGATCATCATCAGCGAGATCAACGATCAGCAGGTGGTTTACCTCAAGGAGGTGGAGGGAGACCGCACCTTCCCGATCCTGATCGGGCTCTTCGAGGCGACGAGCATCGACCGGCGGGTGAAGCATCACCAGTCGCCCCGGCCGCTCACGCACGACCTGCTGGTGGCGGCCGTCGAACTGCTGGGCGGCGAGTTCCAGGACGTGGTGATCTCGGAGCTCAAGGAGCACACCTACTTCGCCACGATCCGCGTGCTCAAGGATGGCGAGGTCGTCGAGATCGACGCCCGGCCCTCCGACGCGATCGCCGTGGCCGTGACCTGCGAGCCGAACCTCCCCATCTACGTCGCCGAGGAAGTGCTCTCCGACGTG
>JBIIYN010000238.1:0-6190 GCA_044346795.1 Pirellulales bacterium
CAGCATCTCACAGGGGAACAGTCATGAACGCTCGGAAGGGAGAAGAGACGATGCGGGAACCGAATCAGCGAGAGAAGTATGCCGACATACTCGGCGATTGGCTCGTGGCCGAGGGCTACACCCACTGCTTTATGGTCGCGGGTGGAGGGTGCATGCATCTCATCGATGGCTTTCGGTCACGGTTTACGTGTATTCCCGTGGTTCATGAGGTGACGGCCGGAATCGCGGCCGAACACTTCAATGAGTGCCGCCGGAACGGCCGAGCGTTTGCGCTCGTGACCTCCGGCCCGGGTCTCACAAACATCGTAACAGCAGTCGCGGCGTGCTGGGCCGAGCGACGAGAACTCCTGGTTATTTCCGGGCAGGTGAAGTCTACCGATCTTCTGACCCCGCCGCTTCGGCAGCGAGGGATTCAGGAGGTTGACGGCACTGCGATCGTTGCGCCTATAGCTGTACAAGCGGTTCGCCTGACAAGGCCTATCGATCACGAGGCGTTCAAGAAACTCGTCAAGGCCGCCCGCGAGCCGCATCCCGGCCCTGTTGTCATCGAGGTATGCCTTGACATCCAAGGAGCCGGGGTGGTTCGGCGGGATCTGGAGTCGACGATCGAAATTGTCGAGCCAGGCTCTGCTCTTCAGGCAATCGCCGCAGCGGAACAAATAGCGACTGAAATCGCCGGGGCGTCGCGACCGCTCATTTTGCTCGGGGGATTGGTCTCGAGATCAGTCGCTCATGCCGCCCTGCAGTCTTTGGAGCGGCTCGGAATCCCCGTCGTGACGACGACGTCTGCGATCGACAGGGTGCCCAGTGGATCATCCATTTCAGCGGGCCGACCCGGCACCTGGGGAGGACAGCGGTCAGCCAACCTCGTGGTAGCGCAGGCGGACCTGATCGTCGCCTTCGGCGCCCAGCTCGACCTTCAACAAACCGGCTTTAATTGGAAAGAATTCGCGCCAACCGCAAAAATATTGCAGGTCTATCCGTGCGAAGCAGAATTGGCCAAGGGGCATCCGCTGATTGCGGCCGGCTTTGCCGCCAATCCCGACGCCGTCTTTTGCGAAACCCTTAAAAGGGCCGATTGGACTGACCGCGACGGATGGGGGCAGTATGTTCGCCGCATCCGTCAACTGGTCCCGGTCATCGAGCCTGCAAACGAGACAGCCGCACCGGAAGGGTCGGCATTCCAGTTTTTGCATGAGCTCTCGAAGGCCACGCGGCCTGACGACATTCTTGCCATATGCTCCAGTGGAGGCAGCTTTACGGGCGCTTTGCAGGTTTACGAGGTAGCGAATGGCCAAATCGCTACCACAAGTCCCGCATTTGCCAGCATGGGGTGGGGGCTGGCAACTGCAATCGGCGCCGCGTTCTCAAGAACTGGCCAGCGGGTCGTGTTATCGGAGGGAGATGGAGGATTCTCGCAGAATCTGCAGGAATTAGCGCTCGTCCGGCGGCACAACCTGCCTATCAAGATGTTCATCATGGCGAATAGAGGGTATGCCTCCATCCGCGCCACTCAACGGAAATTCTTCGGCGGTGCCTATGTGGGATGCGATGAGTCGACCGGGCTTGGTTTTCCGGATTGGGAGCGGTTGTTTACGGCGTATGGCATTCCTGCGGCCACGCTTCCGCGCGAGGACCGGAGCCAGGAACGGCTGGCTGCTTTAATCGGCGGGCCCGGGCCGGCGGCCTGGATAGTGGACGTCGATCCGGAACAGCCAAATTTTCCATCCGTCACGAGTAGGATACTTGCGGACGGCTCGATGGAATCGAATCCGCTGTGGAAGCAGGAGCCTCCGCTCCCACCCGAAATCGCGCGCGACGTGTCGCGATACTTGCCGGTTCACTCGGCAGGCGAAAGACGCTAGTTCACGGCAAGCTGTCTTGCGACCAGACAGAGCGCACATTTCATTCGAGACTACGAACTCGATCCGTGCTGCGCCGCAGCAGAAGCCGCCTGCAAGCGCTCCCGTTCGATTACCCATGGTCGATGACGGAGGTGGGCGATCGCTGCTCCGACGTACTCTCCCAGAAGCCCGATTAGAAAAATCTGCACCGATGCCAGGAAGAACATGCCGATCACGACCGGTGCGTAGCCCGCGGGCAGGGCGTACCACCACGTCAGTTTGAGCACCAGAAACAGAATCGCCACCAAAAGTGACGATCCGCTCAAGAGAAATCCCACGATCGTCGCGGCTCGCAGAGGCACCTTCGAATGGCTCGTGATCCCGAGCATCGCCATGTCGAAGAGCGTGAAGAAGTTGTTCTTCGTGATGCCCCGCTTCCGCAAGGGCTGGTCGTACTGCACCACCGCGATCGGCAGGCCGATTTCACAGATCAGGCCCCGCACGTAGGGATACGGATCCTCGAATCGCCGCATGATCTCGAGCACGCGGCGATCGTAGAGCCCGAACCCCGTCACGTGCTCGAGCAGCGGCACCTCCGCCATCGCCCGGGCGAGACGGTAATAGAGGCTCCGCACCAACCAGAGAAGACGCGACTCGGCGCTGGTCTTCTTCTGCCCCACCGCCACGCTCGCCCCCTGCTCCCAGGCGGCGATGAACTGGGGGATCAGTTCGGGCGGATCCTGGAGGTCGGTGCACATCGAGATCACGCAGTCGCCGGCCGACTCCATCAAGGCGTGAAACGGCGAGCGGATGTGGCCGAAATTCCGGGCGTTGACGATCAGCTTCGCTCGCGGGTCGCGAGCCACGAGCGCCCCGATCTTCGCCGCCGTGCCGTCGGTCGAGGCGTTGTCGATGAAGAGCATCTCGAACGTGTAGGCCGGCAGGCCCGCGAACACCTTGACGAGCCGCTCGTAGAGTTCGTCGATGTTTCCTTCTTCGTTGTAGCAAGGCAGCACGAGCCCCACGTGGCCGCCGTGGCGGAGCCGGTTGGACATGCCGCCGCCCCAGGAGGCGAGTTCCGGCCGGTCGTGCCCTGACGCATGCATGGAAGCCCTGTCACTTTCTCCGCCGTCTCAGCCGGGGGATTCGTCGATTCCCGTCGCACCACCGTCATGCTTTGCTCAGCGACCTGCAGCATTGTCCGGATCGTCCCGTCGGCGGCAAGCCGGTCACGAAAAACTTCCGTCAGTGGCAGTCTGCCCCCGACCACACGCCAGCATGGCGCCGAGGCCGGCAGCCGCCAGGATCGACGCGATCGCGATGCCCGGGGCCCGCGGCGGGGAATACCGGATGCGAATCTGCCGGGCACCGGCCGGCACCCGCACGACGATCCGCTGCCATTCGTCTTCATCCACGGCCACCGGTTCGCCGTCGGTCGTCGCCACCATGTCCGGATACCGCAGGAAATTCGCCACGATGTTCCGCGTCCGCGAGCCAGACGTGAGATCGATGTCGAGCCCGACCGCGTTCATCCGCAGGGGCAGCGGCTCGGTGGGACTGGCAGCGTCGAACGCCAAGGGGGAGACGCGGGGCAATTCGATCACCTTCAGGTATTCGTCCAGCTCCGGCGGCCCCACCCGTGGGTTCTCATCGACCGCCTCGAGAAGCTGCACCATGAAGTTCAGCCGGTCGAGGGTGTTCGGCGTATACAGCCGCCATCCGCCCCAGGCGGTGCGATGGATGAGCAACCGTCGCACACCGTAGGCAGCAAGCGCGGCCTGGGGCTGCGCCTGGACACGCAAAAAGCAGGCGTGATAGCGGTTGAACTTTTGAATGAGCGGGTCGTAGCCAAACACGGCCGGCACGGCATAGACACAGGGGAGATTGTGGAACAGCGCCAACGGATACGTCGGGTCGATCGACCGCATCGACGCGAACGACATGATCCGCTGCTGCCTCCCCTGCTCATCCGGATCGATCAACCTCGTCAATGACGTCGGCAGGGGTGGATAGGGCCGAAATCCATAGGTGTAGAAGGCGATGTGGATCTGGGCGAGATGGAGACAGAGCAACCCGAGGCCGACGGCGGTGACGGTGGCCGGCAGCCACGACCGACTTGACTGCGCCGGTGCGACTCGGTCGTCCTGCCCTGCCGCGAACAGATCCTCGAGATAGCGGGCTCCCACGAGACAGGCAAAGCACACGAACCAGGGCATCGCCCTGAACGGATTGTTCCGCAGGCCCACGGGTAGCAGGTCCATCAGCCGCCAGAGCCCGCCCGATTCGCCGAGCGCGAAGACAAAGGCCACGACCGCCGGAATGGCCAGGGCAAGTTGCAGCCGCGCCGAATCACCCAGGCGATGTGGCTTCGATCGGCCGGCGATCCCACGCCAGGCAAGCGTGGCCACGGCTGCAAGAAACGCCACCAGCAGAACGGTGCCGAAGTAGTAGAACTGCCCGTTCCACCGCAGGTTCAAGCTGCCCCAGTCATTGGGCAGGCTGCCTCTCGCGAACGGATAGGGCAGCAGCATCGGCAGAAGATTGCCGGCCACGCCCACGCCTTTCCCGGGAGCGTTCGTGGATATCTCCCCGGACAAACGCCACTGCTGGTAGAAGATCGGCATCGAGATCGCGGCGCCGAAAGCCAGGGCCGGCACGACCCACCGGAGCCGCCGCAGCGGGACGAGCCCCAGGCCGGCGAGCGCCGCGGCATGCAGGAGCAGCATCCCGCAGCCGAGCAAGAACAGCTGTGGAAAGCCCGAGTGGTAGTAGGCTCCCAGCGCCAATCCGAGGCCGAGCGGCCACCGCCAGGTCACGGGGCCTGTCCGGAGCATGTCGACCAGCAGCGCGAAGAGAGGGAGGAGCGCCGCGAGCACCACGAACGAGTGCCAGCACCGCCCCATCACGACCACCGGGCCGGAGAGCACGAACGACAGGCTGGCAAGTGCGGCCAGCATCGGGCGGACGCCCAGCCGCCGCACCACCACGAACATCAGGCAGTAGCCCGCAAGAATGTGCATGGCCGCAAACACGTCGAATGTCGCATACTCGTCGGCCAGCAGATGACGGGCGATCCCGTAGGCAAGAAAGAGCGGCGAATAAAAGCCTTCGATCGACGGCGCCGGCGACCCGAGAAACGTATAAGGGTTGTAGGTGGGAATGATCCCCTGCCAGAGGCTGCGGCATTTCAGGAGCACGCACGGCAGTTCGAGGGCGAGCGCGTCGTCCTGGCAGAAGAAGTAGGGGTCGCGAACCTCGAGCAGGCCGATCGCCACCACCACCAACGCGAGCCCCGCCCAGAACCACGCCATGGCCACTGTCGGCCTCGCTGCGGTGCCATGGGCGTTCGCGGTGGTGGAATTCATGGGAGAATCCTAACCGCAGGCCGCGAGCATCGTCAGGCGGATCGCCTGGTCGAGCGACGTGGAGGAAGCGAGGCCGAGTTCGACCCGGGCCCGCCGGCAATCGGGCACGTATCTCTCGGCCGTCTTCCCCGGCACCGGCTGTTTCGCCATCACGATTTCCGGCCGGCCGCGATCGGGCCAGAGCCTCGCCGCGACGTCGGCCACGCGGTCGGCCAGCTCCCGGATCGACACCGCCTCCTCGCTGCCCACGTTGTACGCCCGGCCGGCCTCGCCGCGCAGCAGAATGGTGAAGAGCCACTCCGCCAGGTCGGCCGCGTAGAGATAGCTGCGAAAAGGCGTGCCGTCCCCACCGATCCGGATCGGCCCGCCGGCAAGCACGTCCCGCAGGAAATTCCCGATCGCGAAGTGAACGTCGAGTGGCAGACGCGGGCCCACGAAGGCGAAGCATCTCGCGATCGACACGTGCAGGCCATCGCCGCCGGATGCGGCCGGCCGGGCCGCGAGTGCACACAAGAACTCCGCACCGCGTTTGCCCTCCGCGTAGGCACTGCGCGGGTCGAGTGGATCGGGGCCGCCCGTAAAATCCTCGGGCACTCGCGCAAGCTCGGGTGGCTGCCGGCCGTAGACGGCGCCCGAACTCGCGAAGAGAAACCGACGGGCTCGCTTCTCCTGCGCGAGTGCCAGCATGCGCCTCGTGCCCGCCACGCAGACGTCGAACATCTCATTGGGCTGATCGGCGTTGAGCGTTGCGCTCGCCTCCGTGGCGGCATGGATCACGTGCGTGACCGGCCCAGTCGGCGACGAAAAATCCCGTACGTCGCCCGCGAGCAGCGAGACGGCCGGATCCGTGGCCAGATGCGGGGCCTTGGTGGCAAAGCGGACCGGATCGCGGGTGAGCACGGTCGCCCGGCAGTCGAGCGAGAAACGACGGTTGGCGGCCACGAGCGTTTCCAGAAGCCAGGTGCCGAAGAATCCCGTGCC
>JBIIYN010000247.1:0-6013 GCA_044346795.1 Pirellulales bacterium
CCGCCGCTGATGAAGAGGCTCGCGGCCCGCAGCGGCTCCCAGAGCGACGGTGTGCGGTCGAGCAACCGGGCGATGTCGGCGGCGATGATCGTGCCCATGCTAGCCCCGCACGAAGGCGGCGATCGTGGCGATCACGTGATCGACGTGGACGTCGGACAGGCCCGGGTAGACGCCCAGCCAGAGCGTGTGCCGCATGATGTAGTCGGCGCCAGGCAGGTCGCCCGCCACCCGCTGCGGCTTCCCGTGGTAGGCCGGCTGCCGCAGCAGGTTGCCGCCGAAGAGCTGCCGCGTGCCGATCTTCTTTTCGTCGAGATGCCGCACGAAGTCGCGTCGCGTGAACCGGGCCGCGGGCCGCACCGACAGGGGAAACCCGAACCAGCTCGGATTCGCGCCGGGCGTCGGCTCGGGCAGCACGAAGACGTCGGCGAAGGGCTCGAGGCCCGCCCGCAGCCGAGCGTAGTTCTTCCGCCGGGCCGCGATGAAGGCGTCGAGCTTGTCGAGCTGCGCCACCCCCACCGCCGCCTGCATGTCGGTGAGCTTCAGGTTGTAGCCGATGTGGGAGTAGATGTATTTGTGGTCGTAGCCGTGCGGCAGGTCGCCGAGCTGCCAGTCGAACCGCTTGCCGCAGGTGTCGTCGTGGCCCGGCTCGCACCAGCAGTCGCGGCCCCAGTCGCGGAAGCTCTCCACGAGCTTTTCGAGCTTCGGCGAGTCGGTGAACACGATGCCCCCCTCCCCCATCGTCATGTGGTGGGCTGGATAGAAGCTGCACGTGGCGAGATCCCCGAACTGGCCAACGTGCCTGCCGACAAACTCGGCGCCGAGCGCGTCGCAGCAGTCCTCCACGAGCCAGAGGTCGTGCCGCCGACAGAAGTCGGCGACGGCGGCACAGTCGAAGGGATTGCCGAGCGTGTGGGCGAGCATCACCGCGCGGGTGCTCCCGCTGCGGGCCGCCTCGAGGCGATCGACGTCGATGTTGTAGGTGGCCCGCTGCTCGGGATGCTCCACGTCGACGAAGACCGGCACGAGGTTGTTTTGCAGGATCGGGTTGACGGTCGTGGGAAATCCCGCGGCCACCGTGATCACCTCGTCGCCGGGCTCGAGCCGTTCGGCGAGGAGCTTGTGCGACGTGAGCGCCGTGAGCGCGACGAGATTGGCGCTCGACCCAGAGTTCACGAGGCTCGCGCACCGCGTGCCCACCCGCGCCGCGAACCGCTTCTCAAACTCCTCCGCGAACCGGCCCGTTGTCAGCCAGAAGTCGAGGGAGCTGTCGACGAGGTGCTCGACCTCCTTGGCGTCGAACACCCGCCCTGCCACGGGCACGGTCTGGCCCGGCTCGAACGGCCGGGTGGGAAACGCCAGGCCACAATATTCGGCCACGAGCGCGCGGATCTCGTCGCGGACGGTGTCGGCCGTGCGGCCTGCGGGAGCGCCAGCCGGCTGAGAATCGTTCATACGTGTGCTCCCGGCAGGACCATCGGGCCCGATCGCCCGGCCTGCTTATAGGCCTCGATATCCGCTTCGCAGAGACCGCGGGCCGCAGACGGAGCGGTCGCGAATCCGCGGAACCAGGCGGCGGTGCGGCGGATCGCCTCGCGGTCTGAGAACCGGGGCCGCCAGGGGAGAGCCGCGAGGGCTTTTTCGATCGCCAGCCGCAGGACGTGCGTCTCGATCGGGGCCCGCGGGTCGTGGCGGTCTTCCCACGAGCCCGCGCCCCAGGCGTCGATGAAGATCTCGGTGAGATCACGCACGGTGATGTCGTCGCCGGCGGCCGGGCCGAAGTTCCAGCCGGTGCACCAGCGCGGGCCCGGCTTCGCGAGCATCGCCTCGGCCAGGGCCAGATAGCCCGTCAGCGGCTCGAGCACGTGCTGCCACGGCCGCACCGCCGCGGGGTTCCGCACGGGCACGGGCGTGCCGGCCGCGAGGTGCCGAACGATGTCGGTCACGATCCGGTCTTCGGCCCAGTCGCCGCCGCCGATCACGTTGCCGGCCCGGACGGTCGCCAGCTGCACGCCGTGCTCGGCGAGCCGCTCGGGTGGGAAATAGCTGCGGCGGTAGGCCGCGGCCACGAGTTCCGCCGCGCCCTTGCTCGCGCTATACGGATCGCGGCCGCCAATCGAGTCGGCCTCGTCGTGCGGCCGGCCATCGTCGTGCGGCTCGTAGCACTTGTCGCTCGTGACAGAAATCAGCACGCAGGGCCTGCCAGCCAGACGGACGGCGTCGAGCAGCGACGCGGTGCCGACGACGTTGGTCGAAAAGGTGTCGAGCGGCTCGCGGTGCGAGAGCCGCACGAGCGGCTGCGCGGCCAAGTGCATGACCACGTCGGGCTGCGCGGCGGTGACGGCGGAGGCCAGCCGGGAGGCGTCGCGGATGTCGGCCTCGTGGTGCTCCGCGACGAGTTCGCGAAGCCGGGCCGCCTCGAAGAGCGAGGGATTCGTGGGCGGAGCGAGTGAATAGCCCGTGATGTGGGCGCCGGCCCGCCGTAGAAGCATCACGAGCCACGAGCCTTTGAAGCCTGTGTGGCCCGTCACGAACACCCGCTTTCCGCGCAGCACCTCGCCGATCGCCATCACCACACCTTCCAGGCGGCTGCGCCGTCCTTCCAGAGCTCGTTGACGTAGAGGTAGTCGCGGTAGGTGTCCACCGGGAAGAAGAATCCGTCGTGCTTGTAGGCCATCAGCTGCCCCTCGGCGGCCAGCCGTTCGAGCGGCTCCTTCTCGAGGATCGTCGCGGCGTCGCCGTCGAGATAATCGAAGATCCTCCGGTTGAACACGAAGTATCCCGCGCTCACCCAGCCCTCGACCCTCGGCTTTTCCGAAAAGCTCGTGACCCGCGATTGGCCGTCGATCTGCGTCATGCCGAACCTCGACACCGGCTGCACGGTGGTGACGGTGGCGAGCCTCCCGTGGCTCTCGTGAAACGCCACGAGCTTCCGGACATCGACGTTCGAGAGGCCGTCGCCGTAGGTGACGAGAAACGTGTCGCCCTTGACGTGGTGTTCCACGCGTTTCACGCGGCCGCCGGTGTTGGTCTCCAGGCCCGTGTCGGCGAGCGTCACCTCGAAGTCGAACGGCTCGTGGTTGCCGTGATACCACACCTGCCGTCGGCCGCCGATGGCCACGGTGCAGTCCTGGGTCATCGCCTCGTAGTTGAGGAAGTAGTCCTTGATCATGCTCCCCTTGTAGCCGAGGCAGAGCACGAAGCGATCGAGCCCGTGGTGGCCGTAGAGCCGCATGATGTGCCAGAGCAGCGGGCGGCCGCCGACCTCCACCATCGGCTTGGGGCGATACTCGGTCTCCTCGCGCATCCGCGTGCCCTGACCACCGCAGAGAATGACGACGTTCATGGAGCGACTGCCTTGGGAGCGACTGCCTTCGAACCGACTCCGCCCGGCCCGAACGGCCCGGTAACGGCCATGGTACCATCGACCGGCGGGGCAGTCCCCGTGGGCCTGCTGTGCGGGGGGGCCGCGGGTGGCTATCTTGAGTCGGGATGTCGTCTCCCTGGGCCCGGGCCGTGAATCAGCACGCTTTCCATCTCCAGCCCCCGGAATCAGTCTGTGAACTCTCGGTGGTGGTGCCTTGCCACAATGAGTCGGGCAACCTCGAGACGCTGCACCGCAGGGTGGCCGAGACGTGCGCTGCCCTGACATCCGATTTCGAAGTGGTGCTCGTCGACGACGGCTCGACCGACGCGACCTGGCAGGGGATTGCCCGGCTCTCGGCTGCGGACGCGCACGTGGTCGGCGTGAAGCTGTCGCGCAACCACGGTCATCAGTTGGCCCTCACCGCCGGCCTGCATGTCTGCCGCGGCCGCCGGATCCTCATCATCGACGCCGACCTGCAGGATCCTCCCGAGCTTTTGCCGGAGATGATGCGGTTGATGGATGAAGGCGCGGAGGTGGTGTATGGGCAGCGCCGCAAGCGGGAGGGCGAGGGACCGCTCAAGAAGGCCACGGCCGCCCTGTTCTACCGGCTGATCCGCTGGCTCTCCGACGTGCCGATCCCGTCCGACACCGGCGACTTCCGGCTCATGAGCCGGCGGGCCCTCGACGTGCTGCTCTCGATGCCGGAGCGAAGCCGCTTCATCCGGGGCATGGTGTCGTGGATCGGCTTTCGGCAGGTGCCCCTGCTCTACGACCGGGCTCCCCGATTCGCCGGCCGCACGAACTACAACTATCCCAAGATGATTCGCTTCGCCCTCGACGCGATCACCGGGTTTTCGATCCGGCCGCTGATCCTCGCCAGCCTGGCGGGCGTGTGCTTCGCGCTGTTGTCGCTCGGGGTCGTCGTGTACGCGCTGGTGAGCTGGCTGTTCTTCAGCACGGTGACGGGCTGGACGAGCCTGATCGCCGTCGTGGCGGCGCTCGGCAGCGTGCAACTCTTCGTGCTCGGCATCTTCGGCGAATACCTGGGCCGACTGGCGATGCAGAGCCAGGGCCGGCCGCTCTTCATCATCGAGGAGATCCGGGGCCCTGCCGTGCCGCCGGCCAACGCTCCATGAAACCTCCCTCGCCCCGGGTCGTCATCGCCGCGATCGCGACGGCCGTGGTCTGGAATCTCGCCGCCACCGCCTATGTGCGGGCGGAGCGGATCGTCTACACATGGGACTTCCTCGGGTGGTGGGATCGGGCAACGATCCTGAGCTTTTGGATGTTTCGCAAGCCGGCTGCCGTCATCGGCAGCATCCTCTTGTCGATATCCCAGGAGGATTACAACCTGCTCGCCGCCGCGCCGGTGGCGCTCTACATGAAGCTCTACGAGCCGGGCCGGCTGGGCTTCGTGCTGGGCCTGGTCACGCTCTACGGCGCCGGATCCGCGGCCGCCTTGGCGCTGCTCTGTGGACGGACCGCCGCGTCGGACTCCAACCAACCGCGGGCCAACCGCGGGGCGACCGGCTCCACCTGGCTGCGGCCGGAGGCGTTCGCCCCGGCGGTGGTCTGGCTCTTCTGGCCGCTGCCGTTCGTGGTGGCGATGCGGGGGTTCGTGGATCTCGGGGCGATCGGCATCACGTATCTGATCTGGTGGCTCTACCTGGGATGGGATCGGGCCGCCGAAAAAGTCGCCCTGCGGCGGGCGGTGGCGATCGGTCTCCTGCTGGCGCTGCTCTTTCTCTTCCGCCGCTACTGGGCGTTTTGGGTGACGGCCTTCGGGGCCGTGATGGCGGCCGACGCGGCCTCTGCCGCCTGGTCGCTCTGGCGACGGCATGCCGCCCGCTGGTGGGCCCCGCTGGCGGTGCCTCCGTTGGCCGGCTTGACCGCGGCCCTCACCGTCTTCCTGCTGGCCGCGCCGCTGGTCATCCGGATCCTGCAAACCCCCTACTCCGACGTCTACAGCGCCTGGCAATTGACAAGCTCGGGTGGCCCGCTGGCCGACGTGCAGGTGGCGATTTCCGACCTGCTCGCCACAAACGGCCTGATTCCGGTGGTCGGCGGATTAGCGTCGTTGGCTGGCCTCGCGTCGATGCCGTCCACGCGGCGAATGGGCCTGCTGCTGGCCGGCCAGATGCTGATTGCGTACCTCAACTTCCGGCGGGTGCAGGCTCCCGGCATCCACCATCATCTGCTGTGGTGCTCGGGGCTCACGGCCGCCACGGGGCTCTTCGCGACGGCCCTGGCGACGCGGCTGTCGCGGCCGCGCGGGTTCGGCCTCGTGGCGACGATCGCGGCCCTCGGGCTCGTGCAGTCGGCCGCGGCGATCGTGCCGACGGCCGGTCCCGTGAGGTTTTTGATGTGGGGCAGTCCGTCCCAGCTCCCGCTGACCCGCGACGACCTCCCGGAGCTCGAGCGGCTCGTGAGGGCGATCGACGCGGAGGTGGCGGCCCTGGGGGGCAAGGCGAAGATCTATTGCCTGGCCAGTTCCGACGTGCTCAACAACACGACGCTCTATGCCTACCCGCCGTCGTTGCGGAAGCCGTTCCAGGGCGTGACCATGCTGGTGCGGGCCCCGGATGTCGACAGGCGCGACGGGTTTCCACAGGCTTTGCCCACGGCCGACATCGTGGTGACGACCGATCC
>JBIIYN010000093.1:0-12205 GCA_044346795.1 Pirellulales bacterium
GTCGGGCGGAGGCGTCATGCGAAGGCCCTCTCCCGCGGGTGGCCCATCCGCACCGCTGCCGCGGCGTCGGACGCACCGGCGAGCGGTCCCGTCGCGATGGCGAGCACCACCGCGGCACCGAGGATCAGCATGCCCAGCACGACGTGGCCGGTGACCACGCTTGCCCCCCAGACGCTGCGGGCGACGAGCGGATCGGAAAAGGCCCACGATGTCGGCAGCCAACCGGAGGGAAGCCCCCAATTGACGATCCACGCGCCGCCCCCGAGGACCAGCTGGCACGCGACCAGGCAGAGGATCGCCCACGACCAGCCGCGGGCGGAACCGACCGTGTCGGACCGGGTGCAGAGCACGGCCGAAGCCGCGAGCACCGCGACGGCCGCCGCCCCGACGAGATGAAACGCGACGAGCCAGCGAAAGGTGGCCGGATCAACCGTTGCGTCGAGGTGCCGAAGTTGGGCACCGGCCACGAGCTGCACGTAGCTGGCGATGGCGAGCGACGCGGCTGTCCACCATGCCGCAGGCGAGGAGGCGGGCTTCGTGACCGCCCGCCCGGCCGAGGGCCTGCGCGTGAGCGTGGCCACCGCGACGGCGACGGCGAAGAAAAGCGGTCCCGTGCAGGCATGCACCTTGGCCACCGTCTTGTCGTCGAGCAGCACGCGGGCGCCGCCGAGCGCTCCCTGCACCGCGACGAGCAGCACGGCCGCCACGGCCAAGGACCGCACCACGTTGCTCGCGTTGTTCCGCCACACGACCGCCGCCAGCACCAGCGAGATCATGCCGACGCACGCGCCGAGCAGGCGGTGCCCATGCTCCAGGAACAGGTCCCACGGCCCGAAGAACCAGGCGGCCCACGGAAACAGGAACATGTTGTGGCCGTAGGTCGCGGGCCAGTCCGGCACCGCCATCGCCGCATCGAACGTGGTGACGAGCGCCCCGAAGAAGAGCAGCACCGCCGTCGCCGCGACGAGCAGGCACGCGACGGCGTGCGACCAGTTGAAAGGGCGGCTGTTCATGTGGGGAGTCGGGGTTTCGTCGCAGCCGCTGTGTCGGCTGCCTCAACTGTCGCAGACGTTATGTCGGCTGCCACGATTAGTGCGCGGCGGCGGCCGCTGCCGCAGCCAGCGCATGGGGTGGATCGGTCTGCATCAGGTGATCCTTCTCGACGCCCGGCACCGAATATTCGTAGGGTCCACGGTGCACCACCGGCTGGAAGTCGAAGTTGCCGTGGCCCGGCGGGCTCGGCGCGGTCCACTCGAGCGTGTTCGCATTCCAGGGATTCCGGCCCGCCACGGGACCGAAGAACATGCTCCAGAAGAAGTTGGCCGCGAAGATCACCTGCGTCGCGACCATCCCGATGGCGCACCAGGTCATGAACGCGTTGAGCGGTTGCAGGTGATGGAAGGTCTCGTAGTGGTAGGCGTCGGCCAGGCGACGGGGAAAGCCGACCGCCCCGAGGATGTGCATCGTGAAGAACGTGCCGTTCAGGAAGATGAACGTCAGGAAGAAGTGCACCTTCCCCCAAAACTCGTTCATCGTCCGGCCGAACATCTTCGGGAACCAGTAGTAGATGGCCGCCCAGACCCCCATGGCCGTGCCGGCGAAGAGCACGTAGTGGAAGTGGGCCACGATGAAGTAGGTGTCGTGGATGAAGATGTCGACCGGGGTGGCCGCCATGAAGATGCCCGACAGGCCGCCGATGATGAACATCGACACGAACGACAGGGCGAAGAGCATGGACGTGGTGAACTGGACGCGGCCTCCCCAGACCGTGCCCAGCCAGTTGAAGGTCTTCACGGCGCTCGGCAGGGCGATCATCATCGTCGACACCATGAAGGTGATGCCGAGGGCGGGATTCATGCCCGACATGAACATGTGATGGCCCCAGACGATGAAGCCCAGGCCCGCGATGCCGGCGATCGAGTAGACCATCGGCCGATAGCCGAACAGCGGCTTCCTGGCGAACGTCGTGAGGATGTCGGACACCATCCCCATCGCCGGCAGGATCATGATGTACACGGCAGGATGGCTGTAGAACCAGAACAGGTGCTGCCAGAGCAGGGGCTGGCCGCCGCCGGCGCCCGGGATGGCGTTGTTCACCACGTTGCCCTCGGGCGAGAAGAAGCCGGTGCCGATCATCCGGTCGGCGAGTTGCATGAAGCCGGCGGCCGTCAGCACGGGCAGCGCGAAGGCTTGCAGGACCGCGGTGATGAACATCGCCCAGATCGTCATCGGCAGCCGGAACATCGTCATGCCGGGGGCCCGCATGAGGATGATCGTGGTCATGTAATTCACGCTGCCGAGCATGCTCGACACGCCCACCATCGTCAGGCCGACGAGCCAGAGCGTCTGCCCCCAGCCGCTCGCCGGAGAGGAGGCGACGTTGGTGGAGAGCGGCGGATAGCTGGTCCAGCCGCCCGACGCCGCCCCACCCTCGACGAAGAAGCTGGCGCCGAAGGCCAGAAACGCCGGCCACATGAACCAGTACGAGAGCATGTTGAGCGTGGGGAACGCCATGTCGTCGGCGCCGATCATCAGCGGAATGAGGAAGTTGCCGAACGCCCCAGCCAGGATCGGGATGATCACCAGGAAGATCATCACCGTCGCGTGCATGGTGAAGAGCATCGTGTAGAACTCGGGCGCCATCTGGCCACCCTCCTGGGCGAAGAGCTTGCCGAGCACGGGCACATCGGACCACGGCCAGGCGACCTGCCACCGCACGGCGAGCGCGAGCAGACCGCCGATCAGGAACCAAAGCAGGGTCGAGAAGAGGAACTGCAGCCCGATCACCTTGTGGTCTTTCGAGAAGACGTAGGTGGACAGGAACTCCGCCACCGGCCGCGGCCGGCGGGAGGGCGGCAACGTGGCGGCGGTGCCGTGCGAGAGCGTGGAAGCGGTGAGGGTGCTCATGGAACTCTCTCTCCAAAAACGGTCGGAACGATCGATCGGGGGTGTCTGCGTCAGTCGGCCGCCGGCGCGGCGACGTCCTCGGGTGCGGGCTGGGTGGCTTCCTGGCGGGCGTAGGTCTCCTCCAGCCAGCGGTCGAAATCGGCACGGGGTTCGATCGTCACGCGGCCCTTCATCTTGTAGTGGCCCCAGCCGCAGAGTTCGGCGCAGACGATGTCGAACTGCCCTGTCTCCTTCGCCTTGAACCAGACGGGGATCTTCATGCCCGGCACCGCATCCTGCTTGATCCGCATGTTCGGCAGGAAGAAGCTGTGCAGCACGTCCATGCTCTTGAGCTGGATGAGGATGTCCTCGTCGACGGGCAGGTGGAGGTCGTTGGTGAGGAACAGGTCGTCCCGCGTGCCGAGCATGCCGTCGCGGCCCGGATACCGCAGCCGCCACTCGAACTGCCGCGCGACCACCTCCACGGTCGGCGCCATCGCCGGCCGCCTCATTTTCACGTCGGCCCAGGTATTCATCTGGTAGATGGCGAGGAACAGCAGCGTGGCGGCGGGGATGATCGTCCAGACCACCTCGAGCGTGTGGCTGCCGTGGATGTAGGTCGCCGGCCCCTTGGCCTTGGCGGCGTCATATTTCCAGAGGAACCAGAAGAGCAACACCTCCGTCGCGATGAACACCACGCCGGTCAGCGCGAGGATGAACATGAACAGGCTGTCGATCGAAGCACCGTGCTCCGACACGTCCTTCGGCAGCCAGATGTCGTAGGCCGGGGCGACGGCGAACGTGGCCACACCCAGGATGGGCACGGCCAGAAAGAGCAGGCTCCAGAAGATGCCACCAAGACGGCTCATTGCATTGCTCCAGTGTGCGGTCGGTTATCGGATCCGCCCGGGTGTCTCAAAGCTGATCTGTCAAAACCGATCCTTCGCGACCATCGGGCGGTCGGCTCCGAGTTCGCCGTCGAACTCGTAGGGCAGCGACCGGATGTAATTCACGATGTGCCAGATGTCCTCGGGGGGCACGGTCCCCTTGGCGGCCGGCATCGGCGCGCCGTTGATGCCGGCGTGGATGCGGTAGTAGAGGTCGAGCGGCCGACGGCCGCCGCGGTACACGCCCAGCCGGAGGTTGCGCGGCGGAATCGTCCGCGGCGTGAGGGCGTCGCCCTCCACCACCTCCGCGAACCTGCCGAGCCACGCCACCTGCTTGCGGTGCTCCGCCGCGTCTTCCGCCGACATGCCCGACGTCGAGGTCTCGGCCGCCTTCGCCAGCCCGCCCTTGATCTCCTTGTTGATCTCGACGATCGCCTTGTTCCAGTCGTCGTAGTCGTTCGCCTGGCCGTCGCCCAACGCGGTGACGCCGTGGCACTTCACGCAGTTGGCCTTGTCGCCGTAGAAGAGTTCCCGACCCTTGGCGATCGAGGCGGCCAGATCGATGCCGGAGGGCATGTCGGGCACGGCGATCTGGGCGGCCGACGCCGACTGCCACTTTTCGGCGATCGGGGCGAGCGTCTCGTCGACGAGGAACTCGCGGGTCTCCGGCAATTTGCCCTGGGCGTCGTCGTCGAGCTCGAAGAAGGCCCGCATCAGCGCGAGCTCGGTCTCGCCCCGCATGCTCAGGTAGCGCACGTATTCGACGAGCGCGTCGATCTGCACGTCGCTGAGCAGGGCGAACGAAGGCATCGACGTGCCCGCGATGCCGTTCTTCAGGATGCGCAGCAGATCGGCGTGCGTCGGCTTGTCGGCACGCTCCGTGCTCTTGAACTTGAAGACCCCGGGACGGTAATCCCGCGGATAGGGATTCAGGAAGGCGGCGGTGGGGCCCATGCCGTCGCCCGTGATGCCGTGGCAGTGGGCACAGTGCTCCCGGTACAGGCCGTTCTTGCGGCCCACGATGTCGCTGCGGACGGGGCCGCTCGCCAGCCGGAGTTTCGCCTCGTCGAGCCCGGTCTCGGGCAGCGCCACCGGCTCGTCAGGCGTGCCGAACATCGCCAGCAGAACGGTCGCCACCTGCCGCTCCTGGTCGGACGTCAGCCGCTGCTTCGTGGACTCGACCATGTTGAGCCGGTACGAGGCGGGCGGAGTCTTCCCGCATCCGGCCGACACGAGGCATCCGGCCGACAGGAAAGCGATCTGGAGGAACGCGACATGCGACAGCCTGTTCATCGAGGAAGCCTGCGGAGCGATGGGTGGGTGGGTGAGGATGAAGCCGGGACCGGTGATTCGGGAAGGTTCGGAACGGGACGGTGGACGATTCAGGTGCCGACCGCGTTGGCGGGAATCTCCAGGGTGCCGAGATCCCTGACCTCGTCGGGATCGAGCCTGATTTGGAACCGTCCCTTGGGAGTCCATTTCAGGTCCGGCTTGTCGATGCCAAGGGCGCCGTTCGGGCCGCTGGAGCGCTCGTGCCAGACCTGGAATTCGATGGTTTCGCCGGCGGGCAGATCGGGAATGACGAAGGATCCGTCCTTGCCGCTCACCGCCACGTAGCCGTCCTTGCGGAACACCGCGTAGGCCTTCATCCACGGATGGATGTTGCAGGTGACCATGGTGGGCATGCCCGTTTCGGCGTCGGGCTTGTAGATCGTTCCCTGGCCCGCGGGGATCAGCTGGTTGAAGCTCGACCCGGCGATATTCGTGTTGTGGCCGATCGGATCGCTGTTCTTCACGTCCACCGGCTGCCCCACGCGGGCGGCGAACACGGGCGACAGGAACTCGCAATTCTTCTGGTCGAACACGAGCGGCGTCTCGGGAACGGCGTCCTTCACGCGGCTCGTCTTGCGGGCGAAGACCACGACGTTCGCGAGCCCTTTGCTCGACGCGTCCACGAGCAGCGACCGGTCGAGCAATTTCATGCCGCCCATCGAACAGACCTCCGTGTCCTTGTCGACCACGAGGGCCTTCGGCTGGGGCGGTGTCCCGGCGTGGGTGAAACGGCCCTTGAGCGTGGCCCAGCCCGTGCCGGTGGCGGCGGCTTCCCCGCCCGCTGCGGAGGATCCCGCCGAGGACGACACGAGTGTCGCCCGGATGCGGCCGGCCGCCTCGGCGTCGGGACCGGGCACGGAGACACGGCCCGATCCGCAGCCCACGCAGGCCGCCGCGCCGCAGACGATCATCGCCGCACACATCCGATGCATGTTGATCACTTCTGAAAGAGCGATGGAGCGAGAACCATGTCGCCGAGGTTCGTGCCGGCCGCCTCGACCTTCACCTTGCGGCGTCCCTTGGCGATCTTCTCCGCCTTGCCGCCGACCGTGATCTCGCCGATGTAGCCCGCCTTCTCGTGCCACAGCTGCAGTTCGACCTCCCCGGCCGGCACGTTCTTGATCTCGAACGAGCCGTCGGCCGCCGAGACGGCGGCGTACGGATTCGACCGCACCACGACCCACGCCTTCATCCAGGGATGGATGTTGCAGGTGACCTGCGCCGGGATCGCCTCCTCGTTGGCGAGCGCGACACTCGACTCGCCCCCGGCGGGAATGAGGCTGTTGGAGGGCGGGTTCTTGATCGTGGCGACGTTGCTGTTGTGGCCGACCGTGTCGGAGTTCTTGATGACGAGAGGCTGACCGGCATGCACGACGACGACGTGGGGGGTGAACCTGCAGTCCTTGTTGTCGAGCACGACCTTGGCGGCCTTCGCCTCGGCGGCCGCGTCGGGATGCACCTTCACCCCCTTGTCGCGGACGAACACGACGACATTGGCGATGCCCTTGTCGGCACCCACCGCCAGTTCCTCGCTCAGCAGCTTGTGCTTGCCGCAGACCTCGATGTCCTTGTCGGCCTTCAATTCGGTGGCGGCCGGTGCGTCGCCCCCGTAGAGAAAGCGGCCCTTGATGGTGCCCCATTCGTCGGCATGGGCCGCAGGAAGGGCGGTGCCGAACGCGGCCGCGGCCAACGCGACGCTGAACGAGCGGACGCCGAAGCCGAAGGCACGGCTGGTGACACGGCGAAGGATCTTGGTCGGCTGGTTCGTCATGGGTCTCTCCGGATTGGCAACTCTCGAGGTCGGGCAGGGCGGCTCGTCACGCGGACGGCCCACTCCATCAGTTTAGCGCCACTCCCGGACTACGGGAGGAAAGCTTTTCGGAAGGGCCCTTGTCCGCGTCGGCGGCTTCGGCTTCCAGGCCCCCGGGGCGGCCGGCGGCCGGTGCCGCCGGGGCATCGAGCCGCGCCGCCGGCCGGCCGGCCGGACCGCCGGCGGGCTGGGCGGGCTGCTGGGCTGGCTGCTGTCGCAGGAACGCCTCGAGGGACAGGTTTTTCTTGGCGAACGTGTCGTAGTGCATCAACAGGTCCGTGAGGGCGTCGACCTGCTGCTCGCTCGTGCCCGCATAGAGATCCTGACTGACGGGTTTGTCGAACGGGATGTTGACCGGCATGCCGGTGTAGGGCAGGTAGCGCTTCGGGTTCGCGATCCAGTTGTGGACGTAGTCGGGCCTCAGTCGCTCGTGCACCCGCTCGAGCTGCGGCGCCAGCGCCTTCGGATTGCCCGGCGGCGCGTAGCTGCCCACCAGATGGCATTTCACGCAGTAGTTGTTGTTGGTCACGATCTTCATCGCGCCCTGCAGGTGGCCGGGACGCAGCTGCTCCGCGGCGGCGATGGAGCTTTCGTCGAGCCGCGGATCGTAGACGTAGGGATAGTCGGCGCCGTCCACCGCCGCGAAGTAGTTCACGAGCGCCGCGGCCTCGGAAGACTGGAAGTTGAACCGCGGCATCCGCAGCACCGCCGAGGGGCGGATCGTATGCGGATTCAAGAGGAATTTGTGGAGCCAGCCGGACTGAACCTTCCGGCCCTCGCCGACGAGCGGTGGCGGCAGCCAGCCCCACGCGTCGTCAGGCTTCACGTTGGGATTGATCTGCTTTTCGTCGGCGATCACCACGGGGAACAGGACTCGGGCCAGATCGCCACCCTTGGCCGGATAGTGCCTGCCTGCCCGGACCGCATCGATCGGCACGCTCACGTTTTGGCTGCCGACCAGACGAGGCTCCCCATCGACGAGCGCGTCGTGCCAGAGCATGACCGGCTGATGCGGGACGGACTCCGCGTCGCCCTCCTCGATCGGGATGCCGTCCTCGTCGACGAACTGCGGCTTGCCGGTCGCCGGATCGAGCAGCGGCATCCCTTCGATCCTCGCGTGCCGTCGCCCCTGGCGGTCGGTCACGAGCGACCTGGCGACGTCCTGCTCGGTGAAGTGGGGGGCGAGAAACGGGTAGTCGGCGACGGAGGGGGCATCGCCCAGCGTCCCCGGCTTGTAACGGATGTCCCAGCGATCCATCTGCAGGGCGTGGCAGCCGCCGCAGTTGTACTGCTCGGCGACCTTGAGCCCGGCGAGACGCGCCTCCTCGCGGGGCGACGGCTGGTGGATGAACTGCGGCGCCGGCGGCTCGGCCACGAGGCCGAGCACGAACGTCATCACCGCCTCCCGCTGCTCGTCGTTGAACGGGAACTTGGGCATCCGATACCGCTCGTTGTAGCTCTTGTTCTCCGCCTTCTTGTAGTCGTAGCTGCGCGGCGCGCGGAGCTTCTGCCAGAGGAACCCCTCGCGTTCGTGCGCGAGGAGTTTCTCGAGAAAGAAGCCGGTGTTCGGATCGACCGACTCGGGCGACACGTGCGGGGAAGCCGTGGTGGCATAGGCCAGGTCGGGGGCCAGTGGCTCGTCCTGCGGCGCGGTCGCGGCAGGCCCATGGTGACCGGCCGCTGCACCGTGATCGGCCTCCGCGTTTCCGTGGCCGGACATATGCCCGCTCGCGTGGCCGCCGTGGCCGTGCTTCTCGGACAACTGGTGCATCACGAAGTGCGAGACCTGCTCGAAGGCGATCTTGGAGGAATCCTTGCGTCCCCAGTCGGCCAGAGCCGCTCCGGCGGCCTTCGCATCCTCGAAGCCGGGAATGTCGTGGCAGGCTGCACAGGCGAGTTTCGCGATCGTCTTCTTGCCCACGTAGTGCAGCAGGGTGGCGTCGCGGTCGGCCGCGGCCATGCCCAGGAGCATCCGCTCGTCGCCCTGGATGGCTGACTGCTCCTGCCCCAACCCGTTGGCCAGCACCTCCTCCGCGCGGGCGGTCGGGAAGCGGTCCTTGAGGTACATGAGCGCCAGGTCTTCGAGCGCCTTCCGCTCGTCGCCCGTGAGTGAGCCAGCCGCGGGCACCTCGGTGGCCTTCCAATCCTCCGTCGAGCGCAGCAGGTAGGCGGTGGCGTCGGACGCCGGGTCACTCACCTTGCCGTCCGGCAGCACGACGGGCTCGAGCAGCACGTTCGGCATGAGCGTCCGCGGATGGTAGCGGGCGGGCTCCCGCAGCCAGCTGTAAAGCCAGGCGGCTCCCCGCGGATTGGAGGCCACCTTCGCACCGATGCGGGACAGGTTCGGCCCGTGCGTGCTCGTGGCCTCCGGGAAGTCGGCATGCTGATGGCACGCAAGGCAGCCGCGAACCTGAAACACCTTCTTGCCCCGCTCGATGTCGGGCAGCGCCGTGATGCCTTCATGGGGTTTCACATATTCGAACGGCTGACTCGACCGCTGCAGGTAGGAGATCATCGAGCGAATTTCGAGCGGCTCGTACCGCATCGACTCCTCGAGCCCCTTGCCCTCCAGGTGCTCCCAGAGTCCGAAGAACCGGGGCATCTTCGTGGACGGCCGGAAGTCCTGGGGATTCCGCAGCCAGGAGTAGAGCCAGTCGAAACCGACCTTGCTGGCGACGTGCCGCAGCGAGGGGCCGACCTTCGGCAGCGTGCCGGGCGTCTCCGGGTCCTTGAGCAGGACGGCGAGTTGGTGGCTCCGCGAGGAGAGCTTCGCCTCGTCTCCCGAAGCCGCATCACGTTCGATGAATTCCCGCAACCGATCGCGGGACTGCCGCCCGTCCGGACTCGAGCGGACCTCCTCGACCCAGCCGCCGACCGTGGGCCCGAGCGCCGCGAGCCCCGCGTCCGACGACAGGGCCTCCGCGACCTCGTGATAGTTCGGTGCGAGCCGCATGTCAGGGCCGATCCGCTTGTCGGGGCCGGACCAGCCGTTGATCTCGTGGCAGCCGTAGCAGCCGTACTGACGGATGAGGTGATAGCCCTCGACGAGCTTCGGCGCGGGCGGCTCCGGGAACCGCTCGCTCGGCTCCAGATCCACCACCTCGTGATGGCACTTCAGGCAGCTCGACTGATCGAACCGCTGCGGCAGCATCGGAAAGATCCAGTGGTGGTTGTTGAACCAGCCGTGCTCGTCGTGCCACTCGTGCGCCTGCTTCGGCGTGTTGGGGGTGTGCGACGTCCACTTGAAACTCGTGGCACTCCCCTGCCCCTGGTGGCACGACGTGCAGCCGAACGTCTGCATCGGATGCGGGCTCGTGGATCCGACGAACAGGTCGAGTCGGGGATGCGTGGAATAGGGCTGGGGCACCCCACGGCGCACCGTCACCTCGAGCGGCTTGCCCCACTGCGGCGACTCGAGCAGGGCGGTGGTCGCGACCCTTCGGGCCAGCGTCTTTCCTCCGCCGATGGCGACCACGACGTCGCCCACCAGCAGGCCCGCGTTCGCCGCCGGACTCTCCGGCAGCACCACGCTCACCGTCGGATCATCGGCATGGAACAGCCCCCGCGGCGCGAGCTGGAGGCCATAGAGATCTTCCATCTGACGGTTGCCGTCGCCCTCCACGCCGGATGTCTCCGGGGGCTTGGCGGGCGTGGGAAGGGAGAGCCGGACGGTCTCTTCCTGCCGGTAGGCCGGCTCCGTGGGAGCCCCGGGAACCGACTTGTCCATTCCCTTGTGGCAGGTGATGCAGCGGTCGAACCGCGCGACGTCGCGGAAATTGTTGTTGAGCGTGAGCTGCGGGAGCCAGATCTGGTCGATCCGGAGCGGCCCGTTGAAGGCGTCGAGCACCGGCAGTTCCAGCAGGCTCTTGCCGGCGTTGGGCGCCCGATCCTTGAGGGCCTTGGTGAGCTGGTTCAGCTTCGAGCGGTGATCGGCGAGTGTCTTGGCGGCGGCATCCTCGTCGGCGGTCAGCTTGCGGAGCGTGGCTTCCAGGGCTTTGCGATGGGTGTTGGCGGCCTGAAATTCGAGCGTCGCCGTGCCGACCTCGGCCCGCTTGGCGTCGGCGAGCGCCAGCAG
Organism: Pirellulales bacterium; assembly: GCA_044346795.1. Classification (GTDB taxonomy): domain Bacteria; phylum Planctomycetota; class Planctomycetia; order Pirellulales; family UBA1268; genus CAMCQY01. Next base: position 10,991 of record JBIIYN010000093.1, read on the forward strand.
GGCGGCCTGCTTCTCGTTCGACGCGTCCTCCGAGACCGCCAATTCGTAGTCCGCGCGGTTCTTGTCGAGTTCGGCCTTGCGGAGCTTGAGTTGGCCGGCGAGAAGATCTTCGCGAAACTTCGCCCGCTGGACGATGTCGCGGAGCCGGGCGAGAAGGTCGCCCCGGATCACCAGTCGCTGCGCGGCGTCGGATTGGGACCTCAACTGGTCGATGTCGAGTTGCACCCTGTCCGCGGCCTCGGCGTCGGCCGACACGGTCCGCACCTGGGCGAGGAACTGCTCGGTGATCGCCGGATCGAGGTCGGCCCGCCGGACCTCCGCCAGGGCGGCCTCGAGTTGCTGCGACTTCTCGGCGAACGACCGCGATTCCTGCTCGTCGACGCGTGCCGCCGCCGACCAGGTCTCGAGCGCCCGGAACTCGCGCTGGTATTTCTTCCACGGCCGATTGTGGTCGGAGACCAGCATCAGGATCGTGGCGAGCAGGAGGAGGATCGCCACGACGCCGAAGACGACGTGCAGCGCTTTGAGGTTCCGCCAGGTTTGTTCTGTTGCAGGCATCTGTGTTCGAGCGGGTGTGTGAGGGCGTCGAGATCGAAGGTTCGAAAAAGCGTTGCCAGCACGACAAGCCGGGCGGGAGGCCGACACCCGGCACTAAAAGTTCAGCGAAAACTCCGGAATGCTCACGATGTATTTCAGGTTGAGCGTCCACCGCAGGATCATCTTCAGCGGCAGCGTCAGCATCAGCAGCATCAGGTTGGACATGATCAGGTAGCGAACCAGCCCCATCTTCGCGAAGAAGGGGCGGAAGACCGTCACTGCCAGCAGCGGCGGCAGCACCAGCAGGTAGCCGCCCAGCAGGAGCAGGCCCGGGGCCTCCCGCAACAGGATAGTGCCCACCTGCACCAGCGTGCCGGCCCCCTGGGGAGCCCTCGGCAGCGGCCGGTCGAGCAGGTTCACCCAGAACATCTGCGGCAGGTCGACGTTGTTGAGCACTTCGACCTTGTAGGGCGTCCAGTACTCGAACGGCCCGAAGAAGTTCCAGTTCGGGCCCCGGAGAAACGTGCCCAGGATGATCAGCGTGATCCAGAGTTCGAAAAAGCCGAACTGGTAGACGAGGTAGCTGAACTTCCGCTCCTCGATCGAGTAATAGCCGTTGCCCTTCTTGTTGAAATCCAGATAAGGCATCGCCATCAGGCCGAACACGACCAGGCTCGG
>JBIIYN010000373.1:0-3570 GCA_044346795.1 Pirellulales bacterium
ACTGAAAAGGGGACGCAGCTTTTTTTGGAGGCCCGGAATGTTGCGCGAAGTTGCGCAAAAACGGAGTCTGGTTCACTGTTCCCAATGATAGGGTGACGGTCGAGGTTCGGCCGTGAAGAAACGTCAGAAACGTCGTCGGCTGCTGCTGGCTGTGGGCATCGCCGCGTTGGCAGCGACAACGTGGGGCGGCGGCTTCGACGTCTCGGGCACCGACCCCGCCACGCTGCCGGCCGTGCCGGCGGGCTTTACCGTCACGATGCCGGCCCGCGAACCGCTCGTCCGCAACGTCTCGATGCTCGCCTTCGACACCCGTGGCCGGCTCTTCGTGGCGATGGGCCCGCAGTATCGCCACCCGAAGGAGACCACGCCGGGCGACACGGTCGCGATGCTCGTCGATGCCGACGGCGACGGCACCTTCGACCAGGCAAAGTCCTTCGCCGGCCCGTTCCACTGCGTGCAGGGAATGGCCTGGAAGCAGGGACCGCGGGGGTCGGAACTCTGGGTGGCCAACGCGCCCGATCTCACGGTCGCCCGCGATACCGATGGCGACGGGCAGGCCGACGAATACGTGCGGATCGCCACGGGCTTGGGGACGCTCGAACACGCCCTCGACGCCCCCTCCTTTGCCCCCGACGGTTATCTCTATTTCGGCAAGGGCGATACGCCCGTCTTCGGCAACGCCCCGCGGGCCTTCCGGGACCTGGCGCAGGTCGAGGCCGGCGCGGGCGCGGTGGACGACCCCGAGCCGGTCACGTTCGCGCAGGGACAGTGGCCGGCGGCCTGGCGGGCGAGCTACCGGTTTCCCACCGACGGTCACACCGGCGGCGGCATCCTGCGGTGCGACGCCAGCGGCAGGAATCTCGCGATCGTCTGCCGCGGCTGCCGCAACCCCTGGGGCATGGCCTTCGACGACGGCTTCGACTGGCTCGCCACCGATCAAGACGACCTCGGCGGCGATCGGTTCCTGATGCCATTCATGGGCGCCCACTTCGGCATGCGGCATCGCTGGAACAACTCCTGGACCGGCGAGGGGACGCTGGCGAGCGTGCCGGCGAGTGGTCCGATCGCGGAGGGATCGGGGACGGGAGTTCTTTTCTACGATTCGCCGGAGTTCCCCGAGTCGCATCGCAACGTCTTCTACCGAGCCGACTGGCTGCGGGGCGCGCTCGAGATCTTTCGCCGCGAGTGGCAAGGTGCGCTCCTCATGCCCGCAGGCGGCCGCGTCGAGCCGTTCGTGTCCCTCGGCGACAAAAAGCCGCTCTTCAGGCCGACGGCGATGGCCATCGGCCCCGATGGTGCTCTTTGGATCGGCGGCTGGGGCTCGACCTACGGCTGGAATGGCGACAAGACCGAGGGCCGCGTGTTTCGCGTGGCGGCGCAGAGTGGACCGACGCTTGCCGCTGCGACGGCGAAGCTTGCCACCCGGCCTGCGGTCGAGACGCGGTCGGTCGCCGACGTGGCCGTTGATTTTGATTCGCCGATCGTTGCGATGCGGGTGGCGGCACAGGACGAACTCTTGCGGCGGGCATCTGCGGGCAATGCCGAGGCGGCGGCGGCGCGGCGCGATATTGCAAGCCTCGCCGCCGCCGCGGTCTCAAAGCCGGCGAGCCAGTCTCGGCAGACCTGGCTTCTCTGGACGCTCGGTCGGATCGCGGCCGACGAAGCCGCGGGCGATGCGTTGTTCGCGGGGCTCGTCGAATCGAAGGACGAGGCCGTCTCGGAAACGAATCGCATCCAGGCCGTGCGGATCCTGGCCCACCGCGTGGCGGGCCGCTCCGGCGACGCCCGTCGGCTGCCTGCATGCGTGCTCGCGGCACTGGCCGACCCCGCGCCGCGGGTGCGGTTCGCGGCAATGCTCGCCGCGGCGAGCGTGGCCGATCGAGCGACCGTGCCCGCCGTCATCGACGCGGCGGCTGATGAGGCCGACCGGCTCGTCCACTACGCGGCCTGGATCGCGCTTCGCGATCTCGTGCCCGCCGACGAACTCCGCGGCATGCTCGCCGACGAGCGGGCGGGCGTGCGGCTCGCGGCGCTGCTCGCGCTGCTCGACCACGGCCGGCTCGAAGGGCCGGCCGTGGTCGAGCTTGCCAAGGACACCGACGAGCGAGTGGCGAGGTCAGCCACGACCTGGCTGGCCAACACGGGCTTCGGCCTCGACGATCCCGCCGCCGTGCTCGCCACGATCAAGCGGCTCGACAATCGCCATGTCGATTACCGCCTGCGGCTCGCCATGCTCCGGAAGCTGGAGGGGAAGCAGATCGACGGCAGCGTGCGGGCCAGCCTCGAGCAGATGTATATGAACGCTTGGGGTGGGGCGACACTCCAGAGCGGCGAGGTCGTGCCGCAGGAAAAATCGCAGGAGATCGCGGCCGTGCTCTGGGCGGTGAAGCCCGACCGCCGAACGGCCGAGACCGCGTGGCAGCTGCTCGGCCACGGCTGGCCGATGCTCGCCGACTCGGTCGCCACGGGCTTTTCGAAGCTCGGCGCCGACGGCCTCGCGGTGCTCGCGGAAAAACTCCCCACGGCCGATCCGGCCCGGCGAGATTGCGGCGTCGAGGCGCTCGCCGGGTATGCCGCGGCGGGAAGGGGTCTCACGGCCGGCGAGCCGCTCGTCGCGATGCTCGCGGCCGCCTGGGACGCGAACCCGCAGCCGGCCTTCCGCGCGAAGGTGCTCGCCTGCCTGGCCGCGATCGATCCGGCCTCGTGGAAGGCTGCTGAAAACTCCCGCGGCCGCGCCGAAAAACTGCTCCTTGCGGCGGCGGGCGATCCCGATCCGCGGCTGCTCGGCCGCGTGCCGGCCGTGGCGACGAGCCTCGGCATCCCCACGCCGAAGCTTGCCGAGCCGCGGCCCCCGGCGCAGGCCGCCGACGTGCTCGCGCGGCTCAAGGATGCCGACCCGGCCCGCGGTGCCAAGCTCTTCGCCGACGCCCGCGGGGCCAACTGCGGCGCCTGCCACCGGGCGGGCGGCCACGGCGTGGGCGGCATCGGGCCCGAGCTTTCCGACATCGGCCTGCGGGCGGCGCCGGCGGCGATTCTCGAGTCGATTCTCCAGCCGAGCGCCACGATCATCGAGGGCTACCGCGTGAGCACGCTCCTCCTCGACGACGGCCGCAGCCTCACCGGCCTCGTGCTCGACGACACGCCCGACACGGTCCGCGTGATCGACATCGAGGGCCGCTCGACCTCGGTTCAAAAAGCCACGATCGAGGAGCGGGCCGTGCAGCAGGTGTCGCTCATGCCCGCCGGCTACGACCGCACGCTTTCGCCGGAAGAATTGGCCAACCTCGTCGCCTTCCTGCTCGCGCAGAAGCGGCCCGCCGGCCAGGTCGCGGCCGTGGGCGGCCCAACCAATCCGCTTTCATGGCTCGAAGGAGACGATCTGGCAGCGGCCTGTGCCAACCTCGGCCCGGACGAAAAACGCAAGTTTCGCGAGGCAGGCGAGCTCCTCGACCTGCGGCCGGTCTGCCTGCCCCGCGGCGAGTGGCTTCACACGGATGGCAAGGGAGTGCCGCTCACCCACTTCGGCTGGCCGGTGGCCGTCCGGCACGGTGGCGTAATCCATGTCGTGTA
>JBIIYN010000444.1:0-3563 GCA_044346795.1 Pirellulales bacterium
AGACCGCGTCCCAGTCGGCCGTTCCCAGGGCTTCGATGCCTCGCGTCCGACGCCGGTCAGAGGCTGTGGATGTCGATCGCAGGTAGCTCTTGGGGCGACGCCTGAAAGATGTCCCGGTCGTCATGGACCTGCACGAGCTCGCCCCAGTCGGTGGGTGGGCCCCGGGCGGGCGCGAGCGGCGGAGGTTCGAGCGATTCGCCGAGGTGTGTCAGTCTCTTCCGGATCGGCCCCGGGTCGGTGATGAAGGCGATGAGCCGGATGTCACCGCCACACGCTGGGCACGCAAGCGGAAACTCCTCCCCCACCCGGGCCATCAGTTTCGCCCAGGCAATTCGCGATGTGTCGTGCGAGCGGGTGTTCGAGACTCCGAAAATAGCTGGGCACGTCGCGGTCGATGAGCGCGATCCGGACGACAAGCGTCGATCGAAAACCCGCTGTTCTCCCAGGCGAGCATGGCGGCAGCCGCAGAAGCGTCGAGCAGGTGAGCGAGCCTCAACCAGCGGATCACGCGGCGGCGTACTCGCTCGGTGAGCACGGCCAGGTGGACTTGAGTGATCGGGCGGGAAGCTTTCGACGTCTCGGCATCATGTGGGACACCGGCGGCCGTGAGCAGGAGTCGCTCGAGCTCGGGCCAGAGCCGTGACAGAAGCGTGGAGGGAGGACTACAATCGCGTTCATCCGCACGGTGCTCTGGGCAACCGAACGCCGTCGGAATTCGCGCGGCCGTTATCTGGGCATGCCCAAATAATGGCCCTGCATGGCTAACAACCCGGCTGGTACCAAGTTGGGGGCAGCGTCAAGGCAAGAGGATTCTCTCACAAGACCTGGCTCAGGATTTGGGGAGGGCGGCAATCAGATGTCATGGCTTTGCAAAAGCGAGCAGGGAGCGACTATCCTCATCAGGCCGGTACCGCATCACACTCGCCCGAACCACTCCTCGGCGACCTTCGGCCGCGTCTCAGTGAGACATCATGAACCGCGCTCGGGCCTACCTTTGCGATGCCCTCGCCTCGGCGAGATGCCACGACGCGTGCTCCGCCAACTTTGGCGACCCACCATCTCCCCATTCGTCCAGCGTTTTTCTCGCCTATTTCGTGGCGCGAGCACTTGCAGCAAGCGGTGGCATCGATGCCGCTGCACAATCGGTTCTCTTGTCTCACGTGCAGCAGGCGAGGAAGGGCGACTCGTACAGCTACGACATGCTGGCGCCGATCGATGCCGACGACACGGCATTTGCACTCCGGGCACTGATTCTCATGGGGATTGCCCCCTCATCAGACGATGTCCTATCCGCTCTTGCTCCGTTCGAAAGCCAGTTTTCCTGGAAGACATTCTGCGGCCCCACGCCTCCGCAAGGCATGTGGACCACCGATTACATCAACGACCTGTCCGTCTTCGGATTTCACCCCGAAGTCCATCTCAATGCCGCCCTGCTGCTTCACGAAACAGGACATAGCTTCAGGCCCTACTCGCCCTTGCCCGTGAGAAACGGGCTGCCTGCGAACTATCACTACCCCTCCCGCAACTACTGCGCCTGGCTGCTCTGCGAGTTGCAGCACGCTCGAGGGCAGGACTCCGCGGGGCTCGAATCCGCACTGCTTGCCAGACAACTGCCCGATGGCCGATGGCCCGCCGTGACGGATGGATTCACGGCGGTGCAGGAGACGGCGTTGGCGTTGCTCTCACTCCCGAAGGCCGCCCATGCCGGGGCTGCCGTCCGGCGCGGCATTGATTTCCTGCTCGCACAACAGCGGGAGGACGGTAGTTGGCCCGGAGGAACCCTCTGGACGTTCCGTGTTCCGGGAACCGGCGGCCGCGTGATCTGGAGCGCCGTTGATTCGATGTCAATCGTCGCCACGAGCCTCGGGCTCATGGCACTCAACCGCTGACCGGTTCGTTCGAGTGCGTCGTCAAGGCGCCGATAAAGCGGTCCTTCACCTCGTTGAAATTCCGCATCGAATAGAGGTGCAGATAGATCAACTCGAGTTCGTCGGTCTTCGCGAGCGTCGCCAACGCGTCTCCATCGAGCGCCCGAAGCCGGTCTCGCGACACCCCGAGAAACCCGCCGAGTTTGACGTTCTCGCCTGCGGGTGTCGTGACCTGAGCCTGCATCGGTTCGAGCAGGTCGAGTTCCTTCAGCCGTCTGCCGAACGCACGTGTGCGTTCGAAGTGCGCCTGGTATTCCTTCAGAAACGTGAGCACCTGCTCCACGTAGGCCGTGGGCTTTCCGTCGTCGTTGAGCAACCGCTGGCCGCGGCCGTGCTCATTGAACCCGGGATGCGTTTCGTCGATGCACAGCGTGAGCGTCTTTTTGTCGGCGCTTGTCGAGAAGACGAACGGGTAGCGGCGGATGAAGGCAGGCACGTATTTGGCCTGCCACTTGGAATCGGGCGAGAGGTAGAGGTTTTGCTCGGCACGCACTCCGAGCACTGCGGCCGGCATTACATCGCCCTCGGCCTCGGTGAACACGATGGCGTATTCGGTGGCCGCGGGAACGATTTCAATCGCCATCACGGGCACGGCATTGATGCCCGCACTGAATGCATAATCCTGCGTCACATCGAAGCAGACACTGCCGTGCTTGGCCGCGGTGACCGGGACGGCGGACTCATAAATCAGCAACTGCTTGGCCATCGTTCGACTCCTTGGTTTTTAACGTGTTTCATGTCACCGGCGGACGACGACATCGTGCCCGGCATCAGACTTTTTTCCAGGGCTTCCTGCCGTCGTTCCACGTGATGACGCCATTGGCCACCACGCCGATCGTCCCGTTCCAGTCCGTGACCTGGACCTGACCGGGGGCGATCCACCTGCCGTACGCGGCTTTGCCTGAGGCTTCTACGAAGGCGAGGTCGCCGTTCGCCGTTTCAAACATCCGCACCCGCCCGTTGCGGGAGTCGGTGTAGGCGCCGGCGCCGTCGAATCGCTTGCCGAGTGTGCCACCAGACCAGCGGATGTCGAAGATGGTGCCGCCCAAGAGGCCGCTGGATGCCTTGGGAGTGATTGCACCGGCCGCATCGATGGTACCCGAACCGTATGCGCCGCTGTCAGTCCACACCCGCACCAGGCGGCCCTGCTGCTGAACGTGGAACAGGGTCCCATCCTTCTCGTAGGTGCCCGTGACGGCGAAGCGCTGCCACGCGGCTCTGCCCTTGTTCCAAGTGATCGTGCTGCCGTTGATCTCGCCGTTGACCTTCTCCGATGGCACGTTGATGTAGCGTGTGCCGATGAGCAGTCCCTTCGCGGTTCGTCCGTCGGGATAGGTCAACGAGATCTCCTGGCCGTTCTGGGAGATGTACGCCGTTTGCCCGTTGACGAGCCAGTATCCCGTCAGTTCCCTCGCGTTCGACACGTTGGTCGTGAAGCCGCCCGTGGCCTTCCCCGTCGCATCGAACCTGGTGACGGCGGGGTTCACGCCGATCGTGCTGCGGAATGCCGAGATCGTCTCGTCGCGCCCGTCGCCATCGAAGTCGAACGTGAACGCCGTCTCGTCGTTGGCGGCTTGCCGGCTGGGGATCGTGGCGAACTCGCTGCCCAGCGGGATGCCGAGCCTTGCCCCGTCG
>JBIIYN010000094.1:0-12129 GCA_044346795.1 Pirellulales bacterium
CGTGAAGCGGTCGTTGATCGCCGCGAGCTTCGGGATGTTCTCGGTGAACTGCACGCCGGGCAGCTTCGTGGAGATGCTCTTGAACGTGCTCTTGACGTTGTCGGGGACGTTTTCCTTGGGATCGAAGAGGTCGATGTGGCTCGGGCCGCCCTGCAGGTAGACGAGCACCACGCTCTTGGCCCGGTTCCAGCCGGGCGCCGCCTTCGCGCCGCCGGTCGATTCGTTCGCGGCGGCCGCCTGGAGGCGGAGCATGTTCGGCAGCGAGATGCCGAAGAGGCCGATCGCGCCGGCACGGAGGATCGCGCGGCGGCTGGTGCCGAGGTTCGGGTCGCAGAGGTCCTTGCCGGGGCGGCCGGGGATGACGAGCATGGTAGCTCCTCCTGATGGTCGAGGGTCGGATCTCGGAGTGTGATCGTCGAGGTCAGTGATTGAAGAAGAAGGCGGGGCTGTTGATCAGCGCCCAGGCGAGATCCTGCACGGCGGTGAGCCGTCTGTTGGCCAGCTGCACGGCACTGGCGGCCACGTCGGCCCGCAGTCGCACCAGCGCCGGATCGTCGATCAGCGGCTTCTCCGCATCGGCGAGATCGGCGGCCAGCGCGACGAGATTCGGGTCCGCCGGAATCCGCTGCGATGCGGCCGCCAAGTCGCCCGCAAATTTCTCCCGCAGCGGGTCGCGGGCCGCCACGAGCGCGGCCAGTTCCGCCGTCTCCGCGGCCGACCGCTGCCCCCGCGGGATGGCCGCGAGTTCGGCCCCGCGGGCCGTCACGCCGAGCGACAGCGGCGCGGTCGCCGTGGTGAGCGAGATCCGGAACCGCCCCAGGCCGTGCTTGCCCCCCTTGAAGAATTCGGGGATCCGCACGTTCACCTGCACGGGCTCGGCGAACTCGGGCACGCCCGCCAGTTCGAACACCGCCCAGTGGACTTCCCGCTGACGCGGCGCCACGCTCCAGCCACGTGCCGGGTTCGCGCGATCGGTGTCGGCAGCCTGGGCGACCGCGAACCCGTCGGCAGAGAAGTCGGCCTGCGGCTTCTGCAGGGAGACCGTCGTCATGTCGCCCGGCCGCGAGACGGGCGCCACCCGCACTTCCACCTCGGTGACGACGAAGCTGCCGTCCGGGCTGCGGCCCGCGCCCCCGCCGGGCAGTCGCGTATCGGGAATCGCCTCGAGCCTCAGTCCCGTGAGCCTGCCGGGAGCCACGGTGGTGATGAATTCGATCGTGGCGTCGCCTGCCTGCGTCCCCGACACGAAGACCGACCCATCGGCAAGCGTCTCGAACCTGGTGCCCGAGTTGGCGAAGATCTTCTCGGGCTTCACCACGAGCCAGGCCGGCATCTTCGCGGCCTGCTCCTCGTAGTGCCGCAGGGCCGCCTCGGGATCGGCCAGATGCTTGTCGATCGCGGCCACCGCCGCGGCGATCCGCTCGGCCCGCTTCTTCTCGAGGTCGATTCGTGTCGGTTCGTAGGCCGCGGTGGCCTGTTCGAGGGCGGCGCGGGCGGCCGCCATCTGATCCAGGCGGTCCTGCTCCCGCTTCGCCTTCTCCGTCTTCCAGGCCGCCTCGGCCGCCGCGAGATCCTGCACGAGCGATTCGTGGTCGGTGGCGATCGCCTGCATGAGCTCGGTCACCGCGGCCAGTTCCTCAGGCTTGCTCGGCCGGTTGAGAATCCGCAGAAACACCTCCTCGACCACGAGCCGATCGTCGGGCTCGCGGGCGACGAGCTTCGCCAGTTCGCTGCCCGGGTCGCCGAGCACGTCGCCCACCGCGGGGCCGCTGGCCAGCGCCATCACCGGCCCAAGCGCGAGTCCCCCGGCCCGCTCGCACTCGCAGGCGCTCTCGCGGGCGGGCTTGCCGAAGGTCTGCAGGAATCCGCCGCCCAAGTTGCTCGCCACGTCGGGCAGGGCGGCCGCCCGCGTGCCGACGGGATACCCCGGGAACTTCGTCGGCGCGCCGACCGCGGCATGCAAGCTGTCGAAGAGCGTCTCCGCCGGCAGCCGCCGCGGCAGGGCGTGGGAGTAGTTGATCCTGTCGTCCTCGTTCCACTTCGTGCTCGTGATCGCCAGGCCGTAGGTCCGCGAGGTGCAGATCTCCGCGAGCGCCTTCCGCACGTCGAAACCGCCGGCGACGAACGCCTTCGTGAGATGGTCGAGGAGCGCCGGGTTCGTGGGCGGGTTGCCGGCGCGGATGTCGTCGATCGGATCGATGATGCCGGTGCCGAAGAGGTAGCCCCAGAGGCGATTGACGTAGCTCCTGGCGAAATAGGGGTTGTCGGGCGAGGTGATCCAGGCGGCGAGCTGCTGCCGCCGCGTGCCGCCCTGCGGCGCGGTGAACCGGCACTCGAACGGAAACTTCGGCGGCACGTCCTTGCCGGTCCGTTCGTGCTTGATTTCACCGGTGGCGGCGTCCTTCACCACCTCCCAGAGCGGCTTGGCCCCCTCGACCGCCGTGCCGCCGATCGTGCGATCCTTGCTCTCGGGATCCTTCTCGAGCGCCACCTGCGCGAAGAACGCCGCCGTCTCGAAATACTGGTCCTGCGTCCAGCGCTCGAACGGATGGTCGTGGCACTTGTTGCAGTTGAACCGCACGCCGAGGAAGAGGTGCGTGGTGTTCTCCATGGTGAGGGCGGGGTCGCGGAGGGTTTTATAGTAGGCGGCGGCGGGATGCTCGCGGTTGGAGCCCGAGGCGGTGAGGATCTCCCGCGCGAAGCGGTCGAAAGGCACGTTGTCGGCCACCTGCCGCCGGATCCAGTCGCGGAGGCCCTGTGACCCCTCCTTGCCGAGGAACTTCGGGTTCACCTGAAGGAGATCGGCCCACTTGTTGGTCCAGTGCTCCACGAAGGCGTCGCCGGCGAGCAGTCGCTGCACGAGTTCGGCCCGCTTCACCCGCACGTCGCGGCCGTCGGCGAGGAAGGCCCGCACGTCGGCCGACGAGGGGGGCAGGCCGGTCAGGTCGAGCGACACGCGGCGGAGGAATTCGTCGTCGGAGCAGAGGCCCGCGGGCTCGATCTGCATCGCCCGCCACTTCGCCGCCACGAGCTCGTCGATCGGCCCCCACGACTCCGGCTTGACCCACGTGAAACCGCTGCGGTCACCCATCACGGTGAGCGTGACGGCCGCGTAGGCGCCCTCGTAGCGGACGAGGATCGGCGCCTCGCCGCGGCGGACGGCGGTCACGAGGCCCGTGGCATCGGCCGTCGCCACCTCGTTGTTGCCGCTCTCGAGGAAGGCCTGCCGCGTGACGTCGCGCGCCGTGCCGTCGGCATAGGTCGCCACCACGCGGAACTGCTGCCGCCGATCGGGCAGGTCGATCACGGCCGCCGCCGGGCTGACCGCGATCTTCACCACCCGCGGCGTGGCCAGGTCGAGCTTCGCCCCCTCCTCGATCCAGCGGCGAACGATCTGGTAGGCCGGCTCCTCCACCCGCGCCAAGAGGCCTCCCTGGTGGGGCGCCGTCGCCGACGCCTTGAGGAGCATGAGACTGTCGTCGGGGCTGGCGAGGTTCACGCGGCGGCTGCCGTGGTCGTCGGTGAACGCCCGCAGGTCGAACACGGGGTCGTAGCCGCGGAGCGAGAGCTTGAAGCCGTTCTTCCCCTTGGCCGCGCCGTGGCAGGTGCCCTGGTTGCAGCCCAGCCGCGTGAGCACGGGGTTCACGTCGCGGACGAAATCGACGTGCGGCACCGCGTCGACGCCCTGCACCCGCACCTCCACGGTCGCCGACACCGCCGCCGGCCCCGCCCCGTGCGACACCCGCAGCCGCGCCGTGCCGTCGGCGAGCGGCCGGACGAGCCCGCCGGGGCCGATGCTGACGAGCTTCATGACGTTGGCGTCGCCGTCTGGCGTGAACGAAACGCTCCGCGTGAGATCGACCTGGCGGCCGTCGGCCAGCCGGCCGGTGCAGACCAGCTGCGTGGCCGCGAAGGGCCCGTCCAGCACGATCGCCCGCGGCTCGACTTCGACCGCCGTGATGCCCGCGGGAGCCGGCGGATCGGGCTCGAGCGTGGCCTCCGCCGGCCAGGGCAGCGGCAGCCGCTGGCCGCCCGTGGCGACGGCGTCGAGCCGCGCCACGGCAAACTGACGCGTGGCCGCGCCGGCCGCATCGAAAAACCGCACGATGCCGTCGGCCCCCGCCGCGGCCACCTCGCCCGACTGCGGATGAAACGCCACGGCGTAGAGCGCGGTCTGGGGCACCTCCACCTTCGCAAGCAGCTTCGTCGAGGCGTCGCGAAACTCGTCGAACGCCTTCCAGTCGGCTGGGGTCCGCTGGCTCCCGTCGTGCCGGGTGGGCCCCGGCACCTTCGCCATGATGTCGAGGATGGGCTTTGGCACGTCGGCCTCGAGGCCGTAACTCGACACGACCAGTTCGCCGCGGCCGTCGAGGCCCCCGACCGCCGCCACCCGCTTACCGTCGGGGGAGAACCGCAGGCTGAACACCCGGCCGCTCACGGCATGCAGCGGGAAGATGTGGTTCGCGTCGTCGCCGATCACCCGCTTGGCGTGCCGGTGGATCCGGTAGGCCCGCGGCGTGCCGTCGGCTCCGGCGGCGACGACGTGCTCGAGCACCGGATGCCGATCCACCGCCATGAGCCCGCCGCGGAGCGCCCCCGGCGTGATCGAGGTGATGTTGTCGATGAATCGCTGGGTGGAAAGCTCCGTGAGCTTCACGCTCATGTCGCGGCCCAGCGAGATGACGTGGTCGCCCTTGGGGGCAAACACCGTGTCGAGCACCCAGTCCTCGTGCGCCCCCTGGAAGAGCACCTGCTCCCCGGTCGCCGCGTCGATCGCCCGCAGCGAGTTGTCGGTGCAGCCGAAGGCGACGAGCTTGCCGTCGGGAGACCAGCAGCCGCCGTAGACGGTGTCGAACGACACGGGGCGGGAGAGCACGAGCGCGCCGTCGGCGACGTTCCAGATCTGCACCTCGCCCATCCGCGCGGGGTTGCCGCCCGTGACCGCGAGCTTCGTGCCGTCGGGGGAGAACCGCACCCGCTCGACCCGTTCCGAGAGGCCCACGAGCCGGAGCTTCAGCGTCGGGGCCGCGGCAGCCGCCACGTCGAACACGAGCACCTCGTGAAAGCCGGTGACCGCGAGCAGCCGGCCGTCGGGGGAGAAGTCGAGCGATGTCACGACCGGCTGCCGCGTGTAGACCGGCGGATGCTCGGCATCGACCTTCTGGCCGGCGCTGGCCGGCGTGTCGTCCTGGGCGCCCGCGGCGATCCACCGCTTCACGAGGTCAATGTCGGCGGCCGCGAGGGCCTTGCCCCCCTTGGGCATCTCGGCCTGGCCTGCGGCGTCGGGCACGATCTGCGCGAGCAGGTGGCTTGCATCGGGCCTGCCAGGCACGATTCCCGGAGAGCCGGAGTCACCCGCCGCCTGCATGCGGCCGACGTCCGTCATCACGAAGCCGCCCTCCGCCTTGGCGGGCTGATGGCAGCCCTGGCAGTGGGCCTGGAAGAGCGGGCGGATCTGCTTGTGATAGCTGACCGGCGGCGGCGTCTCGGCAGCCGCATCCGGCGGCAGGGCGGTCAGCCAGACGACGGCTGCCATGACAGCCGGCAGGGGGAATCGCAGGATCATGGCCGCTCCCTCCACGAAGTGAAGTCGGGAATGAAATCGGTACGCGATCATCTCCGCCCACCGGCGGGGCGAAGCGGGCGGTGCACCGGGTGCCACGTGCCCAGCCACACCCTGCCTTCTTTCCATCTTTATCGGCTTCTGTCGGCCGACATCGCCCGCCCAAATATAGTACCGCGCCGTTGAGACCGGCTCCAGCCGGCACAAGTGCCCCGCGTCGCGGCAACAATCGCCCTCGGGCGGCCACCAGCCCGCCCGATTACTCGCAGTTTTCGCAGGTGCCCTTGAGCAGCACCTCGGTCACGGCGGGGATCCCCTGCCGTTTGCTCGCCGGCTTCCGGCCCGGCTTCTTTCCAGAGGCATGGGCACCAGCCGCTGCCGGCTTCTCGGCCCCCGGCCGCGGCGTGATCGCCACGTTGACGTCGTCCAAGCACGACACCTCGCCGCAGCTGGTGCAGACGAAGTGCGGGTGATCGCCCCCGTGCCCGCTGCCGTGCTCGTGCCGCTGCGCCTCGAACCGCCAGACGTGGTCGCCGAGGTCGACCCGCGTGACGAGCTTCGCCTCCGTGAGTTCGGTGAGGTTGCGATAGATCGTGGCCCGATCGAAGCCACGGTGATCGAGCGCCTCCGACACCTCGGCGTGCGTCTTGGGTCCCGACACGGAGAGCATGTGCTCGAGCACCGCGATCCGGGCCGACGTGCATCGCAGCCCCGCCCCGCGGACGAGACTCCTGACGGCATCGATCGATCCATCGTGCGGCTTGCTCACCTCTTCATCCTAACCCCGCGGCATCTGCTTCACCACCAGGACTCCAGCATGACTCCGGCAGGGCTACACAACGGCCGCCGCGGCGAGCTGCTCCACGATCGCCGCCATGAACGCCGGCAGATCGGCGGGCTTGCGGCTCGAGACGAAGTGGCGGTCGACCACCACGGGCGTGTCCTCCCAGATCGCACCGGCGTTCATGAGGTCGTCCTTGATGCCGGGGCTGCCGGTCACCCGCACCCCGCGGTAGACGCCGGCCGAAATCGGAATCCAGCCGCCGTGGCAGATCGCCGCCACCAGCTTGCCGTGCGCCGCGAACTCCCGCACCAGGTCGAGCACTTTTTCGTCGCGGCGGAGCTTGTCGGGCATCCAGCCGCCGGGGAGGATGATCCCCTGGAAATCGGCCGCCTCCATGTCGCCGATCGCCGCGTCGCTCGTGCAGGGATAGCCGTGTTTGCCCATGTAGGTGCGGCCTTGCATGGCGCCGGCCACGGTCACATGCGCCCCGGCCTCCTCCAGCCGCAGCCTGGGATACCAGAGTTCCAAATCCTCGTACTCGTCGCCGACGAGGGCGAGGATGCGGACGCCGTCGAGCGATCGCGGGAAGTGGCTGCGTGTGTTCATCGCTGGATCTCCTGCAGGGGATGGGGTGGGGGCGGGAATGGCGGCGGAAGCGGGGCCGGCTCGGGCGGTCGAATTCTACCGGCGTCGCCGGCCCGAGGCCCTTCCCGGTCGGCCGCCAGCCGCGGCGACCGCCCCGATTTTTCGCAGCCGACGGGTGTCCGGGCGAGCGACCCGACAACCACCCCCACACTGGGTGGATTTCGCTATCGTGCCTCGCGGCCGTCCGCGGCCCCGAGAACACCGCGTTTTTGGGAGCAATCCGGTCGGCCCGGAAAAGCCGCTTGACGCACGAACCGCGCACGCTACATTCACGCCCCGGCCCACAGGAAGTGGTCACCTTCGTTTCCGCCACAACATCTTGCGATAGCATGCAGAAGGAACTGCTTTCTCGTCATCGCGTTCCCCGTCCGGTCAGGGCGGGCCGGCCCGTCGGCTGACGGGCTCCAGAAAACGACCACCGCCAGCCGATGTTGACTGGCACGGAATCTATACGGAAGTATACTTTCAGTCTCGCGTCCTCTTTCCCCGTCAGGAGCCCCTCGCTTATGGCCGCATTCGACGCCTCCGCCACGCTCGCCGGTTCGGCGACCGCCACAGGACAGCTTCCGTCCGATCACTCGTCTGCGGCCGCGCGGAGGCCGGAGGGCCTGACGCCCCTGGAAATCCACCCCACCTTCTGTCCGGTCGACGTCGACAGCCCGTTCGACACCACCGAATGGGAGCTCCGCACCGCCGCGATCAAGGGGGAGGACGGCAAGGTGCTCTTCGAGCAGCCGGCCTGCGAGATTCCCGCCGCCTGGAGCCAGCTGGCCACCAACGTCGTGGTGAGCAAGTATTTCTACGGCGAGATCCACACGCCCGAACGCGAGCACTCCGTCAAGCAGCTCGTCCACCGCGTGGCCCGCACGATCGCCGACTGGGGCATCGCCGACGGCTACTTCAAGACCCGCCAGGACGGCGAGAACTTCTACCGCGACCTGTCCTGGCTGTGCGTCCACCAGCACGGGGCCTTCAACTCGCCCGTCTGGTTCAACGTGGGCCTCTTCCACCAGTACGGCGTGAAGGGCGCCCCTTGCAACTGGCGGTGGGACGACGCCAAGCGTGACGTCGTCATGCCCGAGAACCCCTACGAATTCCCGCAGGGCAGCGCCTGCTTCATCCAGAGCGTGAAGGACAACATGGAAGACATCATGGATCTCGCCCGCAGCGAGGCCATGCTCTTCAAGTTCGGCTCGGGCACCGGCACCGACCTCTCCACGCTCCGCAGCCAGCGGGAGAAGCTCGCCGGCGGCGGCAAGCCCTCCGGCCCGCTCTCCTTCATGCGGGTGTACGACCAGGTGGCGGCGGTGGTGAAGAGCGGCGGCAAGACCCGCCGCGCCGCCAAGATGCAGTCGCTGAAAGTCACGCATCCCGACATCATGGAATTCATCGAGTGCAAGGCGAAGGAGGAGAACAAGGCCCGCGTGCTCATCGAGAAGGGCGGCTACGACTCCAACTTCAACGGCGAGGCCTACAGCTCCATCCTCTTCCAGAACGCCAACCTCTCCGTGCGTCTGACCGACGACTTCATGGAGGCCGCGGACCGCGACGACACCTGGACCACCCGGTGGGTCACCGACCCGGCGAAGGCCGGCCCCAGCTTCAAGGCCCGCGACGTGATGAAGCGGATGAGCGAGTGCGCCTGGCAGTGCGGCGATCCCGGCGTGCAGTACGACACGACGATCAACCGCTGGCACACCTGCCCCAACTCGGGCCGGATCAACGCGAGCAACCCGTGCTCGGAGTACATGTTCCTCGACGACACGGCCTGCAACCTCGCCAGCATCAACCTGATGAAGTTCCGCAAGCCCGACGGGGTGTTCGACATCGAGCGGTTCACGGCCGCCTGCCGGATCTTCTTCGTCGCTCAGGAGATCCTCGTCGATCACGCGAGTTACCCCACGCCGCGGATCGCCCGCAACAGCCACCTGTTCCGCCCGCTGGGCCTGGGCTATTCGAACCTCGGCAGCCTGCTCATGGCCGACGGCCTCGCCTACGACAGCAATGCCGGCCGGGGCCTCTGCGGCGCGCTGACCGCGATCCTGCACGGCGCGGCCAACCGCACGAGCGCCGAACTCGCCGCGGCGGTCGGCCCGTTCGAGGGCTTCGCCGCCAACCGCGAGCCGATGCTCAACGTAATGCAGATGCACCGTGGCGCCGTCGACACGATCGACCCCTCGTGCCCGAAGTATCTGCGCGACGCGGCCCGGAAGATCTGGGACGAGGTGCTCGCCGGCGGCCGCAGCCACGGCTACCGCAATGCCCAGGCCACCGTGCTGGCCCCGACCGGCACGATCTCCTTCCTGATGGACTGCGACACCACCGGCATCGAGCCCGACATCGCGCTGGTGAAATACAAGCAGCTCGCCGGCGGCGGCATGCTCAAGATCGTCAACCAGACCGTGCCCTTGGCGCTCCGCACGCTGGGCTACGACGGGCCGGCGATCGAGGCGATCCTCGCCTTCGTGGACAAGAACGACACGATCGAAGGGGCGCCGGGACTCAAGGACCACCACCTCGCGGTCTTCGACTGTGCCTTCAAGCCGCGGCTCGGCGTCCGCAGCATCGCCTGGGAGGCCCACGTCAAGATGATGGCGGCGGCACAGCCCTTCATCTCCGGCGCGATCTCGAAGACCGTGAACATGCCCCGCGAGACGAAGCCGGCCGACATCGCCGGCGCCTACGTGGAGGGCTGGCGGCTGGGGCTCAAGGCCCTCGCGATCTACCGCGACGGCTCGAAGGAAAGCCAGCCGCTCAACACGGGCACCGAGGCCGACAAGACCGCGGCCAAGGCGACGCCCGCACCGCGGCGGGAGCGGCTGCCCGACACGCGGCGGAGCGTGACCCACAAGTTCAACGTGGGCGGCCACGAGGGCTACATCACCGTCGGGCTCTATGACGACGGCCGGCCGGGAGAGCTCTTCATCACCATGGCGAAGGAGGGCAGCACGATCGGCGGCCTGATGGACGCCTTCGGCACCGCGGTGTCGATGAGCCTGCAGTATGGCGTGCCGCTCGAGGTGTACGTGAAGAAGTTCTCGCACACCCGCTTCGAGCCCTGGGGCTACACGAAGAATCCCGACATCCCCGTCGCCAAGAGCCTGGTCGACTATCTCTTCCGCTGGATGGGCACGGAGTTCATCGCCGGCTATCGCGAGGCCAACAGGCCCGGTGGCTACGGCGGTGGCGGCGGCGAGGAGGCCGCCGCGGGCGACGACACGGAAACAGAGCGCAAGCCCGCCGCCATGACGGCGCGCGGGCTGGCCGATGGCCAAGGAAAGGCCCGCACGAACGGCGAAGCGACCGCCAGCCGCGGCAAGCATCCGGCGGGCGCCAACGGCCATGCCGCGACAGCCGTGATGGCAGCGAAGCCTGCCGCGGTGATGGATCGCAATGCGGCCTTGCTCGAACGGGCTGGCCTGAAGATGGCCGACAATCCGACGGGCAGCCCGGCCGACCGCCAGAGCCAGTTCGCCAAGTTCCAGATCGACGCGCCGGCGTGCGACAACTGCGGCTCGATCACGGTCCGCAACGGCAACTGCTACCTCTGCCACAACTGCGGCAACAGCATGGGCTGTTCGTGAGTTTTTCCCCGCGCACGCGGTCGGGACGGCGGTGACGGCTGGATGACGGTGCGACAAATCGTCTGGAGGACGGCGCGTCCGCCGGACGAAACCTAGCGTATCGACATTCGACCTGTTGCCGCGTTCCGTCGGAGGTGCCAACCCCTACGCGTTGATCCGGACCCTCGAAAGGCACGTGCCCGCCAGCAGCGATGCTGCCGCAGCCCGGCCCGGTCCGCATCAGTTTCGCAAAGACCTACCCCGTTCGCAGGCGGACGACAGGTTCGATCCAAGACAGGCCGCGGCAGAGCCATCTGCCGCGGCCTGTCGCTTTTCGGACATGACTTCCGCTGCCGGCGGAAGAGGCTGTGCGGGTTGTGCCGGCTCGCGGCCCGAGACCTCCCCTTCCGGCCGCCGGCGGCCGTTTGCGGGCCGCTCCCCCCGGGCTTACCATAGCATCACCGAGGCGGTGTCCGACCGATGCGTCGCCATCCGCTCCGGATTCGTTGCCCGAAATTTTTCCGGGATGACCTTCGTCCGGATCGGTCCGGATTTTGTCGCGGGAGCCGACGCATGCGCCGCTGGATACACTCGCTGATCGTGGCCCTGCTGTGCCTGACCCTGTTCGTCGACACGGCCAAGGCCTGCTGGTTCCTCCGCCATCACCGCCGCACACCGGCCTGTCGTCCCGTCCCCTGCCGGCCTGTCTGCCCGACAGCGTGCTGCCTCCCGTGCGAACCGGTGGATACGGTCTGTGACACCGTGGTCGCAGAACACGTTCCCGCCGCCGCTCGAGAGGTCGTCGAGTTCACGGTCGAAGAGCCTGTCGCGACGACGACCCCGGCCGACGCACCGGTCGCCCGACAGCCCGATGCGGCCGCGGTGGCTGAATCGGTCTTGCAACACGGCCCGACGCTCGTGGTCGGCCCCCAGCCCGCCGCCACCGCCGCCCCGATTGTCGTGCCCGAGGCCGCTGGCCTCGCCGCCCGTGAACCTCTGCCGAATCTCAAGGCCGCTGAGCCGGCCGATCCGGCACTGGTCGCGCCAGCCTCGAACGAAGAACCCGTCGACGAACACCCGGCCGCAACCGACAGCCAGGCCAAGACCTCCGCCCCCGGCGATGACGCCGAAGCAGCCGGCGAGACCGCCGACCCGAAATCATCCGCAGCGGAGAAGCCGATGCCCGCGGAGCCCGCCCCCGCTGCGGATCTCGCCGGCGGCCCGCAGCCGACGCCGACGGCCCGACCGCCGCAGGAGCCGAATCTGTTCGACCTCTTCGACGACGAAGCCTCGGATGACGACGCGGCTGCCGGGGAAGAGTCGGCCGATGACCTGTCGGACGCAACCGAAGAACAGACCGACGGCGTCGAGGAATCGGAGGACATGGCCGAAGACGAAGGGGCCGAAGAAGAGATGGCCGAGGAAGAGGACGCCCAGGATGCGGCGGCGGCCACCGGCGACGAGGCCACCGCGGACCCCGCCGAGGACGACGCCGAGGCCCCCGGCGAGCAGCCGGACGACGAGCCGGCCGCGACCGAAAGCGATCCGTTCGCGGCGGTTACGATTCCCGCCGA
>JBIIYN010000374.1:0-3534 GCA_044346795.1 Pirellulales bacterium
TGCGCCCTCTGCCTCGCACACCCGCTCGAGATGCGTGTGCGGAATGAGCAACTCGTACCCCTGGTAGACCCCTGCCGTGGTGATGGCGAGCGAATGCCGGGCGGAATCGTAGGGATAGAAGCAGAGACTGCCGCCAGTCACGTGGCAGGCAACCTGGTCTGCACCTGTCGCCCACAAGAAGTCTGCGTCACCCGCCTCGTTCACGATGAGCCGGTGCGAGACGGCCTTGTATTCGTGGAGAACGAACACCCGTGGCGGTCGGATGGTGAGACCGTAGGCAAACCACGACAAGTGTGGGTATGGCGACAGCATGCTCCCGTCCATCGCCACCTCGGTGCGGCGTCGACCAGTCTTGGGGTATGCAGCGGCAGACTCCCGCTGCATTGTGCGCTATACCGGGCAAATGTGTATCGGTGGACCTGACTGGCGGCCCGCGATGCTCGTGCCATGACAAAATTTGTTGGATTTGGGTCTCACGGCGCATGCGCTGTGAAAGATTCGGTGGCACATGATCGTCACAGTCCCATCCTCGGGGCCGAGCAGGATCGCTTGGCCAGTCATCATCATGGAGGTTTTCAATGCGACCACTCCGTAGCCAACCAACCCCGGCGACCGCCATCCTCACCCTTGTGGAGATCAAGGCGGCAGTCGAAGCCTTCGATCGAGGTGACACCAACGTGTTCGATGCCCTGGATGCCATCGCCGAGGCCATCCAGGCATGCCGGAACGCAGCGGCATCGCGTCGAGATGCCGCCTAGCACGCTCGCGAGTCACGCCGCGGACGGCGCCTGTTGGCTGGTGGTTCACCACGAAGCCGCCGGGCGGCCGGGAAGCGGGTTCAAGCCGCACCTCCGGCATTGCGAATTCGACGGGAAAGCATGGACGTCGCGACCGGGCGGCCCCTCGTGGTCACCGCGATCGTAGCTGGGATGTCGCTCGGCGGCGGTGCGGGCTATAGTCGCCTCGGAAAGGCCAGAGCAGGCAACGAGAGCCGCCCGCACAACGCGGCGCGAATCCAGGTACTGCCGCCAATCAGGGAGGTGGTTTGATGGCGATGTGTCTTGCGTTGGCCGCATGGTTCGTGGGTCTCTCCGTGGTGATGTCGCTGATCGAACATCAAGTACACGCGAGGCTGATGCACCGGCGGCCAAAGGCGTTTTTTCTACGGAATCTTTCCGCTCGGAAGAAGATCTTCAGCAGCCACGCCAGCGAGCATCACCGCCAGTATCGAAAGTCGTTTCGTGACGACCCGGTGCCGCACGGCGAAGACCGGGGGATTCGGCTGAACATCCTTGAGGGACTCGTGGAGTCGCTGCCGGTGAGCCTATTTCTGGCGCTCTTTTCCACGACTGGCGCGCTCGTGTTTCCGGTCATCGTGTGCCTGCATCACCTGCTGTGGAATCTGATCCACATGGAAATGCACAAGCCCCAGGGCAGAATGTTTTCCAAATGGCCGATCTACAAGTCGCTGGCCCGGCACCACTACCTTCACCACCGCTATCCGGACAAAAACTTCAACGTCGCTCTGCTCGCCGGCGATTTCCTGTTTGGCACCATGGCCAAGGCGTCCGACGCCGATTGGAAGGCC
Organism: Pirellulales bacterium; assembly: GCA_044346795.1. Classification (GTDB taxonomy): domain Bacteria; phylum Planctomycetota; class Planctomycetia; order Pirellulales; family UBA1268; genus CAMCQY01. The sequence continues at coordinate 1,589 of JBIIYN010000374.1, forward strand.
ATGAAAGCGGAAGGTCTCGCCTGATCCCCCCTACCCCTCCCTGTAGCCACGAAATACCGTTGCTATTCCCGAGATTGTGATCTATCCTGGCAGCGTTGGTTCTGGACGACGCTAGTTGCGCGGTGGCCGATCGGCCGCGATTGCCGCTTCTTTCCCTCGCCTTTACCCTCTGGCGGGCTGCCACTCTCTGGCCCTTTCGACGTGACCCCGAAAGTTCATTTGGGTCATCGGTAGGAGTGTTTTGTTCATGGGTAAGAAACTGTACGTCGGCAATTTAGCCTATAGCGTCACGAGCGAATCGCTCGAGCAGATGTTCCTCGAGTTTGGCACTGTCACGAGCGCGCAAGTGATTCAGGATCGTGAGACCGGCCGCAGCAAGGGCTTCGGATTCGTCGAGATGCAGGCAGACGATGCCGCGCAGCGGGCGATCAGCGGCATGCACGATAAGCAGTTCGACGGGCGGCCCCTCACCGTCAACGAGGCCAAGCCCCGTGAGAGCGGTGGTGGCGGCGGCCGAGGTGGTTACGGCGGTGGCGGACGCCGCTACTAAGCCGGATCGCCTCGAGACGGAACATGTCGTCAGGGCCGGAGCGCGTCGTGAGGGCGCTCTCCGGCCCTCTTCTTTGCCACGGCAGCGCGGTCGACGCGGCAAACCGCATGCGGCTACCCTGCGGCTCGGCGCTTCGCCGCCACCAGTCTGCGCGACGGTGAACATCACCATTCCGTCCTCACGACCATCCACGAGGCGGCATGGCCCGCCGGCTGAGGCGGCGGTAGGCTGTGCCCGATGGCCGAAACATTCTTCCAAGCGACGAATACGCTCGCCCTCGTGGCCTGGATCGCGCTGGTGCTCTTTCCGGGCCGCCGCGCGGTGTCTGGCGTGGCGTGCGCCGTGATCGTGCCCGCGGTGCTCGCCTTCGCCTACGCGGTGGTGATCGGCTGGAAGTTCGCCACGCTCGGGCCGCCGCCCGGCGACGTGATGACGCTCGCCGGCCTCCGGCGGGTGTTTTCCGACGATTGGGTCTTCGCCGCCGCGTGGACGCACTACCTCGTCTTCGACATGGTCGTCGGGGCCTGGATCGCCCGCGACGCGGTGCGACTGGGCATCCCCTGGCCGCTGCGCTCACTCGCGCTCGTGCTCACGTTCCTGTCCGGGCCGGTGGGTTTTCTCGTGCACGTGCTCGCCCGCGGGTCGCTGCGACGCACGGTGGCTGCCGACTGAGCCGGCTTCGCCACGAGCTTTTCACGACAGGTTTTTCAACCGCCAGCAGACCTTGAAGGCCGTCGCGCGCGACGCTCGCCGCCGACCAGCAGCAGCGGCACGAGCGCGGCGGCCAGCCCGAGCCGGCCGGTCCAGAGCACCGTCCGCAGCCAGTTGGTCTGCACGAGCCGGGCGTGCACGCGGTCGTCCCAGCCGAGCGCGAGCAGGTCGTGGCAGGGCACCTGCAGGAAGCCCGTGCTCGCCCAGATGCCGGCCAACAGCGCGAGGCCGACGCCAGCCAGCCAGGCGGCCGCCCCCCGCGGCGACCGCGCGAGCAGCAGCACGGCCGTCGCCCCTTCGAGCAGCATGGGCGGGATCACCACGAGCCCCGTCAATTCGCGATGCCTCGCCTCCCACGCGCCGAACTGGTCGTGCGGCCAGCCGGCCATGAGCGGATAGTGCACCACCTGCACGTACCAGATGAGGCCGGTCATGAACGCCGTCGCGGCGAAGTGCAGGAGCACGAGGACGACGGTCGAGCGGGCAGCCATGCGGCGAGCTTTCAGCGCGTAACCCGCGTGGCAGGAGCCAGCGACGCGGCGGGCGCGGGAAGCATACCACGGCTTCGACACCCCTCCGCGGATCAACGAGAGCAAATCCACGATAGCTGTAGCGATATGACGGTAAACCACGTGAGATAGGCGAAGGGGTCGGCGAAAGCTCGAGGAGCTTTGGGCCGCCCCGG
>JBIIYN010000375.1:0-3511 GCA_044346795.1 Pirellulales bacterium
CGCCGCACGCCGGTTTCACGTCTTCATTCCAAGTCACCGTCAGCCGTCATCCCGACAGCCGCATCCCCCAGAGCATCCCATGCCCCGCCTTCCCGGACAGATGTCGCCCGGCCTGCCTCCCGCCCAGGGCCTCTACGATCCCGCCAACGAGCACGACGCCTGCGGCGTGGGCTTCGTCGTCAACGTGCACGGGAGAAAGAGCCACCAGATCGTCCGGCAGGGGCTCGAACTGCTCGAGAACCTCGCGCATCGCGGCGCCTGCGGCTGCGATCCGCTGACCGGCGACGGCGCCGGCATCCTCATGCAGACGCCGCACGACTTCTTCGCGGCCGTCGCCCCGCAGGCCGGGATCCGGCTGCCGGCGCCGGGGGATTGGGCGGTGGGCAACATCTTCCTGCCGCCCTCCGACGGCGAGCGGGAGACGGCGGAGGGTTTCTTCGAGCAGGTCTGTCGCGAGGAGGGGCTGGAGTTCCTCGGCTGGCGGAACGTGCCCACCGACAACCGCTCGATCGGCGGCACGGCCCGCGACGTCGAGCCGTACGTGCGGCAGGCGTTCGTGGGCCGCGGCAAGAAGGTGTCGCGAGACCACTTCGAGTGGAAGCTGTTCGTGGTCCGCAAGCGATTCGGCATCGAGCTCGGGAAGCTCGGGCTGACCGAACAGACGTTCGTCTACGCCTGCTCGCTGTCGTCGAAGACGCTCGTCTACAAGGGGCTGCTGCTCGCCGACCAGGTCGCGAAGTACTACCCCGACCTTTCCGACTCCCGGATGACGAGCGCCCTGGCCCTCGTCCACCAGCGGTACAGCACCAACACCTTCCCCACCTGGGATCTGGCCCACCCGTTCCGCTACATCGCCCACAACGGCGAGATCAACACCGTCCGCGGCAACATCAACTGGATGCACGCCCGGGAGAGCATGCTCGCCCATCCGGTGTTCGGCCCCGACCTCGACAAGATCAAGCCCGTGATCCGCGAAGGGGGCAGCGACTCCGCCACGTTCGACAACGTGCTCGAACTGCTCGTGCTCGCCGGCCGGCCGATCGAGGAGGCCGTGAGCATGCTCATCCCCGAGCCGTGGAGCGGGCACGAGAGCATGGCCGACGATCTCAAGGCCTACTACGAGTTCCAGGCCTGCCTCATGGAGCCGTGGGACGGCCCGGCGGCGCTCGCCTTCACCGACGGCACGCGGATCGGCGCCACGCTCGACCGCAACGGCCTGCGGCCCGGCCGCTGGTGGCAGATGAAGGACGGGCTCGTCGTGATGGCGAGCGAGGCGGGAGTCTTGCAGCTGCCCACCGGCGAGGTGGTGCGGAAGGGCCGGCTGCGACCCGGCCGCATGTTCTTGGTCGACACGAAGGAAGGCCGGATCGTCGAAGACGACGAGATCAAGCGGAAGCTGGCCACGGCGCAGCCGTGGCGGGAGTGGGTCGCGGCGAACCAGGTGCGGCTCGACGCGGTCGAGGATCCGAAGAACGTGGCGGATGTGACCGTCTCGCGGGCCGTCGAGCCCGCCGCGGCGATCCTGCCCGCCGCGAATGGCAACGGCCACGCCCATGCCAATGGCAACGGCGCCCCGCATGCCGAGGATCCCTGGCGGGCGGCCGGCGTGGCGGGCGAAAAGGCGAGCCTGCTCGAACTGCAGCGGGCCTTCGGCTACACGCTCGAGGATCTCAAGGTGATCCTCGCGCCGATGGCCACCGACGGCGCCGAGCCGATCGGCTCGATGGGCAACGACACGCCGCTGGCCGTGCTCTCCGACCGGCCGCAGCTCCTGGCCAACTACTTCAAGCAGCTCTTCGCGCAGGTGACCAACCCGCCGCTCGACGCGATCCGCGAGGAGATCATCACCTCGATGATCACCACCATCGGCTGCGAGGGGAACCTGCTCGACTCGAGGCCGGAGCAGGCCCGGCTCCTGCGTCTCGAGACGCCGATCCTCACGAACGCCGAGTGCGCGCGGGTGAAGAGCCTGAATCGGCCCGGCCTCGTGAGCCGCACGATCTCACTGCTCTTCCCGGCGGCCGCAGGGGCCGCGGGCATGCGGCAGCGGCTCGACGCGATCCGCGCCGAGGCCTCGCAGGCGGTGCGTGACGGCGCGACGATCATCGTGCTCTCCGACCGGGGCGTGGACGCCGATCAGGCGGCCGTGCCCGCGCTCCTCGCGACGGCGGGCGTGCACCACCATCTCGTCCGCGAGGGCACCCGCACCCGCTGTGGACTGGTGGTCGAGACCGGCGAGGCCCGCGAAGTGCAGCACTTCGCCCTGCTCACCGGCTACGGTGCAGGCGCCGTGAACCCCTACGTCGCCTTCGCCACGATCGACCAGATGCAGGCGGAGAGGATCATCGCCGGCGACTACCCGCGCGAGAAGCTCCACAAGAACTTCGTGAAGGCGGCCACGAAGGGGCTCCTCAAGGTGATGAGCAAGATGGGCATCTCCACGCAGCAGAGCTACCGCGGCGCCCAGATCTTCGAGGCGGTGGGCCTCGAGCAGCCGCTCGTCGACGAGTTCTTCACCCGCACGCCCAGCCGGATCGGCGGCATCGGCCTCGCCGGCCTCGCCGACGAGATGCTCAGGCGGCACGAGCACGCCTGGCCGAAGACCGCCGTGCCCAGCGTGCTCGAGCTCGACGTTGGCGGCCGCTACCAGTGGCGGCGGAAGGGGGAGGCCCACATGCTCGCTCCCGAAGTCGTGGCGACGCTCCAGCGGTCGACGCAGATCAACAGCCGCGAGGAATTCAAGAAGTATCAGAAGCTGATCGACGAGCAGCAGACGAAGCTGCTCACCCTGCGCGGCCTGCTCGACTTCAGGTGGGCCGAGCAGGCGGTGCCGCTGGACGAGGTGGAGCCCGCGAAGGAGATCGTGAAGCGGTTCGCGACCGGCGCGATGTCGTATGGCTCGATCTCGAAGGAGGCCCACGAGACGCTCGCCGTGGCGATGAACCGGCTCGGCGGCTGGAGCAACACGGGCGAGGGGGGCGAAGACCCCGTCCGCTACCAGCTCGAGCCCAACGGCGACAGCAAGAACTCCAAGATCAAGCAGGTGGCCAGCGGCCGCTTCGGCGTGACGAGCCTCTATCTCGTCAACGCGAAGGAGCTGCAAATCAAGATGGCCCAGGGCGCGAAGCCAGGCGAGGGCGGCCAGCTCCCCGGCCACAAGGTGGACCGCGAGATCGCGAGGATTCGGCACAGCACGCCGGGCGTGGGGCTGATCTCACCGCCGCCGCACCACGACATCTACTCGATCGAGGATCTCGCCCAGCTGATCCACGACCTCAAGAACGCCAACCACCACGCCCGCGTGAGCGTGAAGCTCGTGGCGGAGGTGGGCGTGGGCACGGTCGCGGCGGGCGTGTCGAAGGGGAAGGCCGACGTGGTGCTGATCTCGGGCCACGACGGCGGCACCGGCGCGAGCCCGCAGACCTCGATCATGCACGCCGGCCTGCCGTGGGAGCTCGGCCTCGCCGAGGCCCACCAGGTGCTCGTGATGAACGACCTCCGCGGCCGGATC
>JBIIYN010000095.1:0-11961 GCA_044346795.1 Pirellulales bacterium
CCCGGCCCGTGGACGTCGCAGTTCGCGAGGTTGAGCCGCTCGAGCGTCGTCGCGGCCGCCAGATGCTCGAGCCAGGCATCGTTGACCGCGAGGTTGCGGCCGCCTTTGCCCTTCAGCGGGTTGTTGCCGTCATAGAGGTCGATCGCGACGGGGTCGCCTGCCGGCGACAGCGTGATTTTCCCACCGACCGCTTCGACGGCCTTCCTGACCGCATCGGCATCCGGCACTGCCGCGGCAGGACGGGCACAGCACACAAGCAACAGCAACGCGACAACAAATCGACTCATGGGCTGCCCTCTTCTTTCGTCATCAGCCGTGAATGGGGCAACGTGAACGCCCAAGTCAACTCCCGATTTCTCGTCAGGATAATCCCGCGCCTCGTCCGCCAGGAAAGCCGCGAAAACTCGTCACAGCCGCCGTTGGGTCGACATACCGGATCCGGCCATGCGGTATGTTGACAAGCGTTCTGGAGTCGTGATGGATCCTTCGATGTGGAACGTCGTCGCCTGTCTGCCGTGCCTGCTCGGCTGCGCCTTCGTTTCCGTGGCCGCCGCGGCCGATCTCGATGCGCGCCGGGCCGCGGTCGAGGCGGAACTCGAGACGCTGCCCCCCCTGCTCGCCTCGCCGCAGACCTGCCAGCGGATCGGGTTTCACGGCTACGCCGCCGAACCGGCCTGGGTGGTGGTCGATCTCGGGCGGCAGGTGACTCCCGAACAGGTGGCGCTGTTTCCCGCCCGGCTGCCGGGGGCCGGAGCAATACAGAGCGGCTTTCCTTCTGCCTTCACCGTCGAGATTTCCGACGATCCCGAGTTCACGAGCCGGGTCGTCATCGCCGAGTGGCGGGAGCCGGAGGCGGGAGCCGGCGAAAGCCTGCCCTTCTGGATGGCCGCGGGCAACGGCGGGTCGGGCCGCTACCTGCGGGTCGCGGTCAGCGGCTTCCGCACCGACGCCGGGGCCACGCCTTTCTTTCGCCTGGGCGAGATCGTCGTGCTGGCCGACGGTCGGAATGCCGCCCTCCGGTGCCCTGTGGAAACGTCCGCGTCTCTCGATAGCTCCCGCCGCTGGGAGCCGCTCAACCTCACCGACGGCTACTTCTGGTGCCTGCCGCTGGTCGGAAGCGGGCGATCGGCCACCAACGGCGGCCGTACGCAGATCGACTCCTCTCCGATCGTCGACGGCACGAGGTGGATGGAGGTGGATCTCGGCCAGCCCGAACAGATCGACGAGATCCATCTCGTGCCTGCGCATCCGATGGGACTCGCGGACCTGCCGGGGTATGGATTCCCGCCGCACTTCCAGGTGGTCGCCGATGCCGACACGGCCGGCGCCCGGGTGCTGCTCGAAGAATTTCTGCCGGCCTATCCGGCCGAGGCCTTGCCGAATCCCGGCGCCGCCCAGGTGATGCTGGCTCCGCGTGATCTGACGGCAAGACGCGTGCGCTTGGCGGCCACAACGCTCTGGCGAATCGGGCCCAACATTGGCCCCTTACCGCAACAATATGCGCTCGCCCTCGCCGAACTCCAGTGCTGGCGCGGCGGCAGAAACCTGGCGGCCGGCAAACCGGCGACGATCAGCGACTCCGCCGAGGACGAGGGCTGGTCGGCCGCGGCGCTTACCGACGGCTTTTCGAGCCGACACGACCTGCTCGACTGGAAGACCTGGCTCGACGGCATCGTGCGGCGGGCGGCGCTGGAGGAGGAGCTGGCGACGATCGACGAGCGACTCGCGCGGCGGCGGGAGGACCGCCTCCAGTGGCTGCTCTCAGTTGCCGTCGGTTCGCTGGTGACCCTGACCCTCGCCGGCATCGCGATGATCCTCTGGCTGCGGGCCGCGGCGGCGAAGCGGCTCGCCGCCCTGCAGACCCGGCTGGCCCGCGACCTCCACGACGAGATCGGCGCGAGCCTGAGCGAACTGGCCATCCAGAGCGACCTGGCCCGGCAGCAGCATGAGCGGCAACTCGACCCGGGCCCGCGGCTCGCGGAGATCTCCGCCACCGCCAGGGAGACGCTCGACCACATGCGGGACGTGATCTGGCTGCTCAAGCCGCAGGCCGGCTCCTGGCGGGATCTCTCGCACCGGCTCGACTCGGTGGCCAACCGGCTGCTCGACGGCATCGAGCACGAGGTCAGAGTGAGCGGCGCACCGCCCGAAGGCAGGCCCGCGCCCCAGTGGGCCCGAGAGAGCGTGGCCTTCCTCAAGGAGGCGATCACCAACGCGCGGCGGCACGCGCATGCGGAGCGGATCACCGTCGGCATCGACTGGAACAATGGCCTGACGATGACGGTGACCGACGACGGCCGCGGCTTCACTCCCGAAACGGTCGTCGCGGGCCAGGGCCTCGAAAATCTCCGCGAGCGGGCGGCGGCGATGCAGGCCCGCCTCGAGATCGACAGCCGGCCAGGCCGGGGCACGACCGTGCGGCTCGCGGCATTCGCCGCGCGGAGCACGAACCCGCACACGACCACTCGATAGAATGCGGTCATGGACACGATCTGGATCATCGAAGACCATCGCCGGCTCCGCAACACCGTGGCGGAGGCGGTCAGGCTGGCCGGCGGCCACGAGGTCGTCCCGTTCGCGTCATGCGAAAAGGCGCTCGAATCGCTCGACGCGAAGGCGCCGAAACCCGACGTCATCCTGCTCGATCTTGGTCTGCCCGGGATGTCGGGCCTCGAGGGCCTGCAGCGATTCAAGGAGCGGATCCCCGATGTGGAGATCATCGTCTTTACGGTCTTCGACGACCGCGAGCGTGTCTTCGAGGCGATCTGCAACGGTGCCTCCGGCTATCTCGTCAAATCGGAACCGCTGGAACGGATCGTCGCGGCGGTGGAGGAGGTGCGGCGCGGCGGATCGCCGATGTCGCCCGAGATCGCGAGGTGCGTGATCGATCGGTTCAGCCGGCTCGGTGCCGCGCCCGCAGCCGGAGCCGCCACGGCGATGGCCGAAAGCCTGTCGGAACGGGAGCGGGAGGTGCTGCGACTGCTTGCCGACGGGCTCGTGAAGAAGGAGGTCGCGACCCACATGGCGATCAGCCTCTACACCGTCGACAACTATGTGCGGCGAATCTACGCGAAGCTGCATGTCAACACGCTCGGCGGCGCCGTGGCCCGCGCGATCCGCGACGGGATCGTCTGAGCGGCAGAGTGGCGGCACCGCCACGAAGTCCGGGTAACTGAGAAGGCGTGCCGTCAACGCTCGGTTGCCGGACGGATGCGGAGCCGCCCCGGCTCCGCCGTCACGATTCCGCCGGCAACGAGAGACGCTCCGTGGCGAGTTCACCGAAGTCCTTGTCGATCGTCACGATGATCCGTTCCTCTTCCGTCATTGGTCGGGCTCCGTGTCAGGCATTGCACCCGACAACTCCTCGCTCGGCGCATCACCCGACGCCATTTATCAGGTGACCGCGACCCGAAGCCCACCTCCGCCGGGGCTTTGTTTTCGACGGTCAAAGAGGTCTGGCAATACCCCGAAGCGTTACTGACGCAGATATTGACAAAATACGACATGCACGTATACAAATATAGAATCTTTTCTGCCTTCTGGCCGATCTGATCGAACCGGCGTCCGCTTCCATGAAACAGTCCCGCCGCCGTTCCAAGTCCGCCGCCGCCTCCGTCAAGCCGTCGATCCCGTCGTCCGGCCGATCCGTCGTCGTCCGCGACTCGGGCCACCAGACGCCCGCCCTCGACCGGGCGCTCGCGATGCTCGAATTCATCAGCGTGCATCCCGAGGGGGTCACGCGGCAGGAGATCAAGCAGGCGCTCGGCTTCACGACGAACCTCGTCTTCCGCCTCACGCGGGCGCTTCTCGCCCACGGCTACGTGGAAGCCCAGGAGCCGGGCCGCCGGCTCGTGCTCACCCGCAAGCTGCTGGGGATGGCGCAGCCCAAGCGCGACGAGCGCAGCCTCGTGCAGCTCGCGCACGAGCCGCTGCGGTGGCTGCGGGATGTCACCGGTGAATCGGCCCACGTGGGCGTCCGCGTGGACCACGACTGCCTCGTGCTCGACCGCGTGATCGGCTCGCAGCCCTACAAGTGCTACGTCGAGGCGGGCACGATGGGCCCGCTCCACGCCGCCGCCCCGGGCAAGGCGATGCTCGCCTGGCTGCCGCCGAAGGAACTCGACGATTTTCTCGCCGGCTATTCCTTCCGGCCGCTCACGTCCGCGACGATCACCTCCCGCCGCGGCTTCATCGAGCAGCTCGGGCTCGTGCGCAGCCGAGGCTACGCGATGGATCTGGGCGAGACCATGGAGGGCCATCACTGCCTGGCCGCGCCGATCTTCGATGCGAACGAAAAGGTGATCGCGTCGCTCTGGATCACGGCGCCCACGCCGCGGCTCTCCGAGGCCGACGGCGAGCGGCTCGCTCCGGCCGTGATCCGCGCGGCCCAGATGGTGACGGAGGTGTTGCAGTGACGGGCATCACGCCCCGACAAGGCGGGCCGGTGGTGGCCGCGGCACTCGCCGCGGTCCTGGTCGGGCTGTCGCCCATCCGGGCCGCCGACACGCCCACCGAGCCACACCCTGCCGCGCACGTGCTCGCGCTCCTCGAATCGTCCTGCATGGACTGCCACGACGCCGACACCGCCTCGGGCAGGCTCGTGATTCCCGCCCTCGGCCGCGACCTCTCCGACGCCACCGTCCGCGACGCCTTCGTCCTCATGCACGACCGCGTGGCGAAGGGGCAGATGCCGCCCGATGCCGGCGACCTGCCGGACGACAAGCGGGCGGCGCTCGTGGCCGCCCTCTCCGCCTTGGTCGAGAAGGCCGACCGGGCCGACGTGGCGGCCCACGGCCGCGTGCCGCTCCGCCGCCTCAACCGCCACGAATACGAGCACACACTCCGCGACATCCTCCACCTGCCGGATCTCGACATCAGCGACCGGCTGCCGGAAGATCGCACCCGCGACGGCTTCAACAAGTCGGCGGAAGGCCTCGACTTCTCGCGAATCCAGCTCGAGGCCGCGCTCGACGCGGCCGAGGCGGCGCTCCGCGCGGCGGTCGCCGACGGCGTCGCACCGCAGCCGCCCGACACGTTCGCGGCGATCTCGACGAACCTCTTTGGTGGTCAGGCCTTCGGCGAGCCGCAGGCGCAGTTCTTCGCCAAGGATTCCCGGAAGATCGACAAGCCGGAGGCCGACGATGCCGACGTCGAGTGCGCGATCTTTCGTTCCGCCTACTGGCCCTACCACGGCTATCCCAGAGGCTTCGTGGCAAAACGGGGCGGCAGGTATCGCGTGCGATTCCACGCCCGCGCCGTGCACCAGATGGAAAACCTCACGCTCGTGCCCGCGGCCGAGCCGGTGCCGATGACGTTCCGGGCCCGCGCTCCCTCCGGCCCCGACGTCTCCGGCGACGTGCGGGCCGTGGGCGGGCTGTTCGACATTTCGCCGGATGGAGGCGACTACGAGACGACGGTGCTGCTGAAGAAGGGCCAGACGATCGAATACAGCCTGCTCGGCCTCGCCGTGCCGCTGGCGCGAAACGTGAACGGCGGCGCCCCCACCTACCGCTTTCCACCGCCGCCGCCGGGCGGCCATCCGGGCGTCGCATTCAGATCGCTCGAGATCACCGGCCCGCTGCCGCCCGAGACCTGGCCCCCCGCGTCGCACCGGGTGCTCTTCGACGATCTGCCGTTCCGCGCCGCCCCCGCGGGAGCGTCTCCTGCCGTCGAGGTGATGCCGAGCGACCCCGAGGCCGACGCGCGACGGCTGATACGACGGTTCGTGGCCGCCGCGATCGTGAAGCCGTTGCCTGCCGAAGACGTCGTCGCCTGCGAAGACCTCGTCGTCGCCGCACGGCAAAGCGGCACCGAGTTCACCCGGGCTTTGCTCGCCGGCTATCGGGCGGTGCTCTGCTCACCGGAGTTTCTCTATCTCGACGATCCGCGGGGCGGTGATGCATCCGCCGGCACCCGTGGTCTCGTGCCGCTCGCCCAGCGGCTCTCCTACTTTCTCTGGGACACCCGTCCCGACACGGAACTGCTTGCCAAGGCCGCGAGCGGCGACCTCGCCCGGCCCGATGTGCTCCACGCGCAGGTCGATCGCCTCATCGCCGACCCGCGGTTCGAGCGGTTCATCACGAACTTCACCGACTACTGGCTCGACCTGCGGAACCTCCGCCGTGACGAGCCCGACATCCGGCTTTACCCCGAATACCGGTTCGACGACTATCTGGTCGAGAGCATGGGAATGGAGACCCGTGCCTTCGTGACGGCGCTCGTCCGCGACAACCTGCCGGCGCGGGCGATCGTCGACACCGATTTTCTCTTCGCCAACGACCGGCTCGCGCGGCACTATCGTTTGGAGCCGCTTTCGGGCCACGCCGTCCGCAGGGTGCCCGTGCCTGCCGGCAGCCCGCTCGGCGGCCTGCTCACGCAGGCGGCGATCCAGAAGGTGACGGCCAACGGCACGAACACGTCGCCGGTGCTCCGCGGCGCCTGGGTGATGACGCGGCTGCTCGGTCAGCCGCCGCCGAAGCCGCCCGAGAGCGTGCCGGCGGTCGAGCCCGACATCCGCGGTGCGAAGACGATCCGCGACCTGCTCGCGCTCCACACGAAGGACTCTTCCTGCGCCACCTGTCACAGGCTCTTCGATCCGGTCGGCTTCGCGCTCGAATCCTTCGACATCTGCGGCGGCTGGCGGGACCGCTACCGCGGCCTCGAAGAAGGAGAAGCGGTCACGGGCATCGACCGGGCGGGCCACGATTTTTCCTACCGGCTCGCCCACGCGGTCGACCCGCGGGGCAGCCTGCCCGACGGTCGGACGTTTGCCAACATCCGCGGACTCAAGGCGCTGCTTGCCGACTCGTCGCGGCAGCTCGCCCGGAACCTCCTGCACCAGTTCACGGCCTACGCCACCGGCGGGCCGGTGCGGTTTTCCGACCGCCGCGACATCGAGGCGATCCTCGACGCCTGCGCCGCCGACGGCTATCGCGTCGGCGATCTCGTGCACGGGTTCGTGGGCAGCGGCATCTTTCGTGGAAGGGAACAGGAGCAGCCATGACGCATCCCGCCGATCGATTCGACGCGGATCGCGGGCCCGGCGAACGTAGCCTCTCGCGCCGCACGCTGCTTCGCGGAGCCGGGGCGGCGGTCGCCCTGCCGATGCTCGAATCGCTCTTGCCCGCCCGCGTGGCGAGGGCCGCCCTCGACGCGCCGCCCGCGCGGGCGATCCTGAACTCGAACAATCTCGGCGTGCTGCCGAAGCCGTTTTTTCCCACGGGCACCGGCCACGACTACCGGCTCTCGCCCTATCTCGAAACGCTCGCCCGGCACCGGGCCGATTTCACGGTCATCAGCGGCCTGTCGCATCCGAACGTCCGCGGCGGCCACTCGACCGAAAACTGCTTCCTCACCGCCGCCCGCAACCCGACCGCCAGCGGCTTTCGCAACACGATCTCGCTCGACCAGTTCGCGGCCGAGCGGATCGGCCACCTCACGCGGTTTCCCACGCTCAACCTCGGCGTCAACATCGACAAGGCCAACCGCAGCCTGGCCTGGACCCGTGACGGCGTGCTCGTCCCCGCGGAGGACAGGCCGTCGCGGCTCTACGAAAAGATGTTCGTCGTCGGCTCGCCCGCGGAGGTGGCCGCCCAGCGTGAGCGGCTGAGGGAGCGGGGCAGCATCCTCGACGTGCTCGATGATGACGCCCGCCGGCTCTCGCGCCGGATCGGCGCCGCCGACCGCCGGCGGCTCGAGCAGTATTTCACGTCGATCCGTGAGCTCGAAGAGCGGCTGCAGGCGGCCGACGCCTGGGAGCAGCGGCCCAAGCCGGAGGCGACATCGGCCGCTCCCGCCGACGTGACCGACCGGGCCTCATTCTTCAAGGGCTTCGAGGCGATGCTCACGATGGCCCGCCTCGCGATCGAGAGCGACTCGACGCGGATCGTGACGCTCATGGTCGACGCCTTCGCCACGCCCGCGTTCAGACTCGACGAGAGCGAGATCACGACCGACGGGTATCACAACCTCTCGCATCACGGGCAATCGGCGGAGAAGCTCCGCCAGCTCGAGGAGGCAGACCGCCGGCAGATGGCGCTCCTCGGCGGCCTGTTCACCGCGCTTGCGGAGCGGCGCGAAGGGGGCCGGCGGCTGCTCGACGACACGGTCGTGCTCTACGGGAGCAACCTGGGCGACGCCAACACCCACGACAACACGAATCTGCCGATCTTGCTGGCCGGTGGCGGCTTCCGCCACGGCCGGCACCTGGCCTTCCGGCATGACGACAACACGGCACTGTCAAACCTCTTCGTGTCGATCCTGCGACGGCTGGGCGTGGCCGCCGACGCCTTCGGATCGAGCACCGGACCGCTCGAGGGGCTCGAGACGTGAGTCCATCCGGGGCAGACGGGACGCGGGGCCGCATGCCCTCTTCGCCGTAGGGGCAGACTGTCAGCCTGCACACGGTGACAGTCGCGGTCACTCACGTGGCCGAAAAGGGCGGCCGGCAGCACCGCTCACGGCCTCGGTATTGGGCCGGCCGCGTTGCCGGGATGGCCGGCCTCCGGGGCGAAGCCCGTGCCGGGATACGTCGAGGATGAGCTCCGCGGCTATCTCGAATGCGGCATTCTGTGCTGCGGATTCGCCCGCGCACAGTGTGCGGGCTGCGGCGCAGGATTCGTCGTGGCTTTCTCCTGCAAGCGCCGCGGCGTCTGCCCGTCCTGCAACGGTCGCCATATGGCGCAGACCGCCGCCAACCATCATGTCCACCTCCACGCCTGCGTCACCGACGGTGTCTTCATGCCGCCTACAGACAACGCAGCGTGTGACGCAGCGACGGCGTTCCTGCCGGCTCGCCCGATCACGCCGGCCGATCTGGCTGCACTCACCGAGCGGGTCCGTCGTCGCGTGATCCGCTGGTTCAGGCGCAAGGGTCTGCTCGACGCCGCAGCCGCCGCCGACATGCGCATCTGGGAGAACAGCGGGTTTTCAGTCGATGCCAGTGTCCGCATCACACTCTTCGACCGCGGCGTGCCGGGCTATTTTCAAAGTCTCGAACAACTCCTGAGATACTGTGCCCGGCCCCCCTTCGCCCTCGAGCGACTCTCCGTGAGCCGCGGGTCAGACGGCCGGATCACCCGCGTCCGCTACGTGCTGCCACGGCACAAGGCGGCCAACTGGGTTGGCTCGGGGCGCGGGCGGAAGACCACGCGGCCGGGCGTTAACGGCGCGTTCGAACTCTCGCCGTGTGACTTGTTGGACCGGCTGGCCGATCTCGTGCCGCCGCCGCGGAAGCATCGGCATAGGTATCACGGGGTGTTCGCCCCGAATCACAGCCTCAGGTCCGCCGTCACGGCCCTCGCCATCGGAGACGTCGGCAAGCGGGGCGAGGACGTGACCGGCGGGCATGGGAACGACACTCACGGCACCGGAGGCTGCTGCGACGCGCATCACAAGCCTCGCTTGCACGACACGTCGCGGATCGCCTGGGCGAAACTCATGGCGCGGGTGGGGTAGGAGTTTCCACTTGCGTGCCCCAACTGCGGCGGCGACATCCGGCTCAGAGAAGACGGCCGGCAGGAGCCGGCTTACTTCGAACCGGAGGTTCACAAGCGGGCGAAGGCCAGGATGGCTTCGCCCGCGTAAAGTCAGCCCCTGACACACCTAGGCGAACCGCTCGAGTCGCCGCCCGTCTCGCCCGCTCGTGGCCCGCCCACCGACTGGGGCGAGCGTGTCCAGGCTCATGACGACCGCCAAGTGGTACAGGGGTCGCCTGACGAGCTGCCCGTGATCGACATCCACAGCCCCTGACCGCCGTCGGACGCGAGGCGTCGAAGCCCCGGGGAACGGCCGACTGGGACGCGGTCTGCGCAGACGCCAGAAAAACGCCACCGAAGCGGGTGCAGGGCGTTTCGAGAAACCCGCTCCGGACGCCCGGTCCGCTCCTCCCCGAGGCTCACGAGTCGCTCATCAGCTGGAAGACGATTGCGGAAGTGCCGTTGACCGGGCTATCCTTCCTGTGCCTGCCGCCCCGCCCGCCGCTCACGCCGGGCTCGACTGGGAGATCCGCTTCGCCGCCAGCACGATCACCGCCCGCTTGCCGTCGGTGTAGTAGGGGTCGCCGGTGAGGTTGTGGTGGGGTGATTCACGGGGACAGGCGGCCACGCCGCCCACGTAGCCCGCCGCCGCCGCCCGGCCGGCCAGCATCAGGTCTTCGATGCAGTAGTCGCGCGACTCGTCCACGTTCGGGTCGATCCGGTGCGTCGTCAGGTTCCACGCCTTCGTCGTGAACCGCACGCCGATGTCGCGGCTCACCTGCCCCACCCAGACCGGCTTCCCCTCGAAGGTGAGCGGCGCGAGCCAGAGCCGCAGGTGCAGCCGCTCGTTGATCGAATGCCGCGTCCGCTGCAGGGCGATGTCCTGGTCGCGGCCGAACAGGTGGAGCGGGCTCACGGGCGAATAGCGGTAGCTCGATCCCAGCAGAAACGCCCGCACCGTCTTCCAGCACGTGGCCAGCGTGATCGATTCGCTCTCGTCCCAGCGGGCCGCGAAGCCGCTCAGGAGCGCCGCGAAATCGCCGATGATCACCAGGTTCACCGGATCGCCGCGGCCCGACTGCGTCGCGTTCGTCGTCGTCGACGGCAGCGCCTCGAGCCGCGAGACGAGCGTGTCGGCGGAGCAGGTCTCTACCGCGGCGGCCGGTCGGATGCTGGCACAATCTCTTTCCAGGTAGTCGGCGGCGATCCCCGGCACCGGCACGGTGAAGAAGAAGTCGATGGCGGCCGGGGCGGCCGCCGCCGGGGCTTCCGCCAGGCCCGCGGCTGCGGCGATCGTCGGCCCGAAGGCGGCCAGCCGGGTGAGCCGCACGTGCACCGCCTTCGTGCCGAGGTCGAGCGTCGTGAAGACGAAGCCCTCGGCCGTCTCACCCGCAGCGATCGGCCCCAGACGAAAGCCGTGATCGCGGAAGAAATCGTCCATGCGGCCGTTGTTGAGCCAGGCCGTGACGAGCTTGAGCGGCACGAGCGCAAGCAGCGGCAGGAACAGCCAGCCCATCAGCCCGAAGGCCGACAGCCGGCGAAACACCGAGAAATGATTCACTCCCGCGGCCTCGAGCGGCGTGAAATAGTTGGGGTCGATGCTCACCATCTGCAGCCGCACACTCTCCTGCGAACGGTTCTCGATCCGCAGGAAGACGGGCTGGATGCCCCGCCGGGCTACGTCGACGCCGAAGAATCGCCGCGACTCGCGGGAGGTGAGCACCGCCACGGTCACCCGGGCGCGCGGCTGCTCCTGCGTCTCCGCCCGCTCCATGAAGCCGTCGACCGCGGCGACCGGCTCGTAGGGCGTGGTGACGAGCCGCCAGATTCTCGCCGGCAACGATTGCAGCATCGACGACGGCTTCATGGTGCTTCGCGGTGGACAACTGAGACTACTGGAATGACGGTTTACCGACAATCAGCGGTGCCGAGGCGGCCCGCTGGCGCGACGGAGGCTGCACGGTATGATCGTAGCGGGACGTCGCCCCGACGCTTTTCGCACCGTTTCCGCACCGAGGAGATGCCATGTCCGCCAGCCGCGCTGCCGTGCCCACGTCGCCGATCTACCGCGGTCCCCTGCCCCACGTTCACACCGTCGAGCGGCTGCCGGTCACCGTTTACGACCAGCCGGGCGACGCCAGTCGGGCGGTGGCCCGCGAGATCGCCGACCTCGTCCAGACCCGCGCGGCCGCCGGCCAGAGGACGGTGCTCGGCCTCGCCACCGGCAGCACGCCCGTGGCGGTGTACGACGAACTGATCCGCCTGCACCGCGAGGAGGGCGTGTCGTTCAAGACGGTCGTCACCTTCAACCTCGACGAGTACTGGCCCATGCAGCCAGACGCCCTGCAGAGCTACCACCGCTTCATGCGGGAGCATCTCTTCGACCACCTCGACATCCCCGCCGACGCGATCCACATTCCCGACGGCACGCTCTCCCGGGAAAAGATCCTCGAGGCCTGCGGCCGCTACGAGGAGATGATCAGCG
>JBIIYN010000096.1:0-11958 GCA_044346795.1 Pirellulales bacterium
AACGTAAAACATTCGCTGTCCGTTCCGGCCATGTCCGATGATAAAATCGAGCGGGCGACTGGCATGACCTGCCTCACGGCTTCAGACCGAGCAGAAGCACCGCCGATGCGTAGAGCACTCCCGCCACACGGCCGACGGACAGCGAACCTCGTCGCCACGCTGCGTTCCGGCGTGCTCGGGGTGGGCTTGCTGGCCGCAGGCGTCGGCTGCTCGTGGGGCAGTGCCGCCGAAGCAACCGACTTCGCGGGCCGTGTGGCCCCGCTCCTGGCTGCCAAGTGCGGGGCCTGCCACGGCCCCACGGCCGCGGAGAGCGGCTTCCGGATCGACATCCGCGAACAGGCCCTCGCGGGAGGCGACTCCGGCACCGCGGGCATCGTGCCGGGCCAGCCCGCCGAGAGCGAGCTGTTCGTGCGCGTCGCGACGACCGACAAGGAACTGCGGATGCCCGCCGAAGGCGAGCCGCTCTCGGCCGACGAGCAGGCGGTGCTGAAGGCCTGGATCGAGGCCGGGGCGCCGTGGCCGGACGATCTGGCCTCGCTGCCCGCGGAACTGCTGCCGGCCGCCGAGGCGAAGCCGGCGAAGGGGGCCGGCCATTGGTCGTTTCAGCCCGTCGTCCGTCCACCGGTTCCGAGGCCCGCAACCGGCCCGTTCCCCAATCCGATCGACGCCTTTGTGGGCGAGCGGCTCGCGGCCGAGGGCCTGGAGATGAGTCCCGAGGCCGAACCGCGCAGCCTGATCCGTCGGCTCTCGTTCGACTTGGTCGGCCTGCCGCCTTCGCCCGAGGAAATCGCCGCCTTCGAGCAGGCCTGCCGTGCGGCCGGCGGCACCGACGCCCCCTACCTCGAACTCGTCAACCGCCTCCTGGCCTCGCCCCACCACGGCGAGCGCTGGGCGCGACACTGGCTCGACGTCGTGCGGTTCGCGGAAAGCGACGGCTTCGAGACGAACACCGCCCGCGCCAACGCCTGGCCATACCGCGACTGGGTGATCGAGTCGCTCAACGCCGACAAGCCCTACGACCTGTTCGTCAAGGAACAACTCTGCGGCGATCAGCTGGGCGCCCACGCCGCCACCGGTTTCATCGTCGGCGGGGCGAAGGACGAGGTCACCTCGCCCGATCCGGTGCTCACGGCCAACCAACGGGCCGACCAACTCCACGACATGGTGGGCACGACCGGCTCGGCATTTCTCGGCCTCACCGTCGGCTGTGCCCGCTGCCACGACCACAAGTTCGATCCCGTGCCGCAGACCGATTACTACCGGCTCAAGGCCGTGTTCGAAGGGGTGAAGCACGGTGACCGCGACATCCTGCCGCCCGACAACGACGAGCGTCTCGAAAAAATCGCCGCCGTGAAGGCGGAACTGCTGCCGATGCAGCGGAGGATGGCGGAACTGCAGCCCGCCGCGAGGCTTCGCCGGACGATCGTGATCGACGATCTCTCGCGTGATCTCACGGTCGAGCTTGCCAAGCCGCAGGGCGTGGCCAACCACGCGGGCGGCACCGACCGCGGCCATGCCGGTGAGCCGGGCGACATCGGGTCGCTGCCGAACCTCGGCAAGGAATACACCTGGTGGTCCGCTCAGCCGGGCGAGGCCGTCTTCGCCTACGCGCCTCGCGTGGCCGGCAGCTTCCGTGTGTGGCTCTCCTGGGGCGCCGGCTGGAAGACCCACGCTCGCGACGTCCGCTACGTGCTCGACGCCGATGGCGACCCGGCGACGACGGCCGACCAGCGGGTGATCGCCACGGTCGACCAGCGTCTGTTCGCGGACGGCCAGGGCGATCCACCGCCCGACGAGCCGCTCTGGAGCGGGTTTCGCGACGCGGGCACGCATTCGATCACCGAAACGACCAGGCTGCTCGTGATGGGCGGGGCCGCCGCGGCGCCGGTCACGGCCGACGTCGTGATTTTCGAGGAGCAGAAGGCGGCCGAGGCGGGTGGGGCGGTGGCCCATGTCCGCGGCCGGGTGAACGCCGGGGAGAACGTCGATGCGTTCGATCCAGAGCGGGCGAAGTTCGTCCGCTTCACGGTGCTCGCGACCACGGCGGCCGAGCCGTGCATCGATGAACTCGAGGTGTTTTCGGTCGACGGCCGCAACGTGGCCGTCGGTGCGACCCTCTCGTCGTCCGGCGACTACGACAAAAGCAGCTTTCACAAGCTCGCTCACATCAACGACGGGAAATACGGCAACAAGAAATCCTGGATCTCCAACCAGATCGGCGGCGGCTGGGTGCAGTTGGAATGGCCGGAGGCCGAGGAGGTGAGCCGCGTGGTCTGGAGCCGCGACCGCAGCCCCAAGCCAGAGTATTCCGATCGGCTGGCGACCCGCTACGAGATCGCCGTGTCGCTCGACGGCAAGGCCTGGAAGATGGTGGCCACGCAGGCCGACCGGCTGCCGCATGACTACGTCCACGCCGACGCGATCGGCCCGATCACCACCGCCGCGGAGCTTTCGCCGAACGAAGTGGCGGAACTGGAGACCCTCACGGAAAACGTGGCCACTCTTTCGAAGCGGCTCGACGGCCTCAGCACGCTGCCCAAGGCCTATGCCGGCCAGTTCACGAAGCCTGAGAAAACGCACCGTTTCTTTCGGGGCGATCCGATGGCGCCCCGCGAGGAAATCGCCCCGGGAAGCCCGACACGGCTCGGGGCGGTGTGGGAGTTGCCCGCGGACGCGGCCGAGGCCGACCGCCGCCGGGCGCTGGCCGACTGGATCGCTTCACCCACCAATCCGCTCACGGCCCGCGTGATCGTGAACCGGCTCTGGCACTACCACTTCGGCACCGGCATCGTCGACACGCCGAGCGATTTCGGCGTGAACGGCGGCACGCCGAGCCATCCGGAGCTGCTCGACTGGCTGGCCGGCGAGCTTGTCGATCCGGCGAATCCGCGGGACCGCTGGCGGCTCAAGCGGATCCACCGGCTGATCGTGACGAGCCGTGCCTACCGGCAGTCGAGCGAGGCCCGGCCCGATGCCTTGGCGGCCGACTCGGGGGCACGGCTTCTCTGGCGGTATCCGCCGCGACGGCTCGAGGCCGAGCCGCTCCGCGACGCGATCCTCGCCGTCAGCGGCAGCCTCAACACGAAGATGGGCGGCCCCGGCTTCGACCTCTTCGAGCCAAACACGAACTACGTGAAGGTGTATGTGACGAAGACGTCGTTCACCGACGACGATTTCCGCCGCATGGTCTACCAGACCAAGCCGCGGGCCGAGCTCGACACGTTCTTCGGCGCCTTCGACTGCCCCGACGCCGGGCAGGTGCAGCCGAAGCGGACGGCGAGCACCACGCCGCTGCAGTCGCTGAACATGATGAACGGCGACTTCCTGCTCGATCAGGCGGCCCGATTGGCGAAGCGGGTGGAACGCGAGGCGGGCAGCGACTCCGGGCGGCAGGTGGCCCGCGCGATCGAATTGGCATTCGGCCGCCCGGCCACGGAGCAGGAGCTCGTCGCGGGCCGCGGGCTCGTGTCGGCCCACGGGCTGCCGATCCTCTGCCGCAGCCTCTACAACGCCAACGAATTCATGATGGTGTACTGACCTCCGGTGCTTCTGGTGCGACATGAAACAGACACTCTCCCACGCCGGCCGCCAGCTGCTCGATCGTCGCTCGTTCCTCCAGTGGGGCGGCACGGGCCTTTCGGGCATCGCGCTGGCGGCGCTGCTCCACGAGCAGCGTCTGCTGGGCGGCGAGCCGCCGATCCGGCCGCTGATCGACCCGGCCGAACCCTACGCTCCCCGCCCGCCGCACTTCGCCCCGAAGGCCAACCGGGTGCTGATGATCTTCTGCTCGGGGGCGCTCTCCCACGTCGACACATTCGACTACAAGCCGGAACTCGTGCGGCTGCACGATACGCCGATGCCGACGGCCGGCGGCGAGAAGCTCATCACCTTCCAGGGGGAGCAGGGCAACCTCATCAAGCCGCTCTGGGAATTCAAGCCCCGCGGCGAGAGCGGCACGATGACGAGCGAGCTCTTGCCGCATCTCGGGGAACTTGCCGATGAGATGTGCTTCATCCACTCGATGACGGCCAAGAGCAACACGCACGGGCCGGCCGAGAGCCAGATGTCGACCGGCTTCATCCTCGACGGGTTTCCGAGCATCGGCGCCTGGACCACCTACGCCCTCGGCAGCGAGTGTCGCGATCTTCCCGCCTTCGTGGCGATTCCCGATCCCCGGGGCGTGCCGCAGATCGGGCCGCGGCAGTGGCAGAGCGCCTTCCTGCCGGCGGCCTTCCAAGGCACGCCCTTCAACGCCGACAAGCCGATCCCGAACCTCGCCCGGCCGGCCTCGATATCGGCCGACGCCGACCAGGCCACCCGCGAGTTTCTCAAGCTGCTCAACGACGAGCATCTCGCCCGTCACCCGGGCGACACCGACCTCGCGGCCCGGATCAGCGCCTACGAACTGGCCGCGAAGATGCAGCTCTCGGCCGCGAAGGTGGCCGACCTCGCCGACGAGTCGGCGGAGACCCTCGCGCTCTACGGGGCGGACGACGCGCAGAACTCGCTCAAGGCCCGGTTCGCCCGCAACTGCATCCTCGCCCGGCGGCTGGTGGAGAAGGGGGTGCGGTTCGTGCAGCTCTTCAACGGCGGCTACGCGATGGGCGAGGGCGTGGGCAACTGGGACGGCCACAAGACGCTGCACAAGCAGTACAGCGTGCACGGGCCGATCCTCGACCAGCCGGTGGCCGGCCTGCTGGCGGACCTCAAGCGGCGCGGGCTCCTGGCCGACACGCTCGTGGCGTTCGTGACGGAGTTCGGCCGGATGCCGACGTTCCAGAAAGGGGCCAACGGCCGGGATCACAATCCCTCGGGCTTCACGGTGTGGCTGGCCGGGGCCGGAGTGAAGCGGGCGTTCCACCACGGGGCGACCGACGACTTCGGCTACAAGGCGGTGGAGCACGTCGCCACGATCTACGACCTCCACGCCACGATTCTGCGGCTCCTCGGCATCGATCACACGCGGCTGTCGTTCTACAACAACGGCATCGAACGGCGGCTCACCGACGTGCACGGCCACGTGATCGAGGAGATCCTGGCCTGACGAGCGGGGAGGCGGAGGAGGCACCGCTCGCCAAGCCCTGGGTGGCCGAGATCCTGCCTGTCATGCGGCCATGAGACGCTCGAGCGGAACTACGCCCCGATCACTTCGACGGATGCACGGGCCCCCGGGACACCGGCCAGCCTTTTGTCACAGGTGATCAACGGGGCTTCGAGTGCTTCGGAGAGAGCAAGATAGGCAGCGTCGTAGGCCGTGCAGTTGACTCGCAACTGCCAGACCCTGTCGAGCAAGCCGTCATGGGGATACCGGCAAACCCCCAGGGCTCGATGATCTTCGATCGCCTCCCGGGCCCGAGACTCCGAGAGCTCACCGGCCATGACGAATCGACGAAGCACGTGCGTCACCTCCAAATCGAGCACGTGCGGGGCGGCGATGGTTTCGCCCGACCCCAGGACTCTGTGGACGAGGCCCGGATGATCCGGCGCACGGAGCAGCAGTTCCAGGGCAGCCGACGCGTCGAGGACGATCATCGCCGATCCCGTTCAGCCCGCACTGCCTTGGACGGCGATGTCCTGAGACGGACGCGCGGACGACGCAGCAGGCGTTCCGCGAGTTCCTGCGGGGTGGGCCGTTCGGCGACCCTGCGGATTTCGGCCAGGAGGTAGTCGGTGAGCGGTTGGCCGGCGAGCGCCGCCCGCGATTTGAGGGTGGCATGCACCACGTCGGGAACATTTCGGATCTGGATCATCTTGCTCATGCTGCAAGCATAGCCGCATGTGTTGCACATGACAATCCAACGCGGCCAGCCCGTTTGTTGCCGTCAACGGGAAAATGGAAAAGCGAAGACTTGCCTCCGGCGTCCGTCGCGTGCCGGGAGCACCGAGGATATGCGGCATTTTTGGCCGAAAGAATTCCGGCCATGCCGCGAGACGAGCGTGCTCAGACCAGCTTCGTCTTGCCCGGCACCGCGAAGCCGGGGCTCGGCAGCGACGAGGTCCAGGTGAGATCCTTCGGGAAGAGGTCGAGCTGCGACTCTTCGGCCACGAACTTCCAGGTCACCTTCTGGCCGGTGTAGGCGGCCAGGCGGCCCATCACCCCCACGAGGGAGCTGTCGGCCATCTGTCGCAGCTCCACGATCGGCTTGCTCGCGCGGATCGAATCGATCAGGTCCTTGTGCTCCTGCCGATAGGCGTCGGCGATGCTCCCCTTCATCTCCCAGACCACCTTTCCGGAGCGGTCGACGATCTGCGATCCGCCGTTGCCTCCGGCGATGTGGCAGGCACCCTTCGAGCCGTGGATCACGTTGCCCACGTCCGAGAGGGTGTTGGGCAGGTGCCGCGCCTGAAACGACACGAACTTCCCGCCGGGATACTCGTAGTCGATGCCGAAGGTGTCCCACAGTTCGCTGTCGGCGGGCCGCGCGAACCGCCCGCCCGAACCGTAGGCCGAGAGGGGGTTGTCGCCCATGATCCAGTTGATGACGTCGAGGTTGTGCACGCCCTGCTCGAGGAGTTGGTCGCCCGAGAGCCAGACAAAGTGGTACCAGTTGTTCATCTGGTATTCGGCGTCGCTCATCCCCTCGGTGCGCGGCCGATACCAGATGCCGGGGGAACAATAGCGGGCCTGGGCGCCGATCACGTCGCCGATCGCGCCCTGGCGGATCTGCTCGACCGCACCGGCGTAGTTCGTCTGCCGGCGATACTGCGTGCCGCAGACGATCGCGAGGCCCTTCGCCACCGCCTCGTCGTGGGCCGCGAGGCAGAGCCGGTAGCCGGCGGGATCGACGCAGGCCGGCTTCTCGACGAACACGTGCTTGCCGGCCGCGATGGCCGCCCGCACGTGGGCCGGGTGGAAGCCCGGGGTCGAGGTGACGTGGACGACGTCGATCGCCGGATCGTCGAGGATCCGCCGGTAGCCGTCGAGCCCCTCGTGGCTCGTATCGGTGGCCGCGACCTTGTCGGGATGGGCCTCCCGCATCGCCTTCCAGAGCCGCTCGCAATTCCGGCCGTAGAGGTCGGCCACCGCGACGAGCGTGACCCCGTCGTTGATCGAAAGCGAGTTGTCGATCGCACCCGAGCCACGGCCGCCACACCCGATCACGCCGAGCCGCAGGGGCCGCGGCTTGTCGGCGGCCGATGCCGCGGCATGGACGAATGTCGCGGAAGAGGTTGCCACCGTCGCGGCCGTGAACGTGCGGCGGGATACGGGAGACGAAAGGGAATCGGAGCAAGGCATGACATTTTCCTTATCGTCGCCTGTCCATCGATTGCCGGCATCATACCATCGGCGGCACAATCGGATGCATGAAACCCGCCGGCCGCATCGGATCGCGAAAGACGCCCCGCCCCCGGCCTGACGACATCCTCGTCGCCGTCGTCGTGGATTCATCCCTCCCCTACGACCGGGCGATCGCCATGGGGGCGGCCCAGTACGCCCGCGAGCGGGGCGACTGGCGGCTCTACGTCGAGGAGGAGCAGGGGAGGAGGATGCCCGATTTCGATGCCTGGCCCGGCCAGGGAATCATCGCCTCGTTCGACGATGTCGAGGTTGCGCGATCCGTCCTTGCATCCGGCCTGCCGGTGGTGGCCGTCGGCGGGGGAGGGGGCGGCTTCGATCCGAACAGCCCCGTTCCGTTCGTCGCCACCGACAACGCCGGGATCGCCCGGCTGGCGGCCGAGCACCTGCTCGAACGCGCGATCGAACATTTCGGCTTCTACGGATTGCCTTCGTCGCCGGCGACGGTCTGGTCGGACGCCCGGTGCGACGCCTTCGTGCGCCGGATCGCCGAGGCCGGTCGCTCGTGCCAGCCGCTCATCGCCCGGCACGAGGCGAACCGCTGGACGCTCCTCGAGGCCGAACTGTCGGCCTGGCTGTCGAAGCTGCCCAAGCCCGTCGGCATCATGGCCTGCGACGACATCCGGGCGCGGCACGTGCTCGAGGTCTGCCGCACCGTGGGGCTGCGGGTGCCGCATGACGTGGCGGTGATCGGCGTGGACGACGACGAGTTCGCCTGCGAACTCGCCGACCCGCCGCTGTCGAGTGTCGCGCAGGCGGCCCGGCGGATCGGGTATGAGGCGGCGGGACTGCTCGACCAACTCCTGCAGCCGCGGCCGAGGCGGAGTGCCGCTCCGCCGGCGCGGCTGGTCGTGCCGCCGATCGGCGTGGTGTTCCGCCGGTCCACCGACACGCTGGCCGTCGGCGATCCCGTGGTCGCGGCCGCGATCCGCAGCATCCGCGAGCGGGCGACCAGGGGGCTCGGCATCGTCGAACTCGTGAAGGAGTCGCAGCTCTCCCGCTGGCAGCTCGAGGAACGGTTCCGCCGCGCGGTCGGCCGTTCGATCCACGTCGACCTGCTCCACGTCCGGCTCGCCGAGGCGCGACGGCTCGTGCTGACGACCGATCTGCCGCTCAAGGCGGTCGCGCCGCGGGCGGGACTCAGTTCCGTGACCTACATGACGACCCTCTTCCGCCGCCACTTCGGCATCTCGCCCGCCGCGATGCGGGCCGCCTGCCGCGGGCGGCCGTCCGCCACCATCCCCCAGGAGACATGATTCCATGCCTGCTCCCACCGCCCTGGCCGTCTTCGCCCATCCCGACGACATCGAGTTCGTCGCCGCGGGCACGCTCCTGCTGCTGCGCCACGCCGGCTTTTCCATCCACTATCTGAATCTCTCCGGCGGCGACTGCGGGAGCATGACCACGGGCCCCGAGGAGACGCGGGCGATCCGGGAGGCGGAGGGGAGGGCGGCGGCGGCGATCCTTGCGGCGGAATTCCACGAAAGCCTCGCATCCGACATCTGCATCTTCTACGAGGAGCGTCTGCTGCGACGGCTGGCGGCCGTCGTGCGACGGGTGCGGCCGCGGATCGTGCTCACGCATTCGCCCGAGGACTACATGGAAGACCACATGAACACCGCGCGGCTGGCCGTCACGGCCGCGTTCGTTCGTGGCATGCCGAACTTCGCCACCGATCCGCCCGTCGAGCCGGTGGTGGGCGACACGGCCGTGTACCACGCGATGCCGCACGGCCTCTGCGACGGCCTGCGGCGGCCGGTCGTGCCCGATCTGTTCGTCGACACGACGGCCGTGCAGTCCGTGAAGCGGCGGGCTTTGGCCGCCCACGCCAGCCAGAAGAGCTGGCTCGACACCACGCAGGGCATGGACAGCTACCTCGACTCGGGCGACGAGGCGGCCCGGGCGGTGGGCCGCCTGTCGGGGCGATTCGAGTATGCGGAGGGATGGCGGCGGCACCTTCACCTGGGGCTTTCGGCCACCGACGAGGATCCACTTGCCGCGGCCTTGCCAGCGGCACTGACGGCGACGCGCACGGGGCCGATCGGCTGACGTGAAAGGGCGGCCTCGGGAATCGAAAGAAGAGCCGCTTCCCGGCGGGCCGCCGAGGAGCGACAACTGGAGGGTCGAAGCGACTGACAGGATCGCCCTTCAGCCTTCTTCCCGCAGGGCCGCTTCCCCCGCATCTGGAGAGACCCGTTCCCATGTCCCGACCGCTCAGTCGCATCGCCCCGGAATGGTGGGACTACACCACGCTCGACGCGGAGATCATCCGCGACGCCTCGAAGCTCACGGCCGACGACCTGGCGCAACTCGCGCGGCCGGGTTTCCGCGTCGTGTTCTACGACACCCTCGAAGACTTCTACCTGGCCGAGGCGCTCGAATACATCACGGCCTGGAGGCAGGCGACGGCCGAAGAGCCGGTGGGCATCTGCGGGCCGATCGGTCCGACGGAGCAGTTGCCGCTCGTGGCCCGGCTCGTGAACGAGCTCGAACTCGACCTGCGACACGCCCACTTCTGGGGCATGGACGAGTGGTACGAGGACGGCCGCGAGGTGCCCGTCACGCATCCGCTCTCATTCGAACGGGCCGACCGCGAACTCTGTTTCGACCGCATCCGGCCGGAGCTGCGGATGCCGGAGGCGAACCTCCACTTCCCCAAGGCCGACGTGGGTCCCTACGTCGCCAGTTGGAAGACGGCCCGCTGCGCCGTGATGCAGGGTGGGCAGGGAGACATCAAGCACTGGGCCTTCAACGACCCGCTCCGACGGCAGGGCGACCACAAGGACTCGCCTCCCACGCCGGCCGAGTATCGGGCCCTGTCCACCCGGGTGGTCGACCTGCATCCCGTGACCCTCGCCCAGAACGCCCGCACGAGCGGCGGCGGCAACATCACGCTCGTGCCGAAGCAGGCGATCACGGTCGGCCCGGCGCAGACCTGGCTGGCGGAGAAGGTCTCCATCTGGCAGGCCGGCATGCACGACAACCCGCTCGGGCAGCGGCTCACCGCGCTCATGATCTCGAAGCGGATCGTCGATTCGAGCGTTCCGATGTCGCTCCTCGCCGACCATCCGCACGTGCAGTTCAACTATTTTCGCGGCGGGCTGGGCAGCTGCGCCGTCGACATCCACTGACGGCGGGCGGTGGCGGGCGATGCGACGAGGCGGAAGCCCGCGTCATTCGCCTCACGGATCGCCGTCACCTGGGTGAAGGTATCTTTTCGCAGCGTGATGGCGCCGCCCGCCCAGAAGCCGCCCCGCAGGCCGCGGAAGAGCCCCGCCGTGCCGGTGAGGTCATTCCACTGGTAGACCGTGCCGTTCTGGTTGAGCGTGCCGTAATGGCTGCCGCTCGACGCGAAGGCGGAGACGTCGGTGAGATAGTTCTGCGTCGGCGAGAAGACGGCCGACTGCGTGACGCAGTAGATCACGCCCTGCAGGTAGTTGACGATCGGGCCGCTTGTCGAACTCGGGTTGTTCGTGGGCGCGACGTCCTGCTGCGTCGCGTAGAGGTGGTAGCCGGGGACGCCCCCCTTGTCGGGCGTGAAGTAGGCGGCCTTGTACCACTCGTTTTCGGTGGGGACGAAGAAGGTGGGGGCGGCGCGGGTGTTGGGATTGACCACGTTGCGAGGCACGGACCTGCCGCCGGTCGACCGCGCCAGGTTGTAGCTGCCGTTCTCGGTCGTGCGGGGGTTCTGCGGGCCCGTGGGCTGGCCGTTGGCCATCCAGTTGGCGAAGCGGGCCGCGTCGAACCAACTCACGTAGGTGATCGGCCGGTTCGCCGCGGAGCCCTCGTTGTTCATCACGCTGTAGGCGTAGCGACCGGGCACGCCGACCCGCGTGATCCCGGCGACGGCCGGGTCGGTCGCCATCCGCGGGTTGTAGAGCCCGTGGGGGTCGGCCCTGGCCACGGCGTTGAGAAACGCGACGTACTGCCCGACCGTGACGCCGGTCTTCGCGATCGCGTAGTCGTAGGCCACGGCCCCGAATCCGGTGGTGTCGGCCGCGTTGTTCACGTCGCCCACGGTCACCAGGTCGACCACGACCGGCTTGGCGGCGGCCGGCGTGGCCGCGAGCCGGAACCCGGCGTTCGAGGCGGCGGCCGCGGACGAGACGCCGAGCCTGTAGCCCGACGCCAGGTAGGTCACGAAGGAGGTCCAGCCGCCGCCGCGGAGGATCGCGGCCCCGCCCGTCATGCCCGGCGATTCCATGAATTCCCATGCGTTGCCGTTCTGGTCGAACGTGCCGTAGGAGCTCGGGCTGGCTCTCATGGCTCCGACGTTGGTCAGGTAGTTCTGCGTCGGCTCGATGGTCGCCTGCTGCGTGACCGTCATCGCCCCCGTGGCGAAGATGTAGTTGACCTGGTTCGGCGTGTCGCCGATCACGTTGCCCGGATCGGCATTGCTCCTCGTGGCGTAGCGGAAGTAGCCGCCGCGTCCCTGCCGCAGCGTGGGCGCATAATAGGCCGCCTTGTACCACTGGTTTTCGGAGGGCAGGAAGAAGGTCGGGGCCGCACCCGTGTTGGGATTCACCGGGTTGCGGGATGGCAAGGTGCCGGGGACGGCGGCCACGAGGTCGTAGGCGCCGTTCTCGGTCGTGGTGGCGGTCTGCCCGCCGGTCGGCTGGCCGTTGGCCATCCAGTTGGCGAAGCGGGCCGCGTCGTACCAG
>JBIIYN010000376.1:0-3490 GCA_044346795.1 Pirellulales bacterium
CTGTGGTGGCTCTCGACGTCGTAGAGCACCGCGGCCCGTTCGATGCCCGGCATCGAGCAGATGACGAGCGACAGTTCGTCCTGCGTGGCCACCCGCAAGAGCTCATCCTGCACCGCCCGGCTCTGCCAGGGGCTGTTTTTCTCGAGCGCCCGGCGGAGGCTGCCGCCGAACTCGCGGGGCAGGGCCTCCGCATCGACCAGCGCCCGCATGTAGGCGCTCTGTCGGCTGCGCGGCACCCACACCCTGCCCGCTTCCGTGCGGTGGTCGGTGAGCTGCGCGCGGTCGAAGGCCGCCTCCATGATCGCCATCTCGGAGGAAGGCAGCGCCGTGCCGGCGAGCAATTCGACCTCCTCGCTGGTCGGCTGATCGCGGAGCAGCCAGACCGCCCAGCCGATCGACGCCGCGACGAGACCCAGCGCGATCGCCTGCGCGGGCGTGATCGCCGACTCGAGCCGGCCGCGGGACGGCGGCGAAAGATGCTGTGCGTCCATGCACGGCCCTTCGTGACGAGAAATGGAATGGTGTGGAACGGATCGGAGGCGAACGGGACGGGAGTGTCAGGCGACCATCCGCCGGGCCTGCCGACGCGGCAGCCGCAGCGTGATGGCAACGCCCCCGTCCGGGCAGTTGGTCGCGTGGATCGCGCCGCCGATCCGGGCCACGACGGCCCGCACGGCCGCCAACGCCAGCCCGGCTCCCTCCGGCACGACGTTGGCGTGGTACGAGCGTCCCGTCTTTTCGTTCAGCCACTTCCTGACGTGGTCGGGAAGCGCGGGGCCGGAGTCGGCCACCTCGACCTCGATCGCGTCACCGAGATCGACGGTGGTGACCACCACCTCGGCGACCGCCGGCGTCTCGCGGGTGGCGGCCGGCTGTGCGGCCGACTCGATCGCCCGCCGCACCAGCGGCTCGACCGCCCGGCGGACCAACGCCGCATCGGCGAGCACCGACTGTTCGTGCTCGTGCGACACGTCGAGGGTCGTCTTCGGCGTCGGCTGGCCGCGTTCGCGACGGCCGCGCTGACAATCAGCGACGATCGACGACACGAGCCCGGCCGACGGCGGGCCGCCCTGCTGCGGCAATCCACGATCGCCGCTCGGATCGTACCGGAACTGGGAGGAAGGCGTCATGGTGGGGAACAGGCCGTTTGTCACGATGCAGAGAGCGAATGGACGGCGGCGGGCGGTCCGCAGACCTCGTCCATGACCCACCGGTTCACGTCGGCGAGCACCGGCTTGGACAGGTCGTTCGCGACGGGATAGATCCGCATGGCAAGCGCCGCACCCGCGGCGTGAAACAGGCGGAGCGTGCGATCGGTGTGCGCAGCGTGCTCGACGATGCTCGACCGCCGGCAGCAGAACAGCATCGGGAGCCGCCGCACGTGGGCGAGCTGCGCGAACAGCCCCTCATCGAGCGGAAACCGACCGCCCAGCGAGACGACGCCGGCGAATTCCCGCGGCTGCCGGCAGGCGACACGGAACGCCTCCGCACCACCCCTCCCCTGCCCCACGAGGAAGATGCGGTCGGCGTGGATCGCGATCCGGTCGCGGACCCGCTCGATCGATCGCCAGATGGCCTCGTCGATGCCGATGGCCCCCGCCTCGTCGGCCGCGACCACCGGCTGCACCGCCACGAAATTGCGCAGGCTGACCCGCTTCATCACGCGGCCGAGATCGAATGGCCGGCCGGCGTCGGAGGCTCCGGGGGAGTCGGGCAGCCAGACGAGGAGCGGATAGTCGTAGCCCGGTTCGTGGCCGAGCGGCGTGAAGAGCCGGTCGTCGCCAAGCCAGGCCGTGGCGGAAGCCGGCAGGCCGGAATCGGCGGGCACGGCAGCGCCGCCGCGGCGGCCGGACCTGCTTCGCGGCGATTGTTTTGGAAGGCGACGACGCATCGGACACCTCGGCAGGTCGTGATGGGGCTCATGCCCGCGAAAACAAGCGGCCCCGGCGGTTTCTGGCGGGGATTTGCCGGCTGCTTCTCAGGCTGTTTCCCGAGCTGTTTCTCGGGGACGGCGGTTTGTAGCCGAACGCTTCGCCCCCGGCAACGGCAGGATCAGTCCACCTCCGGCCGGCGCAAGCGAGGCAATCCAGGCAACCCACGAAGGCGGCGGAAAGCGAATGGAAATGGCGGGTGAGTATTGAACCCGTCCCGTCGCTCACGCTCCGGGCTTTTCTTCCAGCGTTGCGCCACTGTTCAACGAACGCGCCAGGCCCGGAGGGCCGGGTAAGAACCAGCCGACGGAGGTCGGCCAAGCCGGGGCAGGCAGGATGCCTGAGCCCGGCGTGCACATGCACCCGCCTGCTCACGCGGGCTTCTGGCCCGTCAGCCGGTCCATCACGCTCACGAGTTCCTTCACGGCGGCGATGCTCTTGTCGAGCGCGGCCCGCTCGTCGGGCAGCAGTTTCAGCTCGACGATCCGCTCGACGCCAGCGCTGCCGAGGATGACCGGCACGCCGACGAAGTAGCCGCCGACGCCATATTCCTTGTCGCAGTAGGCGGCGCAGGGCACGAGCCGCTTCTTGTCCTTGACCACCGCCTCGACCATCTGCGTCGTGGCCGCGGCCGGGGCATAGTAGGCGCTGCCGGTCTTGAGCAGGCTCACGATCTCGGCGCCGCCGTTGCGGGCCCTCGTGACGATCGACTCCAGCCGCTCGGGCGCGATCAGCTGGGTGACCGGAATGCCGCCCACGCTGGTGCAACTGGGGATCGGCACCATCGTGTCGCCATGGCCGCCCAGCAGCATCGCGGAGATGTCCTCCACGCTCACTCCCAGTTCCATCGCGAGAAAGGCGCGGTAGCGGGCGGTGTCGAGAATGCCAGCCTGCCCGAGCACGCGGGCCGGCGGAAAGCCGGTGACCTGGAACGTCCGCTGCACCATCGCATCGAGCGGATTGCTGACGACGATGACGACGGCCTGCGGGCTCGACTCACGGATCTGCACAGCCACGTCGCCGACGATCTTGGCGTTGGTCGAGAGCAGGTCGTCACGGCTCATGCCCGGCTTGCGGGCGATGCCGGCGGTGACCACCACCACGTCGCTGCCGGCCGTGTCGGCCCAGTTCGTGGTGCCCGTCAGCCGCGCGTCGAAACCGACGATCGGCGACGACTGGAAGAGATCGAGCGCCTTGCCGGCGGGCATGCCTTCGGTGGCGGGAATGTCGAGCAGCACGATGTCGCCGAGTTCGGCGGCGGCGCACCAGTGGGCCGTGGTGGCGCCGACGTTGCCGGCGCCGATGATCGAGATCTTCGCTCGTCGCATGATGCGGAAATTCCTCGGAGTGGTTTCGGACGCGGGCTTCACCGCACACAGGTTGTCGCCAGCGCCCGCCGCCGCGGCAAGTCCCGCGGAAAATCCCCGGGAAAGCGAAAGAGAAGGCAGCGAAGGGGTCGGCGACAGCTCGAGGAGCATTGGGCTATCCTGCCCACGCGACGAGACTGTTGCCGCCCCGAAGCCGGTGCTCTACCAAACGTTGTCTTCTAAGGAATTCGG
>JBIIYN010000377.1:0-3488 GCA_044346795.1 Pirellulales bacterium
AAACGCACCCGACCCCGGCGCTGGCCAAGCGGCGGTGCCGCGAGATTCGCACGACCAACGACCGGCTGGCCTTCCATACACAGGGGCTGCGGGCCGGGATGCTCGACCGCGTCGGCCCGCTGGCGGCCGCCGTGCGTGCCCGCAAGGTGCTGCGATCGCGGGAATACCCCTGGTGTTTTTTTTCGGAAAAGGCGCTCAAATCCTTCCTGCTACTGGAAATCGGCTGATGCGCCGCATATCTTATCCGCAACGGAGTGGTTTTGTGGCGCCCCAGGGAAAGGAGGCACGATGTCGGTTCGTAGCGTGTCCTGTCGGATTGGTAGCTTTCGGTCGGCTCGTTTCAAGACGCACCCGACGCCCGCCCGCTCGGCACCCAGGCAGTCCTCCCGCGCCGCCGTGCGCGGCACGGCCGTCGCCCCGCGCCGCCCGAAGACCAAATCACGCGCGAAATCCCAGGCCGACCTGAAGGTCCAGTCGGGCCCGAAGCCCAAGCCCCGCCTGAAAATCCGCGGTGGCACGACGGCCGCCCAGGCCGGGGCCGATGCGCAGGCCAAGATGGTGCAGGCCGTCGAAATCCGGCCCGCCGGCACGGTGGTGAGCCGCCGGCCGCTGACGAAGCGGCCGGCCGTGCTGCACATTCCGCACCAGCCGTTCGTGCAGCACCGGCCGCCGGCCTGGATGCTCGAAAACTGCCACGTCGCTCCCGCCCGCGCCGGAGACCAGGCGGAAATCCTGCAACTGCTCGCCGGCCTGCCCTCCCCGCCGTCGAAGGCTGAATTCCACTCCGCCGTCGACCATCCCGACCACGACTCGGCCAACCGGCTCGTCGCGCGGCTCGCCGGCCGCATCGTGGGCCATGCCGAAGTCGTGCCGCGGACCGTGCGGCTCGGCACCGGCACCGTGCAGGCGGCCGTGCTCGACCGCGTCGCCGTGCTGCCCGAGTGCCGCGGCGCCGGCCACGGCCAGCGGCTCGTGCGCGCCGCCGAGGAACGCATTCGGCAGTCCGGCGCGGCGATCGCCTTCTCCCGCACGAAGATCGCCGCCTCGTTCCACGAACTCGGCTGGAGCGTGCTCGGCCGCGACTGCGTGACGCCGGGCCGGCCGACCGCGATCCTCTCCCGCCTGCTCGAGGGACCGAAGCGCGACGGCGAAGCCGTCACCATGCGGCAGTGGCGGCACGTGGAGCTGCCGGCGATCCTGCGGATCTACACGCAGAATGCCGCCCGCTTCATCGGGCCTCTCGACCGCAGCGAGGCCTATTCACGCTGGCTGGTGAGCCGCGGCGCCTTCGATTCGATCATCGTCGCCTTGATGGGACAGGACCGATACGACCTGCACGAGACCACGGCCCGGATCGTGGGCTATTGCGTGCAGTCGGGCAATCGCGTGCTGGAACTATTTGCTGATCCGGAATTCCCGGGTCTCGACCGGGAGATCCTCGCGCGGGTCTGCGCCGAAGCGATCGAGAACGACCGGCAGGAGATCCTCTACGAGTCGAGCGCGTCTGATCCGCTCCACCAGGCCGTGGCCGGTGGCGAGAGCCTCGTGTCGGCCAACGACCGGATGATCGTCGCGAAGGTCTTCAAGCCGCTCAACGTGCTGACGGCGGCGGCGCCCGCCGTCGCCGCCCGCGTGGTGGCCGCGGGCATCCGCGAGACGGTCGAACTGGGGCTCGACGCCCCCGGCTTCCGCGGCTCGGTGATCGTGGCCGACGGCAAGGCCACGGTGCATCCCGGCCGGTCGGGCCGGAGCTATCTCAAGCTCTCCGACGAGGAGCTGGCCCGGCTGCTCCTGGGGCAGTGCGACCCGATCGAGGCGGCGGCCGCGGGCCGGATGCAGGCCTCGACGCAGGTGGCCGAGAAGCTGGCGATGCAGCTCTTCCCGCGGATGCCGCTGTGGTGTCCGATGTGGGACGACCTCCCGGCATGACTGGTCACGCCACGTCAGGCCCGGAGGGCCGGGTGAATGCCAGCCGACGGAGGTCGGCCAAGCGACGGTCGGCACGATGCCGAGCCGTCGCGTGAACACGGCTGTCCGATGTGGGACGACCTCCCGGCATGACCGATTGCCGGGCGTAGCGGTCGAATAAAAGCCCGGAGCGGAAGCGACGGGACGGGGCCAAGAAAAACCTGCCATTTCCCGGCGGCCGCTGCGCCGGCCGGGGGCACGTGCTCGCCGCCGGCGGACTTTGCCGTTTCATGCTCGTGGATGATGGTGCGCCTGGCGTTGCAGGCAAAGTTCACCGGCGGCTGCGCGCGACCCCCGACCGACTCCGCTCCTCCTCACAGCGTCAGGCCCGCAGGGCATCACGCCACGAGGAACACCCGAGCCCAGCATGAACACAACCCATTCACGCGCCGCGGGCGCCGGCGAGCCACTCGTCGGCCCACGTGCGGACGGCGTCCACGCCCTTGCGGTGGCAGAAGTCGCCGAGCGTCTCGCCTGCGTGCCGCTCCGCCTTGTAGCAGGCGAGCACCGCCGTGATCTCACTCGAGAGATGCTCGAACGGCACGACGTCCTTGTACTGCGTGTTGAGCCGGTCGCCGAGCAGCCGGCCGCCGATGAAGAGCGTGTACTTGCCGAGCGTCCGCCCCACGATGCCGATGTCGGAGTTGTAGGGGCGGGCGCAGGCGTTGGGGCAGCCGGTCATGCGGACGGTGAAGGCGTCGTGCGAAAGGCCGAGCTTCGCCACCTCCGGCTCGAGCGTGTCGATGAGCCCGGGCAGCACCCGCTCGCTCTCCGCCACGGCGAGGCCGCAGGTGGGCAGGGCCACGCAGGCCATGCTCCAGCGGCGGAGCGTGGAGATCTCCTCGGAGGTCTTCACGCCGTGGTCGTGGAGGATCTTCGCGATCCGTTCGCGGTCGGTGATCGCCAGGTCGGTGAACAAGAGGCTCTGGTGGGCCGTGATCCGCACGCCCGGCCGGATGTCACGGAGAATCCGCCGCAGGGCCGTCTTGAGCCGGAAGTCGCCGGTGTCGTGGACGCGGCCGTTCTCGACGTTGAACCCGTAGAAATATTTCCCGTCGCCCTGCTCGAACCAGCCGATGTGGTCGTCGAACCCGTGGACGTCGACGGGATGGCAGGGGGCGAGGGGCTTGCCGAAGTATTCCTCGACCTTCTTGCGGAAGTTCTCGAGGCCCATCGTGTGGATCGTGTACTTGAGCCGGGCCGTCTTGCGGTCGGTGCGGTTGCCGTAGTCGCGCTGCACCTTCACGACCGCCTCTGCGATGGCCAGCACGTCCTCCGGCGGCACGAAGCCGAGCCGCTTGCCGAGCGCCGGGAAGGTCTTGGCGGCGCTCGGCGTCACACCCATGCCGCCGCCGGCCAGCACGTTGTAGCCGAGAATTTTTCCGTTTTCGTGCACGACCAGGAAGCCGAGGTCGTTGGCGTAGATGTCGGTGCAGTTGTCCTCCGGCAGCGCGAAGGCGGTCTTGAACTTCCGGGGGAGATACGTGCGGCCGTAGATCGGCTCGACCTCGTCGGCCGGC
>JBIIYN010000097.1:0-11921 GCA_044346795.1 Pirellulales bacterium
GACCGCCAGTTCCTTGGGCAGCTTTTTGCGGGGACCTGCTTTTGCCATGGTGAATACTGATCGGCTGGGAAGGCGGGTGGACTGAAGGGCTGCTCGCCCCGCGGCGGGACGGATGACCCGGGACATCCAGTTGCAGTATCTTAGCCGCCGCCGCCAAACCGTCCAAATTCCGACCTAAAAAACGGAGCTATCCATGACGCAACCAGCATCGTTCCCGTCGGCTCCCACCGTGGTCGGCATCGGCGAGACGCTCTGGGATGTCTTCCCGGACGGTGCCGTGTGGGGCGGGGCGCCGGGCAACGTGGCCTGCCATGCCGCCGGCTTGGGGGCGAGGAGTGTCATGGTGAGCGGCGTGGGCCGCGACGACCTGGGCGACCGGGGAATCGTGGCCCTCGAGTCGCACGGGGTCGATTGCCAGCACGTGCAACGAGACTCCCGCCGTCCCACCGGAACGGTGACGGTCTCGCTCGGTCCGGCCGGCGATGCGAGCTATGTCTTCGCGGCCGACACGGCCTGGGACCATCTCGCCTGGAAGCCGTCGCTCGAAGACCTCGCCGCGGAGGCGGATGCCGTCTGCTTCGGCACGCTCGGCCAGCGGTCGGAGGAGTCGCGGCGGACGATCCGTCGGTTTCTCGAGGCGGCACGACGGGCCGTCCGCGTGTTCGACGTGAACCTCCGACAGGATTTTCATTCGCCGGAGTTGATCCGCGAGTCGCTCGCCCTGGCCGACGTGCTCAAGCTCAACGACGACGAACTGCCCGTGGTGGCCGCAGCATGCGGCGTGACGGTGGACGACGGCGTGGCGGCGGTGTGCCGGCTCGCCGAACGGCATGGGCTGCGGCTGGCGGCGCTTACCCGGGGTGCGGCGGGTTCGGTTCTGTGTGCCGACGGCGCGGTGTCGATCCGGCCCGCGGAGGCCGGCACGATCGTCGATACGGTCGGGGCGGGCGATGCCTTCACGGCCGCGGTCGTGATGGGGCTGCTCGGCGGCCGGCCGCTCGAGGCGATCCACGACCATGCGGCGCGGTTGGCGGCGTTCGTCTGTGGCCATCGCGGGGCGACGCCGCGGATTCCGGCGGCGCTGCGGCCGCTTCCCCAGCCCGCCGGCGTGCACGGGCCATCCCGCCACTCCTGACATTCTCGGAATGACCATCTGACCACGTGCAGGACGGCGCATGCGGTTGCCTGCACGACCGCGCGACGCGGGACTGACTCACACCGTCTCGCCGCGGACGAGATCCTCGGGCGTCTGCCGGGCGCGGACGAGCCTCGCCTTGCCGCCGTCGACGAGCACCTCGGCCGGCAGGGGCTTGGAGTTGTAGTTGCTCGCCATCACGAAGCCGTAGGCACCCGCGATCTCGATCACGAGCAGGTCGCCCACCTGTGCCGGCGGCAGCGACCGGGAGGCCACGAAACCGCCGTCGGTCTGCGTGAAGATGTCGCCCGATTCGCACAACGGACCGCCCACCGCCACCTCCTCCGCGGCCCCCGTGGCGGCCGATCCGGGCGCCGCCGGGCAGAGGCTCATCGGGTGGTAGGAGCCGTAGAGAACCGGGCGGGCCAGCGTGTTGAAGCCGGCGTCGACGAGCAGGTATTTCCGCGAGCCCTGCCGCTTGACCGCACGGACTTCGGTGACGACATAGCCCGACTCGGCCGTGAGGTAGCGGCCCGGCTCGATCTCCAGGCGGACGCGGTGGCCGAACCGGTCTTCGAGCTTCTTTCGCGTGACGTCCCAGAGCTGAAAGTACCCGCCCAGGTCGGCATGTACCTCGCCCGGCTTGTAGGGCACCGGCAATCCTCCGCCGGCGCTCACCACCGTGAGCGAGCGGCCGATCTCGACCGCCACCCGCTCGAGCGCGCCTGCCACCTCGGCCAGGTGCGCAAGGTCGGTGCCGCTGCCGATGTGCATGTGCAGGCCGCTCACCGAGAGCCCCGCCCACTCGGCGCGGCGGAGCACCTCGGGGATCTCCTCGTGCCAGATGCCGTGCTTGGAGCCCTCCCCGCCGGTGTTGGTCTTCTGGCTGTGGCCGTGGCCGAAGCCGGGGTTCACCCGCAGCGTGATGCTCGCCCCCGGCACGCGTTCGGCCAGCTGCTCGATCATGTCGGCCGATCCGCAGTTGACGTGGATGCCGAGCTTGGCGACCGCATCGAGGCTCGCGCGGTCGAAGATGTCGGCCGTGTAGACGATCGGATGCGCGGGGGGCAGGCCGTCGGCACCGGCGGCCTGTGCCGCGTGGGCGGAGTAGCCCGCCTTCAATGCCCGGTGGATCTCGCCGGTGCTCACCGCATCGACCACCACGCCCTCGCGGCGGATCAGATCGAGCACGGCCAGGTTCGAGCAGGCCTTCTGCGCGAAGCGGACGGTGTCCCACGCCGCCAGATCGCGGCACCGGCGGCGGATCATGTCGGCGTCGTAGGCATAGAGCGGGGTGCCATGCTCGCGGGCGAGGTCGGCCACGCCCGCACCGGCGATCTGCGTGCGGATGCCGGCTTCGCTCGTGGCGCCCGAGGTGCCGATGGAGGATGAACTGCGAGTGGTCGGGGTGTTGGTGATCACGGATGGAATTCGTGGAGGGGTGAAAGAAAAAACACACGCACGCAGACGTCGAGCGGACTGGTCCATTCAACCCGACGCGTGCTCAAACGGCCACAGGCCGTCATCGTGCCGGCAGGGGAATGGGAAACCCGCCGGGGATCGGCAGGCCCGGCGGACCGCCCTCGGCATCCGCCGCGCCGGCCCCGGCCGCGATCGTCTTGACCGCACCGGCGTCGACCGACAGGCGGGTGGCGATCCCCCGTTCGATCGGCCGGACGAGCAGCCGCACGGTGCCGCCCTGCTGCTCGTCGTCAGCGGCTTCCTCGGCGGCCAGCGATTCGGCGGCCATGAAACCCTGGTTGGCGGCATAGGCCAGCAGGCGGGGCACCGACACGTCGATCGCCGCGATCGGCTTGGCCTGTTGATCGGTCTTCGCATCGGGCCCCAGCACGGTGGCCAGCCGCCCACGCGGGTCGTCGCCCGCCACGAGAAACGCGTAGTCGGGGGCGACGGCCAGCGTGAGCGTGAGCGACTGCCCGAGGCTCTCGGCGGCATCGGTGCCGCTCAGGTCGATCGCGATCGTATGGAGGTTCGTCGCGCCGACCTTGCCCGAGTCGAACGCCACGTCGACGCCCGGCGGCAGAGACCGCTGCGCCTCGTTCTTGCCACCGAACGACTGCTTGATCCGGTTTTCAAGGCTCGCGCCATCCTTCACCCGCACGCCCGCCGTGATGCAGGGCAGGGAGGCCTTCTTGCCGCCGGCCGGCGGATCGACACTCAATGCGGCATCGATGCCACCTGTGCCGAGCACCGACGAGATCGCCTCGCGCAGGAGCAGGGAGAGCGTTTTCGTGAGCGGATCGATGCTGGCGACGGGCATGGCCTGGTCGAGCAGGGCGAGCAGTTCCTGCCGGGATGCGTCGGGCACCGGCTGCACGAGGTGCGCGGAGACGGCCGGGCGATTTCCGGCGGCGGCCGGAGGCATCGGCACCGTCAATCGTCCCTTGTCGGAGCCGATCATCGCCAGCGCCGCGGGGGAGCCCGGCACCGCCACCGTGCGATTCTCGATGAAGAGCCGATCCTTCTCGGTGTCGATCGCGACGCCGAGGGCCAGCGACTCGGTGTCGGCCAGGCTGTCGAGCGCGGCGGCGAGTGCCCGGGCGTCGAACTGCTGCCCCTGCTCGCCCGCGGTGGCCACGCCCTGCTCGATCAGCATGCGGAGCTGCTCGCGGAGCGCGTCGGGCAGCAGGTGCGGAAACAGTTCGATGCCGAGCGTGTAATTCTCCGCCAGCGGGCCGAACAGCGGCGCGGGATCGACCGCCTCGACGTCGAAGCCCTGGGGCGACACGATCGCCCAGCCGTTGCTCTCGACGATGTCGAGGGCGATGCCGCTGGGCAACGTGAGGCTGCGGACGTCGCCCGACCGTTCGGCCGGGCCGGTCACGCCCTGGAGCGAGCCGAGCAGCTTGTCGAGGCTCTTGACCGGCACGAAGCCGTGTACGGCGATGTCGCCGCCGTCGGTCGTCAGGACCGCGCCCAACGGCCGCTTGACGTCGAGCCCGGCCAGCCCCCGGCCCTGCGTGGCCATGAGGAGCACCGATTCGAGCATGCCCGCGAGGCCCGGCTGGCCGATCTGCGCCCCGAGCCAGCCGAACTGCCGCTTGAGGTCGGCGTAGCTGTCGCAGGTGACGACGGCCAGCACGGTGCGGTCGGCGGCGCGGGCGGACGCGAAGCCGTGCCCGACGAACAGCCCGACAACGGCCGTGCCGACGATGGCGGTACGGACGGTGCTGCGCACGAGGCCGTGCAGGA
Source organism: Pirellulales bacterium (assembly GCA_044346795.1). GTDB lineage: Bacteria > Planctomycetota > Planctomycetia > Pirellulales > UBA1268 > CAMCQY01. The sequence goes on from JBIIYN010000097.1 coordinate 4,349, forward strand.
GCTCTGGCAGACACCGGCAACTGGCAGTCATGAACGACATGGCAACTCCCTCGCGGACGGGCTCACGGCTGGTTCGGTTCTCCATGGCTCGGCCCGGCGGCCGGCCTCCCGCAGCTTACCAGTCCGCTCGCGATTCCTGTATCGTGGGGGAGATGCAGCCGCTTTCTCACGGTTTCGAGCCCGGCGCCTCGCCCTCTTCAGAGCTGCGATTGCCCGCTCGACGTTCGCCGATCCGGCTGCAGGTGCTGCTCTTCCTGCTCACCTGCATCACCACCTTCGCGGCGGGCGTGTCGGGCTGGCAGGCGGAACTGCTCGGCTTCGACGACCGGTTCGGCCTGGAGATGGCGGAGCACTGGCAGCGCGGCCTCATCTACATGGTGGCGGTGCTGGCCGTGCTCGGGGCGCACGAGGCGGGGCACTTCGTCGCCGCCTGGGTGCACGGGATCCCGGCCACGCTGCCGTTCTTCATTCCCGTGCCGGTGCTGCTCACCGGCACGATGGGGGCCGTGATCGGGATGGAGGGCTCCCGGGCCAACCGCCGGCAGCTCTTCGACATCGCGCTGGCCGGTCCGTTGGCCGGACTCGTCGTCGCCCTGCCGATCCTCGCCGTCGGGCTCTTCACCGGCGAGGCGGCGAAGCACAGCCCCTTCGCGATGCCGCCGCTGGCCCGCGGCATCCTCGCGGTCATCCGCCCCGACATCGCCGCCCACGCCACGATCGTGCCCAACGCGCTCTTCATGGCGGGCTGGGTGGGGCTGCTGGTGACCGGGCTCAACATGATCCCCGTCAGCCAGCTCGACGGAGGCCACGTGAGCCACGCGATCTTCGGCCGCCGGTCCGACTGGATCGCGCGGAGCATCCTGATCGCCGCGATCGCCGCGATCGTGATCCTCGGCCGCACCAACTGGATCGCGATGGTGGTGATCGTGACGCTCCTCGGCACCGATCATCCGCCGATCCGCTCCGACGGCCGGCCGCTGGGGCTCGCCCGCACGGTGCTCGGGGTGCTGTCGTTTCTGATTCCGATCGTGACCTTCATGCCCGAGCCACTGCTGATGGAGGGCTCCTGGTGAAGGTTCGTTGACGCTCCCGCTCCGGATGCCCACAATTGAACTCCCCGGCCCGTTGCGGCCCCGCCCCGGCCCTTGCAGGAGAACACCGATGAACGGCACGCCCAATTTCGTCGAGCAGGATGATCCGGAGGTGTGGTCGGCGATCGCCGCGGAGCAGACCCGGCAGCAGGAAGGCCTGGAGATGATCGCCAGCGAGAACTTCACGAGCGCCGCGGTCATGCAGGCGGTGGGCAGCGTGCTCACCAACAAGTATGCCGAGGGCTACCCCGGCCACCGCTACTACGGCGGCTGCGAGTTCGTGGACAAGGTGGAGGACCTCGCCCGCGAGCGGCTCAAGGCCCTCTTCGGTGCCGAGCACGTGAACGTGCAGCCCCACTCCGGCAGCCAGGCCAACGCCGCGGTCTACATGACGGCGATCCAGCCGGGCGACACCGTGCTCGCCTTCGACTTGGCCCACGGCGGCCACCTCACCCACGGCATGAAGCTCAACGCGTCGGGCGTGCTCTACCGGTTCGTGCACTACGGCGTGCGGCGCGAGGATCACCGGCTCGACTTCGACCAGGTCGCCCGGCTGGCCCGCGAGCACAAGCCGAAGCTGATCGTGGCGGGCGCGAGCGCCTACCCCCGCGAGATTCCCCACGGCCGCTTCGCCGAGATCGCCCGCGAGGTCGGTGCGAAGCTGATGGTGGACATGGCCCACTACGCGGGCCTCGTGGCCGCCGGCCTCCACGACAACCCCGTGCCCGTGGCCGACTTCGTCACGAGCACGACCCACAAGACACTCCGCGGCCCGCGCGGCGGCATCGCCATGTGCCGGACGGCCGACGCCAAGATGCTCGACCGCTCGGTCTTCCCGGGCCAGCAGGGCGGCCCGCTCATGCACGTGATCGCCGGCAAGGCCGTGGCCTTCGCCGAGGCGCTCCGCCCCGAGTTCAAGGCTTACGGCAGGCAGGTGATCGCCAACGCGAAGGCGCTCGCCGAGGCGCTTGCGGCCGGCGGCGTGAAGCTCGTCAGCGGCGGCACCGACAACCACCTGATGCTGGTGGACGTCACGCCGCTGGGCATCGGCGGCAAACTCGCCGAGGAGACGCTCGACCGCTGCGGGATCACGTGTAACAAGAACATGATCCCCTTCGACGAGCGGAAGCCGATGGATCCTTCGGGCATCCGCCTCGGCACGCCCGCGCTCACCACCCGCGGCTTGGGGACCGACGAGATGAAGCGGATCGCCGCCTGGATCCTCCGGGCGCTCAAGAGCCCGGGCGACGCGGCCGTCGTCGAGACGACCCGCCGCGAGGTGGCCGAACTCGCCGAGCAGTTCCCCGTGCCGGCAGCCCGGCTCGAGGAAGCGGTGGCGGGCTGAGCGGCCGAGGGGACATTCGAACCATGAGTCCGCATCTCACCGCGACGTCGTCCCGCCTTACCATCGCGCTCGCGATCGCGACGCTGTCGGCCTGCGTTTCCATGCGGACGGCCCGATCTCAGACGCCCACCGCGCCGCCTGCCGCGAAGGCTGGCACGACGATATCCGGCGACGCCCGTTGGCACGATGTCACGACGTGGGGCGTCGAGGGCCGCGGCTGGGGCGAGCAGGACCGCAGGCGGTGGTTCGACAGGTTTCCGGCGAAGGCCGAAGGAAGCGTGACCGATGCCGTCTGGGACCTCAGCCGCGACACCGCCGGCATGTTGGTCCGCTTCAAGACCGACGCGCGGGAGATCTATGCCCGCTACAAGCTCTTGAAGTCGCAGATCGCCAAGCCTCACATGCCGGCGACGGGCGTCAGCGGCCTCGACCTCTATGCCCGCGACGACGACGGTCGCTGGAAGTGGGTGATGGTGACCAAGCCGGACAGCCAGACGGTGGAGACCATTGTCATCGCGGGCCTCGCGCCGGGTATGCGGGAATACGCCGCCTACCTGCCGCTCTACAACGGGGTCGAGTCGCTCAAAATCGGAGTGCCGGCATCGGCCTCGTTCCAGGGACTACCGCCGCGGACCGGCAAGCCGATCGTGTTCTACGGCACTTCGATCACGCACGGCGCCTGCGCTTCACGGCCCGGCATGGTGCATACGGCGATCCTCGGACGGCGGTTCGACACGCCGGTGCTCAACCTCGGGTTCTCGGGCAACGGCAAGATGGATCCGGCTGTCGGCAGCCTGCTGACGGAAGTCGATGCGGCGGTGTATGTGATCGATTGTCTGCCCAACATGGGAGCTGCCGAGGTCGCCGCCAAGTGCGTGCCGCTCGTGAAGCAGCTGCGGGATGCCCGCCCCACCACGCCGATCGTGCTGGTGGAGGACCGTCGCAACACGAATTCCTGGATCCTGCCAGAGCGCGACAGGCACCACGACGCCAATCATGCGGCCTTGAAGGCGGCCCACGAGCGGCTGGTGAAAGAGGGATTGAAGGAGCTCTACTACATCGAGGGGGATCGTCTCTACGGCGACGATACCGAAGGCGCTACCGACGCCTCGCACGCGAGCGACCTCGGTTTCATGCGGCAGGCTGACATCTTCGAGCCGGTCCTGCGGGCGGCGCTCGCGCCATGACAAAAGGTGCCAGCCACCAAATCTGGGTAATTTGACGCACTGCGAAGCGCAGTACAGACATGCGTTCATTCCTCGCCCGCATCCAGGCCGGTGCATATTTCCAAACCGTCATCTGCTATGTTGAGTGGAATCCGTTGCGAGCGAATCTCGTCGCCCGAGCCGAAGAGTGGCCGTGGTCGAGCCTAGGGCAGGCGACATCATCTGACCCGATACCGCTGGCCGGTTCCGCAGCTGGCTCAACGCTATGGCGAGCAGTGGATCGCGCCACGCTGCGACGACGAGGAAGGCCGAGCGGCGCCCTGCGAGCCGCATGGGCTGGATGACATGGCACCCAGAGTGCCCAGATTTGGTGGCAGGCACCTTTTTTCATGCAATCCATTTGTTCCAGTGAGTTGTCGAGTTCCTCCGCCTCGCGGCCGGACTGGCCAGAGTTGCGATGCGCAGCACTCTTGGGAGCCATCCTCTCGGTGGCGGCAGCCTCTGCTATCGCCGTGGCGACGGAGCTGACGGTCCACACAGATTTCGAAGGCGCCTCAGCCACGGTGGTGGCAATCGATCAGGGGCAGAGATGCATTCGCTTCGAGCCGGGGGGCGACCCACGCGACGGCTGGCCGTGCTGGTGGAATTTGTGCGTCCGCGGCGCACGGCCTGGCGAGACGCTGACACTTCAGATCCGTGCGAGCAGCACACCGATTCCCCAGTCGACCTACACCTGGCTCAAGGACAAGCCGCTGTCCCTCGACTGGGCGGCCCCGGATCGTGCCGCCTGGTCGGTCGACGACGACACCTGGCAGCGAACGGAGCCAGGGACACGCGAGGAAGAGTGGATGACGTACCGTCTGAAAGCCGAGTCGGACCGTCTGTATGTGGCATGGGGACCGCCCTACACCCCGTCGCGTGCCGGGAAGTTCGCACGCGAGTGCGAGAAAAAGTATCCGGTGCTGGCAAAGGCGGAATCTCTCTGTCGATCCCGCGAAGGCCGGCCCGTCGCTCTCCTGCGGATCATAGAAGGGCTCGGTGTCGTTTCCGGACGAAATGTCATCTGGGTGCAGGCCCGACAGCATGCGTGGGAAAGCGGTTCGAGTTGGGTGGCGCAGGGATTCGCACATTGGCTGCTGGTGGGTGGTGCGGAGGCCGACTGGCTGCGACAGCACCACGAGATCGTCGTCGTGCCGATCATGGACGTGGACCACGTCGCGAAGGGGCAGGGAGGCAAGGAAGCGATGCCCCAGGATCACAATCGGGACTGGACCGACCGTCCGCACTGGCCGGAAGTCAACGCGGCTCAGGTGGCGCTCAGCGCATGGATCGAGGCGGGGTGCTTGAGTGCGTTCATCGATCTGCACAATCCAGGGCCGAACGCTCTGGCCGTCCATTTTCACGTGCCGCCGGACGAGCGGGCCAAGCCAGGCCAAAGTGCGGCCATCGACCGGTTCAATCTTGTGGCAAGAACAAACCTGTCGAGGGTGATGCCGGTGCAGGAGAACGTGCTCAAGAGTGGCGGGGATTACGACCCGACGTGGATGCGGATGAGCCATAACTGGGTTGCCGCCCGCGCATCGGAAAGCACGTTGGCGTTGTGCATCGAGACGCCCTGGAACAGCGACCAAAGCAGTCAGGAGGGGTATCAGAGGATGGGCGCCGCCATCGGCTTGACGCTCTACCATCATCTGCACGATGCGCATACCGCCTCTGCCGACAAATAAACCGTGAAAAAAAGGTGCCAGCCACCAAATCTGGGTAATTTGAGGCACTGTGGAGTCAGGTGGATGCATGCGTTCATTCCGCGTCCGCATCGAGTCGCCCTCGGAGGACTGCCGTTCCACGTGCTGAACCGCGCGGTGGGTGACGGACCGTTTTCGAGTCGGCGGCTGACTACTCGGTCTTTGTAGACGTCGTGGCGGAGACCTTGCCGACCCGCCCGATGCGCGGACGGCCGTTTGGGGACGACGCGCGGGTGCAGCAAATCGCCACGAACCTCGACTTGGGTGCGACGCTGCGACGACGAGGAAGGCCGAGCATCGCCCAGCGAGCCGCATGGGCTGGATGACGTGTCACCCAGATTGCCCAGATTTGGTGGCTGGCACCTTTTCCGGCGACGACTGTCCAACAAATGGGGGCCGCCTCATGGTTGGCGTGCCATTACTTGACCAGGTCATGTGGTCTGGTACGATAGTGTCATGAAGACCGTCATTCTTTCCACGTTTAAGGCCAACTGCATCGCCTTGTTGCGCGAGGCGCAGCGGACCGCTGAGCCGATCATCGTCACGCGCCGTGGTCGGCCGCTCGCCCGCATCGAACCGGTTCGCGAGCCGACGCCGAACCGACGGTTCGGCAGGCAACGGGGGCGGATGCGGATCAAGGGCGACATCGTGCACGCCGACTTTTCGGCCGATTGGGAAGCGGGGTCGTGAGCTTTCTTCTCGATACGCACGTCTGGATCTGGACGCAGGAGCAGCCGGAGGCCATCGGCAAGAAGGCCAGGGCGATCCTCGAGACGACCAGCGAGGAACTGTGCATGTCCGCGGTTTCTTCCCTGGAAATCGCCCGGCTCGTGTCCGGCGGGCTGCTCGAACTCAAAGGCAGCCTCGACCGTTGGGTGCGATCCGCCGTCGATTCGATGGAGGCCCGGAGCATCGACGTCGATCATCGCGTGGCGATCGAGGCCTACAAGCTGCCGGGGCGGTTTCACAAGGACCCGGCGGACCGCATGCTCGTGGCCACGGCAAGGATCAACGACCTCACGCTCGTCACCGCCGACGAGAGGATTCTCGCCTATGGCGAGGTTCGCTCGCTCGATGCCCGCAGATAGCCGCACTGTCGGGCATGAGGCCGCCGTGGGCGGGGGGCTCATCGGGGCGGTTTCACCTGCTTTCAGATCACGCGGTTTCGCGGCGTGCGGGCGTTCAGCCGCCGCCGGTCACGTGTGGCTCGACGGCGGCGACGGTCTTGCGCGCGATGTCGCGAGCGACGGTGGCGTCGTCTTTCGTGTAAAAGCCCGAGGGCGTGAGGTCTTCCGCCCCGTAGAAGGCGAGCTCGCGGTCGCGGCGGAGCGAGCGAGAGCCGGCGGCGAGCGCATCGAGCTGCCGCTGGATCGCCTCCGGCAGTCGCGACCGCTCCGCCACCAGCACCTCCGACACGTCGTGGATCCGCGGGGGCTCGATCCCGCACGACCGCAGCAGACCTTTCAGGGCGAGTTCGACCACCTCCTGGGATTCCCGGACCACGTCGGCCCAGCTCTCCGAACGGAAGAGCGAGTCGATGGCGAGCAGCCGGGCGGCCGCGCGGCGCACGTAGTCGATCGCCAGCTCAGGGCTGCGCATGATCGGCCTCGTGCACCCAGTAGGGCTGCCCCTGGGCCATCCGTCGGACCATCTCGCCGGCGGCGATCCGCCCGCGGATCTCGATGAGCCGGCGCGACACGACCAGATCGCGGTCGTGGAGCACGATCCCGCAGACGGCCGCCTCGGCCCAGCTGCCGGAGATCGCGGCACCCGCAGCGGGAAGGTGCACGAAGTGGAGATCGACCTCGCGGCCCTGCCAGCGCGGCACCACGCCCTCCCATTCGCGGTAGAGCGACCGCGTGATCGGCACCCCCGCCGAGACCACCACGAGCAGGTCGACGTCGGAGCCCGAGGCGAGTTCGCCCCGCGCGAACGACCCGTAGACGACGACGCCGAGCAGGTCGGCCCCGAGCGTGTCGCGGAGCGGGATCAGGACGTCTGCGGCGCCCTCCAAAACGGACGAAGCCGCGAGCGTGCGGCCGCACCAGTCGTTGAGCGACGTGCCGGCCGCGGCCGCCTCCTGACGAAGCACCGCGTGGAGCCGGGGGTCGAGCCGAAGCAGGAACGTGCCCGACGCCGGCGGCGCGCCGGCCGGAGCCTTTCCGCGCCGAGGCAATTTGATACTACGCTTCATGTCAGAATGATATCGCGACGGCGAGGCCCGAG
>JBIIYN010000378.1:0-3478 GCA_044346795.1 Pirellulales bacterium
ACACCACCCGCTTCGCCGTCATCGGCCATGCCGACGCCAGCCGCACCGGCCGGGACAAGACCTCGCTCATGTTCGAGATCGAGCATCGGCCAGGCGGCCTGGCCGATGCCCTGGCGATCCCCAAAAAACAAAAGCTCAACCTGACGTGGATCGAGTCCTTTCCGATGCCGGGCGAAGAGCGGGGCTACATCTTCTTCGTCGAACTGGAGGGCCACCGGGACGACCTCCGCGTCCGCCGGGCCATCGCCGCACTCGAGAAACGCTGCACTCGGGTGGTGACCCTCGGCTCCTACGCCGCCGCCGCCGCCGTGGGCTGAGTGCTTCCGCGGCCGGCCGTTTCCCTTTATGATCCGCGGCCAAGGAGCCACCGCATGTCACGCAGAAAAATCGTCGCCGGCAACTGGAAGATGAACCTCGATCGGGCCAAGGCGGCGGACCTCGCCCAGGCCGTGGCCGACCGCGCGCGGGAAGCGAACGGCGTGGAACTCGTTCTCTGTCCACCCGCACTCTACGTGAGCACCGTCGGCGGGGCGCTCGGCCTGACGGGCGCGACGAACTCTCCTGCTGTGGCGCTTGGCGCTCAGAACATGCACGACAAGGCGAGCGGTGCCTTCACCGGCGAGGTGGCCCCGCCGATGCTCGTCGACCTCGGCTGCCGCTACGTGATCCTCGGCCACTCCGAGCGACGCACCCTGTTCGGCGAGACCGACGCGATCGTCAACGCCAAGACGAAGGCCGCCCTGGCCGCCGGGATCGTGCCGATCGTCTGCGTCGGCGAAACGCTCGAGGAACGCGAGGGCAGCCGCACCCAGGCGATCGTGACCACGCAGATCAACGGGTCCTTGGCGGGCCTGTCGGCTGCCGATCTCGAAAAGGTCGTGATCGCCTACGAGCCGGTCTGGGCCATCGGCACCGGCAAGGTCGCCACCCCGCAGCAGGCGCAGGAGGTGCACGCCCTCATCCGTCAGCTGCTCGGAGGGCTCGCCTCGCCGGCGGTCGCCGCCAAGGTACGGATTCAATACGGCGGCAGCGTGAAGCCCGACAACGCGGCTGACCTCGCCGCCCAGCCCGACATCGACGGGGCCCTCGTCGGGGGCGCGAGCCTCAAAGCCGACGATTTCCTCGGCATCGCCAAGGCCTTCGCCTGATCCCGATGCCCCGGCGGCGGCGGTTGGGGTAGGCCGCATCGCCGTCTCATAGTAGCCTACCGTTTTCGCGTGTTCGATCGATCGATCCCCAGACGCCCGTAACGCTTCGGAGCCAACCGTTCCCATGACAACGCTTGTCCGCCTGTTGCTCGGGTCGATGCTCGTCCTGACATCGCTCTTTCTGATCCTGCTCGTGATGGTCCAGCGGGGCCGGGGCGGCGGGCTCGCGGGGGCACTCGGCGGCATGGGGGGACAGAGCGCCTTCGGCACGAAGGCTGGCGATCTGTTCACGCGGATCACGGTGGGCGTGGCCGCCTTCTGGATCGTGCTCTGCCTGCTGGCCACCAACCTGCTCGGCCGGCAGAAATCGCTCATCTCCAGCGAACTCGGGGGCGCCGCCCCACAGGCGACCGCGCCGTTGACGCCCGCACAGTCCACCATTCCGCAGGCACCTCCGCAGACGCCGCCCCAGACGCCGGCCGCCCCGCCGAGCGGCCCGGCCGACGGCGGCGAGTCATTGAGCCTGCCGGCCACGCCCGCCGCCGAGGCCAGGCCAGCGGAAGCCCCCCCGACTCCCGCTCCTGCCACGCCGGCGGCCGATACCGCCCCCGCTGCCCCGACCGAGCCGGCTCCCGCGAAATAGGCACGCGTTCACCACGCACTTACGAGGCGGCGAGCCGCCGGGGCCCGAGACCATGGCGATCAGCATGACCGGCTGCGGAGAGGGCTTCGCGGCCGCAGGTCCGACCACCTGCCGGGTCGAGCTGCGGGTGGTCAACAACCGCTTCTTCAAGCTGGCGTTGCGATCCCGCGACGCCTTCGCGATGCTGGAGCCGCGGATCGAGTCCGCCATCCGCGGCCGCGTCCGCCGCGGGGCGGTGCAGATCACGCTCGATGTCGCCGGGCCCGCCGTGCCGGCCGGCCGGCGGTTCGATCGTGGCCAACTCTCGGCCTATCTCGACGATCTCGAGGACTTCTGCGCCTCGCATCGCATCCCTGCGCCGCGGGCGATCGACGGAATTCTCGGCCTGCCTGGCGTGCTCGTGGAAACGCCGCCATCGAACGACGCGGTCGAGCAGATCTGGCCCCTGATCGCCCGCGGGCTCGACGCCGCCCTCGACGGCCTCGAACGCATGCGGCGTGCCGAAGGCGACGCTTTGGCCCGCGACATGCGGAGTGGCTGCCAGGAAATCACGGCGTCGATCGCCGCCATCCGCCAGCGGGTGCCGGCCGTGCTGGCCGAACACCGCACGCGGCTGGCCGACCGGGTGACGAAGCTCCTGGAGGCCAGCGGGACGACGCTCTCCGCCGCCGACCTGACCCGCGAGGTGGCGCTCATCGCCGACCGCTCCGACATCGCCGAGGAGTTGGTGCGGCTGGAGAGCCATGTGGCCCAATTCGACCGGCTCCTGGGGGAGGAGTCGCCCGGCCGGTCGCTCGATTTTCTGTCGCAGGAATTGGCCCGGGAGGCCAATACGATCGCTTCGAAGTCGGTCGACGTGGCCATCGCCCACATGGTGGTGGATCTCAAGACCCGGATCGAACGGCTCCGCGAACAATTGCAAAACATCGAGTGAGCGGCATCTTTTCAACTGACCGGTCGTCGCGTTAGAACATCTGAATGGCACAGCGTCCGGGCAAACTCGTCGTCATCTCCGGCCCGTCCGGCGTCGGCAAAACCACGATCCTGCGGCGGCTTCTGGCGGATCTGCCCCACCTCATCCCCAGCGTGTCGGCCACCACCCGGCCGCCCCGAGTCGGTGAACGCGACGGGGTGGACTACCACTTCATTGCAGCCGAGGAATTCGACCGGCGGCGGGCTGCAGGGGAGTTTCTGGAGTGCTGCCAGGTCTATGGCCGGCAACACTGGTACGGCACGCTGGTGGAGGAAGTGGCCCCCCGTTTGGCCGCAGGACAGTGGGTGGTCCTGGAAATCGACGTCGAGGGTACACTTTCGATCCTGGCGAGGTATCCTGAAGCGATCACGATCTTCGTCGAGCCGTCCCGTCCCGACCAGCTGCTCGAGCGGCTGCAGGGGCGGGGAACGGAGTCGCCGGAGGCTATGGCCAGACGGCTCGAAGTGGCCCGCCGGGAGCTGCTTCAGTCTCATCACTATCAGCACCGGGTCGTCAACAACGACGACGTCGCGGCGGCGGTCGTGGCAATCGAGAAGATCCTGTTCGACGCCGGCCTGATTTGCCCGACTGCAGCCCCGCACGCCTGACCATCCCGCAGTTCGTCAGCCACGTTTCGCATTCCCCCCAACCACCACACAGGAGCCCCACCCGGGAGCCAGACATGATCGACGACCTGCGCGAAGAAGAGATCGT
>JBIIYN010000379.1:0-3466 GCA_044346795.1 Pirellulales bacterium
GAGAGGAAGAGCATGTCGCCGTTGCCAAGCAGCCGCTCGGCGCCGCACTCGTCGAGCACCACGCGGCTGTCGGTGCGGCTGGCCACCTGGAAGGCGATCCGCGCCGGCAGGTTGCTCTTGATGAGGCCGGTGATCACGTCCACCGTCGGCTTCTGGGTGGCGAGGATCAGGTGGATGCCGACGGCCCGGCTCTTCTGGGCGAGCCGGATGATGTGCTGCTCGATCTCCTTGCCGGCGGTCATCATCATGTCGGCGATCTCGTCGGCGATCATCACGATATAGGGCATGGTCGTCGGGATCGCGGCGGCCTCCTCCTCGCTCTCCGGCGCAAACCGCTTGAGCAGCTCCTCGCGGCCCAGCTGGTTGTATTGCGAGAGATGCCGCACGCCCACCTTGGCGAGCATGGCGTACCGCTCCTCCATCTTGTCGACCGCCCAGGCGAGGATCGCCTCCGCCTTCTTCATGTCGGTCACCACCGGATGCATGAGGTGCGGCAGCGACTTGTATGGGGTGAGCTCGACCATCTTCGGGTCGATCATCAGCATCCGCACCTCATCGGGCCGCCGCGTCATGAGCATCGACACGATGATCGAGTTCAAGCACACGCTCTTGCCCGTGCCGGTGCGGCCGGCGATCAGGAGATGGGGCAGGCTGGCCATGTCGAAGACCATGGGATTGCCCGCCACGTCCTTGCCGAAGTAGAGCGGGATCTTCATGGTGCGGCTCTTCGCCTGCGTCTCCTCGATCACCTCGCGGAGGCGGACCATCTGGCGGTCGGTGTTCGGCACCTCGATGCCCACCGAGTTCTTGCCCGGGATCGGCGCCACGATCCGCACGCTCGGCACACGCAGGGCGATCGCGAGGTCGTCGGCGAGATTGGCGATCTTGGCGAGCCGCAGGCCGGCCTCCAGCTCGATCTCGTACTGCGAGATGACCGGGCCGGTCTCGATCTCGACCACGCGCACCTTGAAGCCGAAGTCGGCGAACGTCTTCTCGAGCACGCGGGCCCGGTCGCGGACCTCCTGCTCCTGCTGCTCGAGCTGCAGCTGCTCGGCGGGCAGGAGCAGTTCGAGCGACGGCAGCTCGTAGTCGGCCGTCGGATCGGGCGCCATGTGGAGCGGCTCCGCCTTGCGGCGGCGCTGGGCGAGCGACTTGATCGGCACCACGGGGCGGGCCTCCGGCTGGGCCGCCACGGCGTCGTCTTCGCCGTCGATGTCGTCGCCATCCTCGTTCGCCACCGTGTCGAGCGATTCGTCGTCTTCCTCGAGTTCGTCCTCCGGCGCGGCGAGCGGCTTCTCGCGGCGACGGACGCGGATCGTGGGCTCGGAGTCGTCGTCGGCATCCGCGTCGGCGTCGTCATCCGATTCACCATCGTCGGCCGCGGCGGCGATCCGCTGCCGCAGGCCCGGGTAGGCCGCGGCGATGGCGACGTCACCGTCGGCTTGCTCGTCTGCCGGGGCGAGACGCGCCGCGACCCGCGCCCGGAGTAAGTTGAGGCCACCGATCAGGCCCGCGGTGATGCCGGCCGCGATGGCCACCAGGCCGGCGACGGCCCGCAGCACGAGCGTGTCGCAGGTGAGGAAGAGGCCCGCCCCCGTGACGGCCGTGACCACGATCGCGGCTCCGGTCGTCGCGAAGTATCCCTCCGCAAGGAGCCGGCCCATCGCACCGGCGTGACCACCCGGTCCCCAGATCGGCCGGGCCACCCAGTCGGGCAGAAACATCGCGAGGAGCGTGCAGACGCCGACCACGGCGATGATCCCGCCGGCCGCGCGCAGCGGCAGATCGGGCAGGGCACGGCGGCGCAGGAGCATCAGGTCGAAGACGGCCATGACGGCGACCACGCCCCACGCGCCGAGCCCGAACCACTCGTAGAGTCCGCAGGCCGCGACGGAGCCAAGAAGGCCACAGGCATTCGTGGCCCGCGCATGCGGCGGGAAGCCGTACGACACGGGCGGGTCGGCGGGATCGAAGGTCGCCAGCGCCGCGATCGCGAACAGGCACCCGGCAAGGAGCGCCAGCGCCGTGAGATCTCGGAAACGGTTGCGGGGGAGGATCGTCGGCTCGGGAGCCGCCTCGACGGCGGGCGCAGCCGATGACCGCGCCGCGGGCCCGAACCTGCCGGCGGCGAAGCGGCCCGCGCCGACATTCCCGGCCGTCGTGGATGCGGCCAGCGTTGACTGGCGGGAGGCAAACGGCGAAGCAGAGCGATCCACGAAGCTCATCAGGGAGTCCTTTCCTGCCGAACGAGAGGCACCAACCCAACTCTACAGGCCGGTTCGCGGTCCGGCGGCGACACCGCCCAGCCGAGTGCCGTGAGCCCACGCCGGCCGTGACGGTCGTGACGGATGCAGGAACTCTGCCGACGCCGTAGAGTGGTCGCCCACCGTACGCCTCGAACGAGCACCATGCCGACGAACCATCCCCATCTGCCCGACCTCTGGCTAGGAGTCGCCTCGGGGCTGGCCGCCGCCTTCTTCAGCGCGGTCTCCTATCTCGTCTCCCGCCACTTTTCTCTCGCCCAGGCGACGGTCGGGCGAAAGGGGGCCGCCCTGCGGCTGCTCGCCATGGCGCATGTGCTCATGGCCGTCGCCTGCGTGCCGCTCACCTGGGCCGCCTGGCCCACGGCATCGCCCCCCGCGCGGCTCGTCACGGTCCCGCTCGCCCTCTCGGCCGGCCTCTACCTGCTGGGCCAGGCGTGTCTTTTCGCCGCGCTCGGACGGGTGGAGGCCTCGCGACTGGCACCGCTCCTGGGCCTGAAGGTCGTGATGCTCGCGCTGATCGTGTCGTTCGTGCTGGGGCATGTGCTCGACGCACGGCAGTGGCTGGCGGTGGGGCTCAGCGTGGCGGCGGCGGCACTTTTACAGACAGGCCGGGCCGCCGTGCCGCCGGGGGCGTTCGGCATCATGTTGGCGTGCTGTCTCTGCTTCGCCATCTCCGATCTCTGGATCGTGCGGCTCATCGACACATTGCAGGCCGGTGCCGCGGCGTCGGGCGACGCGATCAGCCGGCTTCATGCCGGCGGCCTGGCGATGACGCTCACCTACGGCCTCTGCGGCACCCTGTTCGCACCACTGGCGGTCGGCCTGCGGCCGCACACGCGGGCCGACTGGGCCGCCGCGGCGCAGTATGCCGCGGCGTGGCTGCTCTCGATGGTCGGCCTCTACTGCTGCTTCGGTCTGGTGGGGGCCGTGCTCGGGAACATTCTCCAATCGACCCGCGGCTTGATGTCGGTCGCGCTCGGCGCGGCGCTCGCGCATCTGGGCTGGCATGAACTGGAGCAGCGGGTCGACCGGGCCGCGCTCCTCCGGAGGCTGGCCGCGGCCCTGCTCATGACCGCCGCGATCGCGCTCTATGTCATCGATCTCTCGTAGGCTGAACAGCGCATACCGCCGATTTCGGCTCGCCCAACTCGGCTTCAGGTGTTTTGCTTGAACGTGTTCACGGATCGCGAATAGACTCCCTC
>JBIIYN010000382.1:0-3440 GCA_044346795.1 Pirellulales bacterium
GCATGTTCTTCGTGGACGGACCTTCGTAGCGAATCTTCGCGATCCCCGGAAATGCTTCGGGTCCAGTGCTGGTTGCGGCTGCCATCGGACGGTTGCTCCTCGGTATCGAATGGGGTATCGAATGGATTGTCGGGACGATCGGGTGGGCGGGAACGGCTCAAGGTTATAGCGGCAACACCGCGGGCTGTCGCCTCTTGCCAGCGCCGCCTCGATTCAGCGGCGGACCGCCCGGGACAGGATGCGGCGGCCCCAGTCCGGGAACCATTCGATGAGCCCGGCCAGCAGCCCGGCCTTCCGCGGCACGACGAGCTCGCTCTGCCGCCGGCGGCAGGCCTCGAGCACCTGCCTGGCCAGGCGGTCGGGGTCGAGCGGTTCGACCGCCCGGGTGCCGCCGGGGCGGAGCGCCTCCGGGGGCAGGCCGGCTTCCGCGACGTCGGCAGCGTAGCGGTCGGCCGCGGCGGCGGCCCGCGGGTCGTCGTCGTCGCGCCGGATCGGGCCGGGCGAGACAAGGAGCACGTGCGCCCCGCGTGGAGCCATCTCGATCCGCACGGCGTCGGCATAGGCCGCCAGCGCCGACTTCGCCACGCAGTAGGCACCCATGAACGGCGTGACGAGCTTGCCTGCGAGGCTGCCGATGTAGACGATGTGGCCGCCGGCGGCCGCGACGTCATCCGCGACCGCCTGGGTGATCTCCACGGCCGACGAGACGTTGGCGTCGAAAGAGGCCCGCAATTCATCGGTGCTCGTCGCGAGGATCGCCCCCCTGCCGGACCGGCCCACGCAGAAGAAGAGATCGTCCACGCCGCCGAGCATCCGCAGCGCCTCGCCGACCACGCGGCCCCCCTCCCCGCTGCGGGAGAGGTCGGCCGCGACGCCCCGTACGCGGCTGCCGGCCGGGGCTGCCGCTTCGCAGGCGGCGAGGGCCTGCCGCACCCCTTCGCTCGACCGGCCGACGACGAGCACGCGGGCGCCCGCGGCGTCGAGGTGCCTGGCCAGCGCGAGGCCGAAGCCGGCCGTGCCGCCCGCCACGATCACCCGTCGATCCTGCCAGGTCTGGTGCGCCACGCGTGTTGCCATCCGGCGGAGTCTAACGCAAACCGGTCCGCTTGCAGTATTCTGCTGTCCCCGCCTCGTCCGCACCTTCCCGCCAAGGACGCCACCCATGTCGCACGCCGCGCCCGCTCCCGCCACTGCCCCCACCACGCCGATCGTCCGCACCAAGATCGTCGCCACCATCGGTCCGGCCTGCCGGGCCGAGGCCGGCCTCCGCAGCCTCGTGGATGCGGGCGTCGACGTGTTCCGTCTCAACATGGCACACGGCTCGATCGAGGAGCACCAGGAGACACTCCGACGGGTGCGGCAGGTGGCCGAGGCCGCCGGTCGACCGATCGGCGTGCTCGTCGACCTGGCCGGCCCCAAGATCCGCCTGGGGGAGATTCCCGGCGGCTCGATCGAATGCGTCGAGGGGGCGGTGTTCCGGTTCATCCGCGGCACGGAGAGCGGCCAGCCCGATGCCTTCACGACCACGTACGAACGCCTCATCGACGAGTTGGCGGTGGGCGATGCCGTGATGCTCGCCGACGGCACCATCAGCCTGGTGGTCGAGGAACGGTCCGCGACCGAGGCCCGCTGCCGTGTCGTGCAGGGCGGGCTGATCCGCAGCCGCCAAGGTGTGAATCTTCCGGGTGTGAAGCTCTCCGTGGCCGCGATGAGCGCCGCCGACTGGCAGCACGCCGAGTGGGCGGCCTCGGCCGGCGCCGACTTCGTGAGCCTGTCGTTCGTGCGGAGTGCCGTGGAGGTGAAGCTGCTCAAGGAGTTGCTGCGGACCCGCGGCTCCAAGGCCCGCGTCGTCGCCAAGGTCGAGAAGCGCGAGGCGATCGACAATCTCGATTCGATCGTCGAGGCCGCCGACGCGGTGATGGTGGCCCGCGGCGATCTCGGCGTGGAAATCGACGTGGCCAGCATGCCGATGGTGCAGAAGCAGATCATCCGCGCCTGCCAGCGGTTCCAGAAGCCGGTGATCGTGGCGACGCAGATGCTCGACAGCATGCAGCACTCGCGACGGCCGACGCGGGCCGAGACCACCGACGTGGCCAACGCCATCCTCGATGGCGCCGACGCCTGCATGCTGTCGGGCGAAACCGCGATCGGCGAACATCCGCGG
The DNA here is from genome assembly GCA_044346795.1 of Pirellulales bacterium. GTDB lineage: Bacteria > Planctomycetota > Planctomycetia > Pirellulales > UBA1268 > CAMCQY01. Next base: position 2,165 of record JBIIYN010000382.1, read on the forward strand.
CTCGTCGTGGAGATGATGCGGCGGATCGCCAGCGCCACCGAGAAGCAGTATCTGCAGGACCGCCGGCAGTTCCTGGAAGACGCGCTCGGCCGGGGGCGGCCGGCCGTCTCGGCCGGGGAATTCCTGCCGCCCCCCGAGGTTCTGGTCGACGGCCTGCACCCGATCACGCAGGCCGTGGTCGACGGTGCCAGCCGCATCGCGGCCGAACTCGACGCGAAGCTCGTGGTGGTGGCCAGCAAGAGTGGCGTGACGGCGATCGCCCGGTCGAAGCGTCGCGGAGCGGTGCCCACGGTCGGCGTGAGCGACGACCCCGCCACGCTGCGGCAGATGGCGCTCTACTGGGGCGTCACGCCGCTGGCTGCGGTGGAGGGGGGCGACGTCAACCGCCTGCTCGAACACGTCACCGCCTGGGGGCTCCGCGAGGGGCGGCTCAAGCGTGGTGACCGCATTTTGTTGGTGGCGGGTATCGGTTTTGGCACCGGCGGGCACAATATGGCCCTCGTCCACGAAGTCTAGGTATCTGTGCAAACAGCCCTCCATGGCCTGTTTGCACGAGGTCGGCCGGTGGGAATGCCGAGGATTCCCACGGCCGACGGGCATCGTATCCGGCGATGCCGGCGTTCTATAACGTCGGGCCGACAGAGAAGTCTCATCAGGAGAAGAAGATGCGGAAGAAGTGCGTGCTGGCGTATTCGGGCGGCCTCGACACCTCGGTGATCCTCGGGTGGCTCATCGAGCAGGGCTACGAGGTGATCGCGGTCTACGTCGATCTGGGCCAGCCCTGCGAGGATCGCGAGGCGACGCTCGCCAAGGCGCGGACCTGTGGCGCGGCGAAGGCACTGATCGTGGACGTGCGCGAGGAGCTGTGCCGCGATTTCGCCTTCCCCGTCATGCAGTGGCAGGCCCGCTACGAGGGCACCTACCTGCTCGGCACCTCGATCGCCCGACCGTTGATCAGCAAGGTGTGCGTGGAGATCGCCCACGCGGAGGGTGCCACCGTCTACGCCCATGGCGCCACCGGCAAGGGCAACGACCAGTGCCGGTTCCAACTCGCCGCCGAGGCTCTCGACCCGACGATCAAGGTGCTCGCCCCGTGGCGGATCGCGGAATTCCGCGGCCGCTTCCCGGGCCGCAAGGAGCTGATCGAATTCTGCGAGGCGAAGAACATCCCGGTGAAGGCGTCCAAGGGGAAGCCGTACAGCTCCGACGAGAACTGCCTGCACACCAGCTACGAGGCCGGCCTGCTCGAGGAACTCACGACCGACGGCTTCGGGCT
>JBIIYN010000381.1:0-3440 GCA_044346795.1 Pirellulales bacterium
GATCTCGGCCGCCGCCACCTACTCCATGGGGATGTGGGCGACGGTCACCGGCATCAGCGTGGTGAGCTGCACGCTCTTCAGCGTGCTCGAACTGTTCGTGGCCTTCCTGCAGGCCTACATTTTCACCTTCCTGTCGGCGCTCTTCATCGGGGCGTCCGTCCATCAGCACTGAACGCCCTCCCCTGAGTCCCCTCCACTGAACAATTTTCCACAGCGTCAGACTTTTTCCCAGAACTTCGGTCACCGTTTTCCCGTTTTTCGTTTCCTCGCCGGACGCCGTCCGGCTCTCCGTTTTCCCCCTCGTTTTCCAAGGAGTTTGATCCCGTGATGATCCGATCCCTCGCCTCGTTCCGTACGCTTTCCACCCTTGCCGCCGTCGTGGTCACCGTGCTGTGCGCCAACGTCGCCAGCGCCCAGGAGGCCGTCGGCGGCCGCTCGCTCATCGACCTCACCGCGCCGTTCAGCGTCGGCCTCGTCGTGATCGGTGCCGCCTACGGCATCAGCAAGCTGGCCTCGGCGGCCTACGAGAGCATGGCCCGCCAGCCGGAAGTCTCCGGCAGCATCCAGACGGCGATGATCATCGCCGCCGCCCTCATCGAAGGCTTCACGTTCTACGCGCTGTTCATCTGCTCGCAGAAGTGATTCCCCTCCCGCAGCCGGGTGTTTCCACGGGCTGCCCTGGAGCCCGGAGCCTCGGCAGGGAGTTCCGCCGTCGCGGGCGGGGAGCGGCATCGCTCCCCGCCCCGCGCGGGCCCTCGCGGGAGTCGATTGCCCGACCGGTCAGCACGGCACCCCATACGGACCCGATGACGGATAAACGTTCGCGGAGAAAGAGCTTGAACCAGACCCATCCTTCCCAATCCAACCGCTTCATGTCGCCCGTGCGGAGCGCGGTGGCGATCGTGCTGTGCAGCCTGCTCTCGTGCGGCCTCTTTGTGAGCGGCCCGACACTCGCCGCCGACGGGCACCACGCGGGGCACGGCGAGCACGGCCACCTGCCGGAGATCGGCCATAACCCGCCGGCCGGCACGACGCAGAAGGACTTCGAGAGCCCGGCTTGGTTCCAGACCGATCTGGCCGTCTGGTCGTTCGTCGTCTTCCTCGGCCTGCTGGGACTGCTCACGAAGTTCGCCTGGAAGCCGATCATGGACGGGCTCGACAAACGCGAGCAGGGAATCGCCGACACGATCGCCGCCACGCACGCCGCGAACGACGAGGCCAAGCGGATGCTGGCCTCCTACGAGCGACGGCTGGCGGAGGCCTCCGACGAGGTCCGTGGCATGCTGGAGGAGGCCCGCCGCGACGCCGACGCCACCCGGCAGGCGATCGTCGCCGAAGCCCGCAAGGCCGCCGAGGACGAGAAGGCACGGGCCCGCCACGAAATCGGGCTGGCCAAGGACGAGGCGCTCGCCCAGATCGCCGACAGGGCGGGCGACCTTGCCGTCGAGGTGGCCGGCAAGTTTCTCCGGGAGAAGCTCGGTCGCGACGAGCAGTCCAGGCTGGTCCGCGACTCGGTCGCGAGCCTCGGCACGAAACCCAGCGTGAACTGAGGCCCTCCCGATGACCATGGCAGCCCACGATCCCCACGACGCCCGCCACGCGCCCGCCCACGTCGGCGCAGGCCCGACCGACATCGGCGTCGAAAAGCTGTCGAAGGTCTATGCGCAGGCGATCATCGAGGCGGCCGACCGCAAGCGGTGCCGCCGCGAGGTGATCGACGAACTCGCCGCGATGGTCCGAGACGTGCTGCCGAAGGTGCCGCAGGCGCGGCTCGTGTTCGACTCGCCGAAGGTGACGCCGGAGGAGAAGTCGGCCGTGATCAATCGGATCTGCGCCGGCCGCGTCCTGCCCACGACGCTCCATGCCTTGCACGTGCTCGCCCGGCACGGCCGGCTCGGCATGCTGGCCCAGGTGGTGGCGGCGGCGGAGCGGCAGGCCGACGAACTGGAGGGCCGCCGCCAGGCCACCGTCACCACCGCGCTCCCGCTCGATCCGGCCGAGCAGCGCGAGATCGTCGCCGCGGTCGAAAAGGCCGTCGGCGGCAGCATCACACCGTCCTTCGTCGTCAACCCCGAACTGATCGGCGGCCTCATCGTGCGGGTCGCCGATACCGTCTATGACCATTCCGTGGCCACGAGCCTCGTTCGGCTCAGGGCCCGACTGAAGCAGAGGAGCATCCATGAAATTCAATACGGACGAGATCGCCTCGGTACTGCGTGAGGAGATCGACCGTTTCGAGTCGGGCATCGACGTGCGCGAGGTGGGTCGCGTGCTCGAGGTCGGCGACGGCATCGCACGGGTCTGGGGCCTGTCCGGCGTGATGGCCGGCGAAATGGTCGAGTTCCCCGGCGGAGTCACCGGCCTCGCCTTCAACCTCGAGGAAAACTCCGTCGGCGTCATCATCCTCGGTGACTATCTCAAGGTGACCGAGGGCGACGAGGTCCGGAGCACCGGCAAGCTGCTCAGCGTGCCGGTCGGCGAGGCGGTGATCGGCCGCGTGCTCGATCCGCTCGGCAATCCGCTCGACGGCAAGGGCCCGGTGGTCACCGACCAGCGGCGGCCGGTGGAAACGCTCGCGCCGGGCGTGGCCGAACGGCAGCCGGTCCGCGAACCGCTGCAGACGGGCATCAAGGCGATCGACGCCATGACCCCGATCGGCCGCGGCCAGCGCGAGCTGATCATCGGCGACCGCAAGACGGGCAAGACGGCCATCGGCATCGACGCGATCATCAACCAGAAGAACAGCGGCGTGAAGTGCTTCTACGTCGCGGTCGGCCAAAAGGACTCGTCGGTGGCCGTCGCCATCGACATCCTGCGGAAGTACGGCGCGATGGACTACACCACGGTGATCGTGGCGGGCGCCAGCACCGCGGCCCCGCTGCAGTACATCGCGCCCTACTCGGGCACGGCGATGGCCGAATACTTCATGTACAACGGCCAGCACGCCCTGATCGTGTACGACGACCTTTCCAAGCAGGCCACGGCCTACCGCCAGCTGTCGCTCTTGATGCGGCGGCCGCCCGGACGCGAGGCCTACCCGGGCGACGTGTTCTACGCCCACAGCCGCCTCCTGGAGCGGTCGGCGAAGCTCTCCAAGGAGAAGGGCGGCGGCTCCCTCACCTCGCTGCCGATCATCGAGACGCTCGAGGGCGAGGTCTCGGCCTACATCCCCACCAACGTGATTTCCATCACGGACGGTCAGATCTACCTCCAGCCCGACCTCTTCTTCGCCGGCCAGCGACCGGCCATGAACGTCGGCATCTCGGTGTCGCGCGTGGGCGGTGCCGCCCAGACCAAGGCGATGAAGAAGGTGGCCGGCGGGTTGCGTCTCGACCTGGCGAGCTTCCGCGAACTGGAGGCGTTCGCCCAGCTCGGTACCGACCTCGACGCCGCCACGCAGTCGCGGCTCGACCGCGGCTACCGCATGGTCGAACTGCTCA
>JBIIYN010000428.1:0-2721 GCA_044346795.1 Pirellulales bacterium
CCGGCTCGAGTCGTGCGCCCGGATCGCGACCCAGATCAAGGTCGCGGTCGACGCCACGGCCGTGCCCTGCACGAGCCGCCACACGGTGGCATAGTCGACCGGCGGCCGGCCCTGCAGGCCGTCGGCGTAGTGGCCGCTGAGGATCACCAGCAGCGTCAACAGCCCGCCGGCGACCGATACGAGCGTGCCGAGGAGCAGGCGGGTGCCGGTGGCGTGCACGTGAAACCGGGTCAGTTTCGCCGCGATCAGGTTCACGAGGAGCACCAGCCCGATCGTGGCGCCGCCGGGAAATGGAAACCAGCCGGTGAGCGTCGAGGGGCCGAAGATCGTCACCGGGAAAAAGTCGGACAGCGGCACCTGCGCGATCCAACTGTTGAAATAGTCCTGCTTCACCTCGGGCAGGTTCTTCTCGTCCTGGGCGAGCGTCCCGACGAAGAGCAGGAAGATGCCCGCGAGGAACATGACCACCGTGACCTTCAGCGAACCTGCTGCCCGCAGCGTGCCCCATGCCGTCGAGCCTTCCACGCGTCCGGAGGATCGTGCCGGGGACCGTAGCGTCGCAGGGAAGCCGTGCGAGGGGAGACTGCCGGTGGCCATGGTCTTGGGTTCCGTGCGGTGGTGTGGTGGCAGGTGTATTGGCGGGGCCGGAGCCGCCCGGGGGTCACTTCCAGCGAATCGAGCGGACGAAACCCGTGAAAGGCTCGCGGAGGGTGCCGGCCAGTGCGGCAGGACCTTTGAACTTCACGAACAGCGACGTCGATGCATCGAGCGGGATCATTGCGGCGAGGATCGCCTGGCGATTTTCAGCCGCATCGTCGGTCAGGAGCAGGATCGTGGCCTCGGTCCCGTTGACCGACACCTTTTCCGCCTGCTCGATGGCCTGGGCGACCCGATCCGAACTGGCTCCCGGCGTGAGCTGCTCCTGCCAGCGGGCGGCATTGCCCTCGAGCGACCCCGAGGCCGGGATGATCGTGATTTCCGCCGCGTCGGCGGCCGTGTCCGGTCCCGTCCGGAGCGTGGCCAGTCGCATCCCGCTGGCTCCTTTGTCCTGCCAGCCTTCGGGAAGATCGTAGGCGACCGTAGGGCCTCCCGCGGGGGCGGACGTCGACGGCCCGCTCGAGGGCCGGGCGGTGGAGCCGGCCGCCCGCGCGGCACCGCCTGCGGGCCGCGGCACGGTGTAGGTCCGGATGTCGGTCGGCTGGATCTCGGCGGCCGGGCGGCAGGAGACGCAAAGCCCTGCCGCCACCACCCAGACCATGCAGGAGCACAGGGTCGGCTTCATCCCTGTATCGTAGCACGATGGCCCGCCGCCGGGGATTCCGCGGCGGGCTAACGCCACCCGAAGACGCTTGACAGGGGATTCAGGAGCGGGCTGGAGAGGCTGAGATCCGCGGGGCTGCCGATGGTTCGCATCAGGTCGAACATCACGAAGCCCCCCGCGAGCAGCAGCAGGGAGCAGCAGACCAATCCCGCGATCTGCCAGACGTTGAATCTGGTGTCGGGGACGGCGGCTGCGGTCACGAGATCGCCGACGTCGGGGGCAGCCTCGGCTGACAGGGGAATGTCGCCCGTGAATTCGGAGCTTTCTCCTTCGCCCGTCGCAAAGAAACTCGAATCGCCCGACTCCGGCTCCACCGCCACGACGGAGGCGCTTTCCTCGTCGTCGCCGAGCCCGCCAAGGTCGAACTCTTCTCCTGCCAGTGCCGTGGCGCCGCCGTCGGCGAGCCCGCCGTCGTCGAGAGGCCCAAGGTCGATCCCCGAAACGGCCGCGTCTCCGTCCTCCAGCGACAGTCCGCTGTCCAAGGCCCCGGACAGGGCGGCCCCCGCATCGGCGATGGAGCCGGAGATGCCGGCGGGATCGACGTCGGATCCGAACACCAGCGAACCTGCCGCATTCGATCCCCCTGCCCGGCTGACCCTCGAGCCGCCGCCTAGATCGGAGAGATCGATGGCGAGCGTGCCCGAGTCATCGGGGCTGGCGACCGGCGCCGGCTTCGCGACCGGGGCCGGCTGTGCGGAACCCGGCGCCGAGAGTCCCACGATCGAGTCGAGATCGAGTTCCATCGCCCCGAGCCCGATGGCGTTGCCCGTGGCCAGCGTGGGCATGGCGAGATCGTTCCCGGACAACGCATCATCGGCAAAGATCGTCGGGATCGCGTCGCTGTCGCCTCCCGTTTTCACTTCGATCGGCAGATCTCCGGCCAGAGACCCACTGCCGCCGAGCACCAGGCTGTCGGCTTCAACCTGAAGTCGTGTGCCCGAGTCGACCGAGCCGGCCGGCAGGGCGACGCTGTCGGCCAGCGAGATCTCGTCGGCCGGTGCCGCCGCGTTGGCCGGAGTTGCGGTTTCCACCCCGCCGAGTTCGAGATTGATCGTCCCTGCCGCGGGGGCGGGCTCCTCATCAGCCAGTTCGAGTTCGAGCGACAAGCCTGACGGGGCTTCGTCTTCGATGCCCGCTGCGGCCAGCCGGTCGAGTTCATCGATCTTGAACTTGACCGTCGTTCCGTCGCGCAGAGGAAACAGTCTCTTGCGGTCGACCAGACGATGGATCTCGTCCGCGGTCACGCCGAGATGGCGGGCGGCTTCGTCGAGCGGCAGAAATTTACCGGCCATGGTGCCTTCGGATTGCGGGGCGACACTGCGACAATCTCTCTTGTCGACGCTTCGATTATAAGGGTCCACAGCCGCCGGCAAACGCGGGCCCAGTCATTAATCCCGACA
>JBIIYN010000098.1:0-11722 GCA_044346795.1 Pirellulales bacterium
CGTAGATTCCCTTGATGCGGTCCGGAACGTAGTCGTGGTCATACGACGGATTCTACCCTGCCTGCCGGCCTGGAACTGGCCTTCCATTTCGCGGGGAAGTTTCTAGCTTCACGGCACCTGTCGTCCCTGTTTCAGTTCGGCGAGGAGTCGTCCGCGTGTCCGCTCCCGTGTTTGCTCCGGGCCCCTCGGCCCGCACCGTCCGCACGGCCGCGGGGGTGGTCAAGCCCGTGCCCGCCGGCTGGGTGCTGCTGCCGCCCGGCGACGCCGGGTTGACGCGGCGGGTGAAGGCGGCCGGCGACCACTACGTGGTGCAGGAGAAGGTGGGCCGGCGGATGTTTTCCCGGGGCGTCTGGGCACCGGCTGCCACCGTAGACCGAATCCGCGCGGAGCTCGACGCCGAACGGGCCACCGACGACTACGCGAAGAAGCAGGCCTCGGCGGCCCGGCGTCGCGAGAAGGTGCAGCAGGAGTATGTCGAGGATTTCGAGGCCGCGGTCGCGGAATTCCTGAGGTTTCACGCGACGCATGCGCAGCTGTCGCGGCGGCTTGCCCGACTCGTGGCCACCCATGCGACCCCCGTGGGCAGCGGCACCGTGGCCCGTACGAAGCGGATCCCGATCGAGCGTCGCGCGGAGGCGGCGGTGATCGCCTGGATGCGGCACCAGACGACCGCCTACGATTCGATGACGATCCCGCGGGTGAAGGGACAGCGGCGCGAGGTGCGGCGGATGCTCGCCGCGCGGTCGCGGGCGGTGCTCGAAGCCTACCGGCAGGGGCAGAAGATTTCCGCGGGCTGCCCGCTGGCCCGGGCGCTCGCCGACGAGCCACTTGCGCCAAAGAAGCCGTGAAGGTCGCCCCGATGCATCCCGCCGCCCTGCCCTCCTCGGACCTGCTCGCGCAGTGCGAGGAGACGCGGACCCGCCGCCCGGGCCCCGGTGGCCAGCATCGCAACAAGGTGGAGACGGCGGTCGTGCTCGTGCATCGCCCGACGGGCGTCTCCGCGGAAGGCTCGGAACGCCGCTCGCAGGCGGAGAACCGCGCGGCCGCGGTCTGGCGGCTGCGGTTGGCGCTGGCCCTGTCGCATCGCGAGCCAGCGCCAGAGGGGCCCTCGCCGCTCTGGCGATCGCGTGTCCGCGGTCGGCAGCTCCTGATCGCGGCGGATCACGACGACTATCCCGCGATCGTCGCCGAGGCGGTCGACCGGCTGCATTCGGTGGGATTCGAGATGCGACCAGCCGCCGATGCGCTCGGGGTGAGCCCGTCGCAGTTGACGCGGCTCTTCCGGAAGGTGCCGGCCGCGTGGGTGGCGATCAATCGGTCGCGGAGAGAGGTCGGATTGCCGCCGTTGCGGTAGCCGGCGTTGTCGCCCGGCCCGCGATCGCCGTATGGCGGGCGTTGCGTGGGCCCGTCCCGTCGCTTCCGCTCCGGGCTTCTATCCCAGGGTGGTGTGACCATCGACGGCGGCGCCACCATTCCCATGGAAGCCCCGGGTGGAAACCCGGGGACGGGGCCAATCCCGCCGCACCATTTCGTGCTTCATGCGAATGAAAATACAAGCCCCGGGCGTCAGGCCGGGGACGGGCTCAAATCAACCGTGCGAGCACGAGCACGCCGGCGAGGCCCACCACCGACACGATCGACTCCATCACCGTCCAGGTCTTGAGCGTGTCGGCCACGCTCACGTTGAAATACTCCTTGAACAGCCAGAAGGCGGCGTCGTTGACGTGGGAGCAGAACAGGCTCCCGGCGCCGATCGCCAGCACCATCAGGTTGGGATCGACGCCGCCGCCGGCGACGACCGGGGCGAGGATGCCCGCCGCCGTCAGACCCGCCACCGTAGCAGAGCCAACGCACACCTGGATCGCGGCGGTGACGATCCAGCCCAGCAGCAACGGGTCGATCGACAGCCCCTGCAGGGCCTGTGCGATCTGCGCATTCACGCCGCTCTTGATCAGCACCTCCTTGAACGCGCCGGAGCCCGCGATCACGAGCAGGATCGACGCCACGTCGTTGATCGCACCGGAGAAGGTGTGCATCACGGCGGGCAGGGAGCGGCCCCGCGCGAGGCCCAGCGAGATGGTCGCGAACACGAGCGCGACGATCATCACGACGTCGGGATCGGAGACGAACCGCAGGATTCCCGCCCCCGGTCCCGCGGCGGCCGCCCCGCCCGCCGGCGGCTGCGGCGGCATCACGATCTCGCCGACGGTCGTGAGCAACAGCAGCAAGGCGGGCAAAAGCGCGGTCACGACGCTGATCCAGCTGCCCGGCAGGTCTCGCTCCGGCTTCGGCTCGGCCGCGAACCCGGGCAGCGGCCGGGCCTCGAAGCCGGCCAGCGTGCGGGCGAAGAGCGGGCCGGCGAGGATGACGGCGGGCAGGGCGACGATGAGCCCGTAGACGAGCGTGAGGCCGAGGTTCGCATGGAAGCTGGCCACCAGGGCCGTGGGCGCCGGGTGCGGTGGCAGAAGCCCGTGGGCCACGCTCATCGCCGCGAGCGCCGGCATCGCCACCACGAGCGCCGGCAGACGGTATTGCGCGATCACGGCGAAGATGATCGGCACGAGGAGCACGAAGCCGACGCCATAGAAGAGCGGGATCCCCACGATGAAGCCGGTGATCGCCATCGCCCAGGCCATCCGCCGCTCGCCAAAGGCCTTGACGAGCACCGCGGCGATCCGCTGGGCGGCCCCGCTTTCGACCACGAGCTTGCCGAGCATGGCGCCGGTGACGATCACGATCGTCAGGGCGCTCAGGATGTCGCCGATCCCCTTGCGGATCGCGCCGGCCACGTCGCCGAGCGGCATGCCGAGCGCCACCGCCGCCGCGGCCGACACGAGCACGAACGCCAAGAAGGGGTGCACCTTCGCCCAGACGACGAGGGCCACGAGCGCGAGGATGGCGACGGCGACGATGGCAAGTGCCATGGGTTCACACCTTTCCGAGGAGATCGACGAGGCGGCGGGTGCGGTCGGTCAGTTCGCCGAACCGGCGTTCCGCGAGCGTGGCGGCATCCACGAGATGCGAGCCCATGCCGACGCAGTGCACGCCGGCGGCGAACCATGCCCTGAGATTCGCCTCGTCGAGCGTCACCCCGCCCGAGGGCATGAGCTTCAGCCAGCCGCACGGGCCGCGGACGCCCTTGATGAAGGCGGGCCCGCCGAGCGTGTCGGCGGGAAACACCTTGATGACGGTGGCGCCGAGCCTGTGGGCCCGGATCATCTCCGTCACCGTGCCGGTGCCGGGGCACCAGAAGAGGCCGTGCCTCGCTGCATAGGCCCCCACCTCTTCGTCGAGGTTCGGGGCCACGAGGAAGGCGGCCCCGGCCCGGTGGAAGTCCTCGGCCTGCGCGGCGTCGATGATCGTGCCGGCGCCGAGCAGCATGTCGGGCAGGCGGGCGGCCGCCTCGGCCACGAGCCCGCGGAAGACATCGAGCGCGCCGGCGGAGCGGTTGGTGAACTCGACGATGCGGATGCCGGCTGCGCGCAGGGCTTCGAGCGCGCCCATGCCGGTGGCGACGTCGCCGCAGTTGAAGAGCGGCAGCACCTTCTGCGCGGCGAGACGGGCGGCGATCTCGTCCTTGGTGGGCGACATGTTCGGAGGTGCTCCAAGAGCGGGTGGTGGCGATGGACGGAGCGGCTCAAGAGCCGGAAAGATATCGTCTCGACCGAGATTTATTGAGTCGGGACGGTCAGCCACGTTTCTCGAGGGCCCGGAGCCGGGCGGGCGTGAGGCCGGTGTGGCGGCGGACGAACGTGGTCATGTATTGCACCGAGGGGAAGCCGGTGCGGGCGGCGACCGACTTGAGCGGCAGGTCGGAGCCGGTGATCAGCCGCCTGGTGGCCGCGAGCCGCAGCCGGATGTATTCCTCGTGGATCGACCGGCCGACCGCCACCTTGAACCGTGATTCAAGCCCGGTGCGCGAGAGGCCCACCGCCGCGGCCAGGGCCTCGACGGCCGGCCGCATCCAGGGCGTGCGCCGCAGGGCATGCAGGGTTTCGACCACGGCCGGATCGCTCGTCGCCAGGGTGTCGGTCGAGGCGCGGGCGACGACCCCGATCGGCGGCACGACGATCCGCTCCGGCGTGGCCGGCAGCCGCCGCGGCTTGCCGCCACGGCCGCGGCCAGCCGGCTCCGGCCGGGCGTGCATGAGCCGTTCGAGCAGGGCCGCCGCCTCGTAGCCGATCCGCCGCGCCGCCTGATCGATGCTCGACAGCGGCGGATCGGTGAGTTCGCAGATCATCTCGTCGTTGTCGACGCCGATCACCGCCACGTCGTGCGGCACCCGCAGGCCCAGCGTGCGGCAGGCCTCGAGCACGTGCCGGGCGCGGAGGTCGTTGCAGGCCATCAGGCCCAGCGGCTTCGGCAGCTGCGTGAGCCAGCGGGCGAGTTCGCCCTGCAGGTCGGCCCAGCGGCGGGCGTTGCCGTGCCGGCCCGTGAACGTGTGGCAGGGCCGGCCGGCCTTCGTGCACGCCGCCGCGAATGCCGCCGCCCGTTCCTCCGACCAGCCGCTCGTCGTCGTCCGCGGGTAGCCACAGAAGGCGAAATGTTCGAAGCCGCAGGCCAGGAGGTGCTCGGCGCCGAGCCGGCCGATGGCGGCGTTGTCGGTGTATATGTAAGGAATGCCCGACGCGGCGTCGTGCCAGCCGTAGCCGCCGCCGACGCCGACCACCGGGATGCCGAGGCCGCGGATCGCCCGCGCGACCCGCCGGTCGTCGAAGTTCGCGATGATCCCCTGGCCATGCCAGCGGGCCAGGTCGGGGAGCTTCTGCAGCGGATCCTCCTCGACATAGAGGCTCCAGCGGGTCCGTTCCCGGGCGAACCGGGCCGCGCCGGCGATGATCAGGCGGTCATACGGCCGCGCGGCATCGAGGATGACGGCGACGAGCGGCACGGCTGGCATGGGCGCACCGGGGCTTTTATTGACCGATGAAAAGTGGATTCACGAGCAGCAAGGCCAAACCCCCGTCGCGATGCGACGGCAGAACATGAATGGCTTATGCAAGCCTCAATAGGACGCAGTCACCGCTGGGGCACGGACGGGTCACGGCGGAATCGTCAGGCGGAGAGCAGGTGCTCGAGCACGAGCCGCTCGAGCGCCTCGTAATCCCGCGCCGCGATGCACTGCCTGGCCGTCGCCTCCGGGAAGGAACGCACCTTCTCGACCAGCCGCAGAAACACCGCCTTGCTCGTGGCGAGATGGGCCGTGGCCGACTCGGCCTTCTGCGTCCGCTGGGCCTTCACGTCGAAGCCGACGAACGCGCCGGTGGCGGCGTAGCCTGCCGACTCGAGCACCCGCACCTGGTCGAAGGCGCCGCGGAGATTCGCCGCGCCGAAGACCTTGTCCTGGTCGAACTTCAGGCCATTCTGGTCGTTCAAGTGCACGCTCCAGAGCTTGCCGGCGGCCAGCGCGAAGCCCATCTCGTCGGAGGGGTCGAGGCCGGCGAGGGTGGCATGGGCCGACTCGATCAGCACGCCCACCCGGGCGGGATCCTGGCAGCGGGCGCCGAGCGCCAGGGCGTGGCCGATCGTGGGGATGAAGGCGTGGTCGACCGGCTCGTTGGGCTTCGGCTCGATGGCGATCCGCGCCTGCGGGCTCGCGGCGAGGATGGCGTTGATGGCGTCGATCAGCTGCCGCGAGGCCTCGATCGGGTTTTTGCTCTCCCGCACGGCCGTTCCCTCGCGGGCCGGCCACATCACGATCAGATCGGTGCCGAGCGCCGTCGCCACGTCCACCGCCCGCTTCGACCGCTCGATCGCCCACTTCCGGGCCGCGAGGTCGTTGCTCGTGTAGCCGCCGTCGACACCATGAGGATGCTCCCAGAGCCGCGGCGCGACGAACTCGGGCGTGAGGCCCATGTCGGCCAGCTTCCGCCGCATCGCCTCGGCCTCCTTGACGATCTGGCCGGGGGAAAGGTTTTCGAGGTCAGGCACGGCGTCGTCGTCGTGGAATTGAATCCCCTCGAAGCCGAGGCCGACCGCCGTCTTGAGCACCTCGTCGAACTCCACCTGCGGCCGCACGGGCGGGCCGAACGGATCGGCCCCGCGGCTGATGTTCCAGGGGCCGATCGAAAAACGGTAGGAAGCAGCAGCCATGGCGGAAAAGCTCCGGCGAAAGAAGTGACGATGGATTCGGGCCACGGCGGGCACGCTGCCAGCCGCACGCTCGGGCCACAGGGTAGCCGTCGGCCGTTATGCTCTTGCGTAAAAGTTTTACGTTTTAGTTTTGCGGCGGGCCACCGTCCGCCGGCCTTCGGGTACGATCCCAGCTTGGTCCCTTCCCTCCAGGCGGCCCCCAGACAAATGAAACCGACCGAAAAATCGCTCGACATGAAACTCGCCCGGATCGTGGCCGATCCTGGCTGTCGGGATTTCATCCTCGCCGACGCCAAGGACGCCGACATGGCCTTCGGCCTGGCCGCCCCCGGACTCGCCCCCGGCGGGAATCAGGCCACGGGGCCGTTCCGGTCGATCGCCGACTACCGCGACATCATCCGCGAGATCGTCCGGCAGGGGCTCGTCGACATCATGCTCATGAGCGCGAGCACGAGCGAGTCGCTCGCGATCGAGGAAGGGCTGTTCCTTTCCAGCCACGTCACGCCCGCCGTGCGGATGAACGACACGACCGACATCTGGCTCGCCGCCGGCACCGGCAGCTACGGCCGCCAGCCCGCCCTGCCCTTCTCTACGACCACGATTCCGCAGGCACGCTACGGCCGTGCCGAGGCGGCCCACACCGATTTCTCCCGCGGCGCGAACCTCGGGCTCTTCTCGCTCACGCTCAATGATGATGCCGTGCTCGACCGGGCGATGCTCACCGCCTACCGCGAGTTCCGCCTCGAGGCCGAGCGGGCCGGCTTTCGGCACTTCCTCGAGGTTTTTTTTCCAAACGCCCTCGATCGTGTGCCGGGCAAAGCTGCGGGGGAGAAGCCCCGCGACATCGCGAGGTTTCTGGCCGACCACGTCGTGCGGTGCCTCGCGGGTGTGCCGCGGGCGGGCCGGCCGATCTTCTTGAAGATTCCCTACCTCGGCCCCGAGGTCACGGAGCAGCTGGCGGCCTACGACCGCTCGGTCGTCGTGGGGATCCTCGGCGGCGGCGCGGGCACCACGCACGACGCCTTCGGCCTCGTGGAGGAGGCGAAGCGGCACGGCGCCCGCGTCGCCCTCTTCGGCCGCAAGATCAACGCCGCCGAACACCAGCTGCTGTTCGTGAAATGCCTCCGCGCGGTGGCCGACGGGGATCTGGCCGCGGACGAAGGCGTGAAGGCGTACCACGGCGAGCTGGCGAAGCTCGGCATCCGGCCGCATCGACCGCTCGCCGAAGACCTCGTCCGCAAGCCGACCGTGTCGGCCTACTCGGGCTGATTGGCGAGCACGTCGGTGGCGGCCGCGATGGTGGTCTCGATGTCGGCGTCGGTGTGCATGCTCGAAAAGAACAGGGCCTCGTACTGGCTGCAGGGCAGGTAGATGCCGCGGTCGATCATGCCCCAGAAGAAGGCGGCGTAGCGGTCGGTGTCGCTCTGCGACGCGGTCTGCCAGCCCGTCACCGGCACGGGTTGTTCGCCCCGCTGGAAGAACATCGTCATCATGCTGCCCACTCGGGCGATCCAGACGGGCACTCGGGCCCGCGCCGCGGCCGCGCGGAAGCCCGCCTCGAGCCGGGCGCCGCGCCGCTCGAGCTCGGCATAGGGTGGATGGTCCCGCAGTTCTTCGAGCGTGGCGGTGCCGGCGGCCACGGCCAGCGGGTTGCCCGAGAGCGTGCCCGCCTGGAAGACCTTGCCGGCCGGGAGCACATGGTCCATCACGTCGCGTCGGCCGCCGTAGGCCCCGAGCGGCAGGCCGCCGCCAACGATCTTGCCGAGGGTGGTGAGGTCGGGCGTGATGCCCAGGATCTGCTGCGCGCCGCCGAGCGACAGCCGAAACCCGGTCATCACCTCGTCGAACACGAGCAGCGCACCGTGCGCCTGCGTGAGCCGACGGGCGGCCTCCACAAACTCCCTTGTCGGCACGACGAGCCCCATGTTGCCCACCACCGGCTCCATGAGCACGGCGGCGATCGCTGCGCCGTGGGCGCGGAACGCGGCTTCGAGCTGGTCAGGCTCGTTGTATTCGAGCACGATCGTGTCCTTGGCGGTGCCGGCGGTCACGCCGGGAGAATTCGGCACGCCGAGCGTGGCGGCGGAGGAGCCGGCGGCCACGAGCAGGGCGTCGGCGTGGCCATGGTAGTTGCCCGCGAACTTGATCAGCTTGTCGCGGCCGGTGAAGCCCCGCGCGAGCCGCACGGCGCTCATCGCCGCCTCGGTGCCGGAGCTCACCATCCGCACCTTCTCGATGCCCGGCACCGCGTCGATGATCAGCTCCGCCAGCCGACTTTCGGCCTCGGTCGGGGCGCCGTAGCTGGTGCCCGTCTCGAGCGCCCGCTCGATGGCGGCGACCACGCGGGGGTGCCGATGGCCGAGGATCATCGGCCCCCACGAGCCGATGTAATCGAGGTAGGTGGTTCCGTCGATGTCGGTGAGGTGCTGGCCCTGGGCCCGGGCGAAGAAGATCGGCTCGCCCCCCACGCCGCCGAAGGCACGGGCCGGCGAATTGACGCCCCCCGGGATCAGCGCCCGGGCGCGGGCGAACGCGGCCCGGCTGGCGGCGCGGCGGCCGGCATGGGCCTCGTGGGCGGGCTGGCGGGAATCGGGACGGGAGGCGGTGCTCATGGTGCTCAGTCCGTTGCGGGCGCGGGGATCGTGGCGGGGGTGGATGGGGGAGGAGATGGCGAGGCGGCGGGCGGATCGCCGGCGGCGAGTTCGCGCTTGGCGAAGGCCACGGCCTCGGCCGCATGGGGCCGCTCGGCATAGACCTCGATGATGTTGGCGAGGATGCCCTGCCGTTGGGCGGCGAACTTTTGTCTGGCCGCGTCGTCGTTGGCGATCTCCGCCCGGGCGGCGATTGAGCCGGCCTCCGCCAGCAGTTCGCCGATGCGTTTCGCGTCATCGCGCCGTTCGGCCTCCGCCCGCGGCCGCAGGCGGTCGAGCTGCCGCCGCGCGAGATCGAGCCAGAGGCGGTCTTCGTCACTGCCGCCCGCGGCCGGGCCTGCGGAGCCGCCGGCCGAGGGGTTGGCCGAACCACTCTTGGCGTAGACCGCGAGCATCGCCTCGAGCGCCCTCACGCAGGCGGACGGCCCGTGCTCCTCGTCGTTCATCGCGGCCCGGTAGTCGCGTTCGAGCGGCGTGACGGCCTTGTCACTCCGCAGCCGTCGGCGGGCGCGCCGCTCGAGGGTGTCGAGTTCGAGCGTGCGGCCGAGTTCGCGGACCCGGACCGCCCGCGGATCGGAGGCGTGCTTCGCCAGGAACACGGCGATGTCGTCTCGGACGTCACGCAGATCGCCGTGCTCGTCGGTGGCGGTGGCTTCGATCCGCTCGTAGAGGGCGTCGGCGGAGGGCGACCGCAGCAGCAGCCAGCCGCCCCAGGACACGATGGCCAGCGCGACGGCGGCGGTGATCGCCTGCCACATGGCCTGGCGGCGTTGTTCGCGTCGCTCTCGGGCCGCGGCGCTGCGTTCGTAGTCCTCGACGGTCGTGAAGCGATTGCTCGGGCCGCGATCGACGAGGGTCGATGCGGAGGCCACGTCGGTGGAGAGCCGCGAGGGGGCCGGCGGAGCGCCGCCGGCCGCGGCGGACTTCCCGGTCACGTCCTGCGTGATGGCGGTGCTGCCCATGGTGGGCCGCCGCGTGTTGTCGGACGCCGGTGGGCCGGCCGCGGGCAATGCTTGCGTGGGGGCCAGGAGATCGACCCGCGGCGCGACGGCTGCTGAAGGCTTCTTCTTCCCCGGCACGATGGCGGGGCCGGTCGCCGCCATCAGGTCGTCGAGCCGTGTCGGCTTTTTGCTGCGTTCGAGGGCCGTCGCCGGCAGGCTGCCCGCCTGCGGGGTCGGAGAGGCTGCCGGCGATGCCGGTGGCGGCGCCAAAATCTCGTCGGTCGGCGGGTGGAGGGTTTCGATCGCCTGCAGGAGTCGTCCGAGCGCCAGCGCGCCGGCGGGCCTTTGGGCGGGATCCTTCGAGAGCAGTCGGGCGATCAGTTCGTCGAGTTCCTCGGGCACGTCGCGCACGAGCGACTTCACCCGCGGCGGGATCGCCCGCTTCTGCTTGTCGATCACCTCGGTGAGCTGCGTGCCGCGAAAGGGCGGGCCGCCGGTGAGGCACGCAAACATCACGAGGCCAAGTGCATACAGATCGACGCGGTGATCGACCGAGCGGCCGGCGGCCTGCTCCGGCGCCATGTATTCGGCCGTGCCCACGACGTGGCCAAGTGCCGTGTGGCCGACGCCGCCGAAGAGCTTTGCGATGCCGAAGTCGGCCAGCTTGACGGTGATGCCGTCGCGGCCGGTGGCCGCGACGGCGTCGGCCGAGCCGGTCTGGGCGGCCGCCTCATCCGCTTGCGGCTCGATCACGAGCAGGTTGGCCGGCTTCAGATCGCGGTGCACGATGCCCTGGTCGTGCGCGGCCTTGAGGGCCCGGGTGATCTCGATCGCCATGGCGACCGTCTCCCGCCAGGTGAATCGCCTGCCGGATCGCAGCGTCTGTTCGAGGCTCTTGCCGCGAACCAGCTCCATCGCGAAGTAGGGCTGGTCATCCTGTTCGCCGAAGGCGATCAGGCGGACGATGCCCGGATGCCGCAAGTTCTTGAGCGCGTCGATCTCGGCGTCGAACCGCTGCCGCAGGCCGTGGTCGTCGGCGAGGTGCGAGGCGAGCACCTTCACCGCGACGGTCTTGCCGGTGGTCGTGTCGTACGCCTCGTAGACCGCCCCCATGCCGCCGCGGCCGAGCCGGGACTGGATCGTGTAGGGGCCCAACTGCGTGGGATTCATCCAGATAGTGTAGCCGTTTGTCGCACCACCCGGCATGGCCGGGGCACCGTCGGCCGCCGATGCCTTGACCGGGGTGAGAGGCGGCCGATACTCCGCAAGGAATGGTGGTTTCTTCGTGGGGCATGGCAAGGGCCCCGTCGGCGATCTGGTGATAGACTCACTGGACGGGTCCGGCGGCGGGCCGATGGGGCGCCGCCGGGCCGGACATCAGCATACCGGACGCCTGGGCCACGGAAGCAGGACGCGAGTCCGCGTGTCCGGGATCGGAGCAGGAACAATTCCATGATGGCCATGATGTCATGCACGCGGCTCGGCCGCTGGATTGCCATCCTTCCCGCGCTCCTCTGGGACGCCGCGGGAGCAAGGCATGCGCTGGCCGCGGATGCCTCGCCGCCGAACGTGGTGTTCATTCTCTCCGACGACCAGCACTGGCGCGACTACGCGTCGATGGGTCATCCGCACCTGCGCACGCCGCACCTCGACAGGCTCGCCCGCGAGAGCCTCGTGTTTGCCCGGGGCTACGTGACGAGCAGCCTCTGCTGCCCGAGCCTGGCATCGGTCATCACGGGCAGGTATCCGCACGAGCACCGGATCGTGGGCAACGATCCGCCAGGCGGCAAGGACGCGTTCGAGGCGGGCCGTGAGCGGATGACGAGACACCTCGAGGAGTGGCCGACGCTGCCGCGGTTGCTGGGGGCGGCGGGATACACGAGCCTCCAGACCGGAAAATGGTGGCAGGGAGATTTTTCCCGCGGTGGATTCACGGAGGGCATGACGAAGGGCCAGCGTCATGGCGACGATGGGCTCGCGATCGGCCGCGACACGATGCAGCCGATTTTTGATTTTATCGCCCGCAGTCGGAGCGAG
>JBIIYN010000383.1:0-3405 GCA_044346795.1 Pirellulales bacterium
CCGGCAATATGCGTCACGTGGGCTGACGCACCGGCGGGGTCGAGCATGGGGCAGATCGTGATGGCCTTGCCCCCGAGAATCCGCATCGGTATCCCCCGCCGAAGCGCTCCCGGAATGGGGATTGCGACCGCACCCGAATGGACGTCGAACATGTCACCGTCGAAGCGCCGCCGCAAGGCCTTGCATCCGCCCCAGCAGCTCGAACGCTTGGAGCAGCGGCTGCCGCTCGCCGGCAACGTCACGGCGGAGTTCACGGGTTCCACGCTGCGTCTCACCGGTGACAATCTGGCAAACGATGTCGTGGTGGCGTCCGCTGCCGGCGGCAGGATCGCCGTGATCGGCATCGCCACGACCATCAACGGCGGGCCGGCCGCCTTCGTGACGAGCGGGCCCGTCACGACCATCGTCGCCAACCTCAACGGCGGTGATGACGCCGTGGGCTTCGGCAACAAGGCAGCGGATTACGCAGGCCAGAGGCAGTTCACCATGCTGGCCACCGGACCGTCATCGGCGTGGTTCGGAGAACAGGAGCCCCCCATACCTTTCGATGTCGTCGCCCTTCAGGCCAGGATCGACGAGGTCGTCGGTGGCGTCACGAAGTTCTCGATCCCCGGCAGCCTGACCGTGACGACGGGCGACGGGAACGACTCGGTTGGCATCGGTGGCGACCTCGGCGGCTCGGTCGTCGTGAATCTCGGGTCGGCGGACTTCGGCAACGGGATCGTGATCGGTTCTGAGGCGTCGGCTAGTCGCGTCGGTGGGGGCGTGACCGTGAAGGGCGGTGACTCGATCGATCTGTTCGCGATTGGCAATGTGTCGGTCGCCGGCACGGTCTCGGCGGCGCTGGGCGACGGCATGAACTTTATGGTCGTGGGTGGCGAGGCCGACGCCCCCGCGAACATCGGTGCGTTCTCCTACACGGGCGGCGCCGGCATCGACATCGTCGGGCTCATCGGTGACGTGACCGTGCGGAACGACGTGCGCGTCTCTACGGGAGTGCGGGGCGAGGACTCCGTCGGCGTCCATGAATCAGACGCCGGCAGCACCGTGAAGGTGCGTGGCAACGTGCTCGTCAACACCGGCAGCGACGGCGACACGGTAAGCCTCGTCGGCGAGGTGTGGGGAAATGTGTCGGTGACGACGGGCGGCGGGCCGGATGCGGTGAGCGTGTCTTCAGCCATCGGCTGGGTGTCGTCCGACGGGGGTGATCCGCTCCCGACGTTCGAGGTAGCCGGGCCGTCATCGATCGGCCGCAGCCTGACCGTGAGCACCGGAGCGGGGAGAGACGTGATTTCGATCGGCGTCTCCACCGTCGGTCGCGATTGCACGATCGACGCCGGGGCTGGGAATGACCGTGTCCGCATCGCCGACATGCAGGTGCGACGCAACCTGTTCGTCCGCCTCGGTGCGGGCGACGACGCGCTGGAGATCACGAACCTGCGGGCGCTCGCCGCCTACTTGAACGGCGGCTACGGCACCAACTCGATGACGACGAGGGCTGGAAAAGAGCGCCGCTCACTTTCCGGTGCGTAGACGACACCCACGTGCACGTCGGTCTGAACTGCCCTGCCCCCACGAACCCCGTCGGTCCGGGGCGACGGCCAGCCCTACGGGCAGCGCGTACCTCCCGTGGCGGGCCGAGAGCGGCACCCTCACGCCGAGGTCGTACGCCAGGCTCGATTCAGCCACGCATCGCTTCCGCGGGCCTCGGCCGGACGGCTATGCGGAGCAAGTCATGATCGCGCCCGAAGAACCACTGACCTGCTCAGCCTTATCGGGCGCGGCGAAGACCCTGGCTTCCGCTCTGCCGCTCGGATGCCCTCAAGGTTGAAGGACGGAGCGGCGGAGAACATTCGCCTCAGGCATGACATGCACCGGACGTTGACCAGAGCCGCGTGCCGCCAGTACAAATTGTGGCGACGTTGGGAAACGGTTCCGGAAACACGATTCATGGCCCAAGAGATCACCGGCGTCACCCGGGTCGTCCATGCCAGAGCATTCGGAGCGTCATCCGGACGTCACGCCCTGGGTCGTGGAGGCCTCGGTCGCCGCGAGCGTCACGCTGCCCGACGGTGAAGCCGTCGACAGGGATGGCTTCCACGCCTGGCTGTGGGAGCGGGCGGCGGGCCTGCTCGGAGTCGACGAGGGCACCTTGACGGCCACCGAGGCGGCCGCACGAGGGCTCATCGCCACCTGGCAGGTCATAGACGCCGCCGCGGCACCGGCGGACCGCGACTGGGTGGCGGCCCTCGCCGTCGGGGACGAGGCGTGGTGGTTCGTCGACGAATCAGCAGCCCGCTCGGCGGCGACACTCGTCGCGGAGACGCACGGCTGCCGGATCGTCAGCCTCCACGCCGCAGACGCCGTCGATCACGAGGCGGTTTCGCGGGCATCGTTCAGTCCGATCTTCGTGCCGGGGTTCGGGATCGTGCGACCGGCATGGGAGGAGGGTGTCGCCGAAGTCGCCGCGGACGGCATGGCGACGATTTACATCGAGCCCGGCGTGGGGTTCGGCACGGGGTTTCACGAGACGACGCAGTTGTGCCTGGCGGCGGTGGCCGACAGGCACCGCCACGGCGGTCGCTGCCACCACGTGCTCGACTTCGGCAGCGGCTCCGGAATCCTGGCCATCGCGGCTGCGGTGCTCGGGGCCACGCGGGTCGATGCCGTCGAGGTCGACGACCGCGTGCACGGAGCCATCGTGGCGAATGCACGCCGCAATGGCGTGATCGGACGGGTGCGTGTGACCCCCAGCCTGCCGGATGATGGGGAGCCCTACGACGTCGTCATCGCCAACATCGTGGCCCACGTGCTCCTCGAGCACGCCCCTGTGCTGTGCCGCCGTGTCACCCGGGATGGCGGCATGGTCGTGCTCTCGGGACTGCTGGCCGACGACGTGCCGGCGGTCGCAGATCGCTACACCGCGATCCTCGGCCCCCAACCCCTCGTCGAGATGCGGGGCGACTGGCGATGCCTGTCGTTCGTCCTCGGCTGACCGCAACAGGGCGGGCCTGACGGACAGCGCGCGACCGCACAACACGACGGAACCCGGCTGCCACCATGCGGGTTGCAGCGGCCTTTTCGGGAATCGCGCCACGTACCGAATCTGGCCCGCGGCGGGATGCCGCGCAAAAACAGGCCGGCCGGCGAGAACCACGAGGTGCGCGGTAGTCTGCGGCCTTCCCGCGCAAGATTCCAGAATGCGACCTGACCCGGCTGCTTCCGACAACTCTTCCGCCGATCTGGCGAGGCTCCAGCACGAGTTGCTGCGAACCCGTGTCGCCTGAGCCCGGCGGTTGACCGAGGATCAGCGGCTGGCCGAGGTGTTGACGCCCTCCCCAAATCCTGAGCCAGGTCTTGTGAGAGAATCCTCTTGCCCCAGATGGGGCTGGAAAGGGTTCTCGG
>JBIIYN010000384.1:0-3402 GCA_044346795.1 Pirellulales bacterium
AGCGCGATGATCGTCACCAGCAGGAACGTGATCGTGAACACCATCGGCTTGGCGGCCTGGCTGTTGGGGCTCTGGAACCCGACGTCGTAGATCAGGTAGGCGAGGTGCATGAACTCCCGCTCGGGGTGGACGAATGGAAACGTCCCGTCGATCGGCAGATCGACCGCGAGCTTCTTCACGCCCACGAGCATCAGCGGCGCCACCTCGCCCGCCCCGCGGGCCATCGCGAGGATGAGGCCCGTCATGATGCCGGGCAGCGCCCGGGGAAGCACGATCCGCCGGATCGTCTGCCACTTGCCCGCCCCGCAGGCATACGATCCCTCCCGCATCGAGTTGGGCACCGCGGAGAGCGCCTCCTCGGTGGCGACGATCACCACCGGCAGGGTCAGGAGTGCGAGCGTGAGCGACGCCCAGAGCAGTCCGCCGGTGCCGAAGGTGGGCTGCTTGTCGGCGACCAGGCTGGCCCGGAAGAACAGTTCGTCGATCCCGCCGCCGAGGCCGTAGCAGAAGAATCCCAGCCCGAACGCGCCGTAGACGATGCTCGGCACGCCGGCGAGGTTGTTGATCGCGATCCGCACCGCCGTGGTCACGGGCCCCCGCGACGCGTATTCGCGGAGATAGAGCGCGGCGAGCACTCCGAACGGGGCGACCAAAATCGCCATGATCAGCGTCATGGCGACGGTGCCCCAGATGGCGGGAAACACGCCGCCGGCGCTGTTGGCCTCGCGCGGGTCGTCACCGAGAAACTCGCCCCACCGGCTGCCGTACACGCCGAGCTTGCCGGCCGTGGAGAGGCGGTTGGGCTGGCAGGCCCGCACGATGTTGTCGAGCGGAATCACCGTCCTCGTGCCGTCGGCCGTCTCGAGGTCGAGCCCCCAGCCCTCGTTTTCCCCACGCAGTTCGGCCGTGCGGCGGTCCAACTCGGCCGACTGACGGCCGACGCGGGCCACCACCTCCTGCTCGGCGGCCGCCGCCGCAGACTCGGCGGCCGATACCCCGGCGGCGCCTCGGGCCATGGCCTGCGCCGGCCCCGCGTCGAGCCGGGCCTGCACGACGGCCAGCCGCGCCGCGCGGAGTTCACGCTGCAGCCGGCCCCGCTCGTGCCGGTCGATCCGCATCGCCTCCCGCCAGCGCCGCCGCACGGTCGGATGCTCCCGTTCGAACGCCCGCCACGTCTCCGCCGCCCCTTCCGCGACCACCTCCTCGCCATGCAGCAGCCTCATCGGCAGGCCGTGAAATCTCCCTCCCTCCAGCCGTTCCACGGCCGTCGCCCATTCGGGCCGGCTCGAGCGGACGATCGTCGCGTCGTCGAACCATTCGTAATGGTTGCCCGAGAGCTCGAAATTGGCCGTCCTGACGAGCCTCCGGCCGCCGCGGCCCGGCGACACGGCGGTCGCCGCCGCCCCCTCCTCCCGCTCCGTCACCTCGCCGAGCGCCCGCCGCCCGTCGGACAGCTCGACCAGTTCGAGCGGCACCGGCCAGAACGTGACCGCGCCGCGGACGGCGATGAAGAGGAGCAGCCCGGTGATCATCGCGATCGCGAGTGCCAGCGCGCCGCCCGTCAGCCAGACCCACGGCTCGCCGTGGGCCGTGAGGCTCGTGTAGGTCGACCGCTTCCGGCGGGGCCGCTGCGGGTCAGAGCTCATGCGACCTCCTGCGGAACCGCTGCCGCACGAGTTCGGCCGCGGTGTTCACCACGAAGGTCATGCCGAACAGCGTGAGGGCCGCGAGGAACAGCACGCGGTAGTGGGCGCTGCCCCGGGCGGCCTCGGGCAGTTCCGTGGCGATCGCGGCGGAGAGCGTCTGGAAGCCGTTGAAGAGATTCCAGCCGATGAGCGGCGTGTTGCCCGCGGCCATCAGCACGATCATCGTCTCACCGACGGCCCGGCCCAGGCCGATCATCACGGCGGAGAAGAGCCCGCTGGCCGCCGCCGGCACGATCACGCGGACCGCCGTCTGCCAGGGGGTGGCCCCCGCGCCGAGCGAGGCGCTGCGGAGGTGGTCGGGCACGCTCGACAGCGCGTCGTCGGCGATCGTGAAGATCAGGGGAATGATGGCGAAGCTCATGCCGATGGCGACGATCAGGGCGTTGCGCTGCACGTAGGTGCCGAAGAGCCCGCCGCGGGTGTCGAGCCGGAGGGCGTCGAAGAACGAGGCGGCCGCGACCGCCAGGGCGACGGCGAGCACGATGCCGATCGCGAAGGCGCAAAGCGACCCGAGCGCCGCCCGCCGCTGCGACCAGCCGGCGCTGTGCCGTCGCAGCCACGGGTTGACGAACCGGCCCACGAGCACGCCGGCGAACACGCCCGCAACGGGCAACACCGCGATCACCCAGCCGCCGAACCCGCTGCCGCCGCGGCCGTCGAGCCAGGCCGTCACGTCCCCCTGGAAGAGCAGCTTTTCGAGGGGCAGCGCCGCCACACTCGCCGCCGCGCAACCGGCGGGCAGGGCCAGCAGGCCGATGATCGGAAACCGCCAGGCCGCATAGCGGCTCCGCCAGCCGGCGGGCAGCAGCTGCCACGCGAAGGCGCCGCACAGCAGCGTGAGCGGCACGCAGAACACCCCCGACAGCATCGTCATCAGCGACCGCTCGACGACCGGCGCGAAGACGAGCCCCGCGACGAAGCCCAGCACGACGCTCGGCAGGCTGGCCATCATCTCGATCGTCGGCTTGATGCGGGCCTTCCAGGAGGGATGCATGAACTGGCTGGCGAAGATCGCCGCGAGGATCGCGATCGGCGTGGCGAAGAGCATCGAGTAGAGCGTGGCCTTGAGCGTGCCGAAGACGAGCGGCACGAGCCCGAACTTCGGCTCGAACGACTCGTGCCCCGTCGTCTCCCAGGCATGCACCGGTCCGGGATATCTCTCGTACCAGACGCGGCCGAAGAGCGACCGCCACGACACCTCCGGATAGCCCGCGTTCAACGTCCAGGCGGCGAGCCGGCCGCCGTCGGCGGCAAGCAGCATGTTTTCCCGCGGCGCGATGAGCAGGGCCCGCGCGGCGGCGTGGGCCCCGTCCGCCTGTCCCGGCAGCGACGCCGCCGTCGCGCCGGTGGTCGTCTGCACGAGCCGGATGCCGGCCGACGCGTCGGCCACCGCCAAGAGACGGGAACGCGGCGAGGCGGCCAGCGCCGTGACGCGGGCCGCCCGGCCGGCGGCCCCGACCGCCGGAAACTCCTTGGCCACCGCCATCTCGAGCCCGTCGGCGGCGGATGCGTCGGGATTCCGCGTCGCGAACAACACCCGCACGACACCGGCCGAGTCGCCGACAGCCAGCGCGTTGCCGCCGAAGATGCGGGCGAGGCAGGTGACCTCCCCGCCCTCCGGCACCACGTCGAAAGACTCCCGCAGGACCGGCGCCTCGACGTCGCGAATCTCGTAGCGACGGCCGCGGCCGTCGGT
>JBIIYN010000099.1:0-11695 GCA_044346795.1 Pirellulales bacterium
ACGACTGCGTCGCCTGGATGCGACGCCCGCGCAAGCGACCTGCGGTCGCCAAGCGACGGTCGGCCAGGATGGCCGAGCCGTCGCGTATATCAGGCAGGCCGAGCTTTCGTGAGACTGCGTCGCATGGATGCGACGCCCACACTAGCCGACGGAGGTCGGCCAAGAAAAAACGGCCAGGATGGCCGTGTTTTTCGTGAAGTCAGTGCACGCCCTGCCCCGCCAGCCAGCGTTCGGCGTCGAGGGCCGACATGCAGCCGGTGCCCGCGGCGGAGATCGCCTGGCGGTAGTAATCGTCGGCCACGTCGCCGGCTGCGAAGACGCCCTCCACGCTCGTGTCGGTGCGGAAGTGCTTCTTCCACACGATGTATTTCTTCGGCGTGAGTTCGAGCTGGCCGTCGAGGAACGCCGTGTTGGGCGTGTGCCCGATCGCGAGGAAGAGGCCCGCAGCCTCGAGCGTCGTCTCCTTGCCCGACTCGACCGTGCTCGTCAGCCGCACGCCGGTCACGCCGTTCTTGTCGTCGCCGAGCACCTCGGCCAGGCCGGTGTTGAAGTGGATCTGGATCTTCGGATCGTCGTGGGCCCGCTGGGCCATGATCTTCGAGGCGCGGAGCACGTCGCGGCGGTGGACGAGGTGCACCGTGCTGGCGAACTTGCCGAGGTAGGTGGCCTCTTCGACGGCCGAGTCGCCGCCTCCCACCACCACGATCGGCTTGTTGCGAAACCGCGGCAGGGCGCCGTCGCAGACGGCGCAGGCGCTCACGCCGCGGTTCTTGAACTTCTCCTCGCTCGGCAGGCCGAGCCAGTTGGCGCTGGCGCCCGTGGCCACGATCACGCACTGCGCTTCCACGACGCCGCCCTCGGAAGGGTAGAGCCTGAAGGGACGCTTCGAGAAATCGACCTTGAGGATGTCGTCGGTGACGATCCGCGTGCCCATGTTGACGGCCTGCTGCCGCATGAGCTCCATGAGCTCGGGGCCGGTCACGCCCTCGCCGGCGTGGGGGGCCATCATCTGCCGGCGTTCGGCCGGCAGGGCGGAATCGAGGAAGGCCCCGAGGTTGCCGTGCGGGAAGCCGGCGTAGTTTTCCACCTCGCTCGTGAGGGCGAGTTGACCGAGCGGCAGCGTGCCCGCCATCCGGTTCTTCTCGGTGATGGCGCCCTCGAAGACCAGCGGCTCGAGCTGGGCGCGGGCGGCGTAGGTGGCGGCCGACCAGCCTGCCGGGCCGCTGCCGATGATGACGAGTGTTTCCCGAATCGTGTTGCCTGTGGTGGCGGCCATCGTGGCTCCCGTGAACGTTCAAAAGGATGCAAGTTGCCCCAATTTGGTGGCTGCCACCTTTTTTGGGCAAGATGGGAGGATGGAACGGCGTGTTCCCGCCATCTTTGCCTTCACGGAAGTGTGTCATGAGCCTGCTTGTCGTCCTTGTGCCGAGCGCCCTGGTGCTGGCGATCGCCTACCGCGTCTATGGCAGCCTGCTGGCCCGCCTCTTCGAACTCGATGCCGACGCCGCCACGCCGGCCGTCACGCTCCGCGACGACGTCGACTACGAGCCGATCCCGCCGCAGCTCCTGCTCGGCCAGCATTTTTCGGCGATCGCGGCGGCGGGGCCGATCGTGGGGCCGATCCTCGCGGGCGTGGCCTTCGGCTGGCTGCCCGCGCTCGCCTGGATCCTCGTCGGCAGCATCTTCATCGGCGGCGTCCATGACTTTTCGGCGCTCGTGGCCTCGGTGCGGCACAAGGCCCGGTCGATCGCCGAGGTGGTCCGCGATCACATGAGCCGGCGGAGCTACCTCTTGTTCCTGGCGTTCGTCTGGATCGCGCTGGTCTACATCATCGTGGCGTTCACCGACATCACGGCGTCGAGCTTCGTCGGCCGGCAGGTGCTCGAGAACGGCGAGACCGTGTCGGGGGGCGGGATCGCCACGTCGAGCCTGCTCTATCTCGTGCTGCCGATCGTGATGGGCCTCTGCATGCGGCATGCGAAGATGCCGCTCTGGCTGGCGACCCTGATCTTCCTGCCGCTCGTCGGCCTGGCGATCTGGATCGGCCAGTTCATCCCGTTCGACCTGGGGCAGGTGCTCGGCACCTCCGACGCCACCGCGCAGAAGATCTGGGGCGCGCTGTTGCTGGCCTACTGCCTCGTGGCGGCGATGGTGCCGATGTGGCTCCTGCTCCAGCCCCGCGGCCACCTGGGGGGCTGCTTTCTCTACGTGGCCCTGGCGGGGGCGGCGATCGGGCTCATCGCCAGCGACCGGCTCGTGGCGGGGGATTCGGCGATCCGCTATCCGGCGTTCACGAGCTGGCAGACGGCGAAGGCGGGCAGCCTGATCCCGATGCTCTTCATCACGATCGCCTGCGGCGCCTGCTCCGGTTTTCATTCTCTGATCGCCTCGGGCACCACGAGCAAGCAGCTCCGCCGGGAGACCGACGCCCGGCCGATCGGCTACGGCACGATGCTCCTGGAAGCGATGGTGGCGATCGTGAGCCTCGCCTGCGTCATGGTGCTGGCCGGCGACTCGAAGCTCACCGGCCAGCCTCCGAATTTCATCTATGCGCTCGGCATGGGGCGGTTTCTCGAGATCCTCGGCGTGCCGGCGACGATCGGCGTGTCGTTCGCGCTCATGGCGTTCACGACCTTCGTCTACGACACGCTCGACGTCTGCACGCGGCTCGGGCGCTACATCATCCAGGAACTCACCGGCCTCTCGGGCAAGGCGGGCGGCTGGCTGGGCACGGCACTGACTGCCGGCGTGCCGCTCGTGTTTCTCCTGCGGCCGCACGTCGATGCGAATGGCAACGCCGTGCCGGTCTGGAAGACGTTCTGGAGCCTCTTTGGCGCGAGCAATCAATTGCTGGCGGCGCTCACGCTTCTGGGCGTGACGGTCTGGCTCTGGCGGACGCGGCGGGAGGCGTGGGTCTGGCTCGTGACGGGCGTGCCGACCGTGTTCATGTATGTGATGAGCACCTGGGCGCTCGTGAGCATGACGCTGCCGAAGTTCCGCACGGCCGCCGGCTTCACGCTGCCGGCCGATCCCGTGCCGTGGGCGGGGCTCGTGCTTTTGTCACTGGCCGCCGTGATGCTCGTCGAGGCGATCCGCGTGATCGCGAGTCCTCAGGGGCCGCTCGAGCCGCAGCCGCCGCGGGCGGGCCTCGGCCGCGTGGCCGGAGCGGCGGGAGCATGACCGGGCAGCGGCGCCGGTCGTCCGCGTCGGGCCGCCAGAGTGGTCGGCCGAAGCCCGTGAAGGTCTGCGCGGCCTGCGGCCGCGAGTTCGAGTGGCGGCGGAAGTGGGCGGCCTGCTGGGACGCCGTCCGCTACTGCAGCGACCGCTGCCGGCAGTCGCGGTGACTCGCTCTGCCGTGAGGACCGTTGCGAAGGCTGAGGGCGGCGGCCTTCAGCAAGCTGCGTCCACGTTTCCCGTTGCCAGCACCTCGGCGGGCGAGAGCCCGCGGGCACGCAGGTCGCGGATCGCCATGCCGCCCGTCCGCTTGGCGAGCCGCCGGCCTTCCGCATCCCGCACGAGCGGCACGTGGCCGAACGCGGGCGCGGCCCAGCCCAGCGCCTCGTAGAGCAGAAGCTGGCGGGCCGTGCTCGTGAGCAGATCCTCGCCGCGAACCACCTCCGCGATCTCCATCGCGTGGTCGTCGGCCACCACCGCCAGTTCGTAGGCGGCCAGGTCGTCCCGCCGCCAGACGACGAAGTCGCCGAAGTCGACGCCCGCCTTCCGCCGCACGCGGCCTGCGACCACGTCGTCGAATTCGACCGCGCGGCCATCGGGCACGCGAAACCGCCAGGCCACGCCGCCCGGCGCCGCCGCACGGTCCCAGGCCGCCGGCCGCAACTGCGGGGGAAAGATCGGCTCGGCGTCGCTCTCGCCGGCCGCCGCGCCGGCATGGTCGCCGGCATGGTCGTCGACAGGGAGGCGGGCCGGTTCGCCGGGCACCGGATCGTGCGGCGCGATGGCGGCCTCCTCCACGTCGCGGCGGGAATGCGGACTCGGGTAGATCATGCCGCTCGCCTCCAGCCGCCGCCAGATCTCGAGATACCAGGCGGTGCGTTCACTCTGGCGATACGGGCCGTGCGGGCCGCCCACGTCTGGGCCTTCGGTCCAGTCGAGCCCCAGCCAGCGGAGGTCGTCGAGGGCCGCCCGGCAAAACTCCTCGCGGCACCGCGGCCGATCGAGATCCTCGATCCGCAGCACGAGCCCCGCCGAGCCGGCCCGCGCGGCGGCCGTGGCGAACGTCCGCGCATGGCCCACGTGGAGGAATCCGGTGGGCGTCGGGGCGAGTCGGCCGCGGAGGGACATTGCCGGTGTGTTCCTCAGGTCGTCGCGGCGGTCGCATACTCGCGGGCGGCGGACTCGAGATACCGATTGAAGTCGGCGTGGGCCCGGGCGAGCGCGAGCACCCCCTCGCGGCCGAGGGCGTAGACCTCCACATCGGTCAGGGCGCGGATCGTCGCAGCCCGGGCCGCATCCGTGAGGATGGCCAGTTCGCCGAAGAACGATCCCTCGCGCAGGATCGCGAGCCGCTCCGCGGGTTCCCCGCGCACCACCTCGACCTGCCCTTTGGTCAGGAAATACATCTCGTCCCCGACATCCCCCTCGTGCACGAGTGTCTCGCCCGGTGCGAATTGCCGCGCGTCGAGCCGGGGGATGACGTCGCGCAGGAAGTCGCTGCCGGCGTGCTTGAAGAACGGCACCTGTTCGATCAGGGCGGCGGTGATGGCCCGCATCCGCAGGAGTTCGCGGTCGATCTTCCCCGGCCCCTTGGAGGGCATCTCGGCGATGAGGTGGACTTCGGCGGGCACCATGAAGTCCGCCAGCCGGCCGGCGACGAACCCGCGGAGATCATCGGGACCGACCTCGACGCCCGGCTGGAGGATGACGTAGGCGTGGGGAACCTCGCCGTAGTCGGTGTCGGGCACGCCGATCACGCAGGCCTCCCGCACCGCCGGATGATCGGCGAGCGCCGACTCCACCTCGAGGGGCGCGACCTTTTGCCCACCGCGGACGATCACGTCCTTCTTCCGGCCCGCGAACCAGAGGTAGCCGTCCTCGTCGTAGCGTCCCAGATCCCCGGTCAGGATCCAGCCCTTCTGCAAGGTCTTGCGGGTCTGGGCCGACTCGTTCCAGTAGCCGTCCATGATGCCCGGTCCGCTGACGCGCACGTCCCCGACCACGCCGGTGGGCACGTCGGCACCCTGCTCGTCCACCACCGCCACCTGGACTCCGTGCACGGGCGGGCCGACGGATCCCGGCTTCTTGCGGCCGAAAGGCGGGTTCATGGCATACGGCCCCGTCTCCGTGGAGCCGCACTGCTCGGTGACCGCCACGCCCGTGAGCCGTTCGAAGGATTCGAGGAGCCTGGGGGGAACCCGGTCGCCTCCGGCCAGGCAGAGGCGGAGGTGGCTGAAGTCGCAGCCTTGAAAGTCGGGGCTCGCCAACAACTGCCCCAGGCCCGTGGGCGTGAGCGTGAGAAACGTCTTGGCGGGCGGCCGCCGCAGGGCGGCGACGAAGTTTTCGACGGTGAACGTCCGCAGCAGGCTGACCCGCCCCCCGGCCCAGAGCGTGGGCAGGATCTGGCAGCGGAGCGCGAGGGGTCGCGAGACGGACGTGGCAATCAGCGCGACGTCGTCCGCCGTGAGGGTGACACGCGCGAGGTATTTGTGGACACCGGCGGCCAGCGCCCCATGCGAGAGCACGACTCCCTTGGGGCGGGACGTCGTCCCCGACGTGTAGACCATCAGCGCCGGGGTGTCGGCATGCGGAGCGTCGGAGGGGAGCGGGCGTTCGGCGCCGAGCAGCGACGCGAACGGTCGCCGGCTGCCGCCCGTGGGGCCACCTCCGACGACGAAGACCCGGGGCACCGTGCCGAGGACGCCGGCTTCGTCGAGCGCGGGGATGCGTTCGTGGTTCGCGATCAGGATGGCTGCCCCGCTGTGGCCGAGCGCATGGCCGATCTGCAGCGGATGGTATTGGTAATCCAGTGGCACGGCGACCAGCCGCATCCGGAAGCAGGCGAGGGAGCAGACGACCGCCTCGAGGCTGTTGGGCAGAAGCAGCGCCACCCGATCCCCTTCCTCGAGTCCGCATGCGGCGAGGCCCGAGGCCAGCCTCGCCGTGAGCCGCTCGAGCTCCGCGGCGGTGGTCCAGGATCCGTCGCTCTCGAGGATCGGTCGCTGGGGAGCCGACGCGAGCGGCCGTTGGAGGAGATGATGCAGCATGGGGACGAGATCGGTGGAGTGGCAGTCGCAAGCCAATGGCCACCCGGCTGGGTGGCGTAAGACAACCGCCACCCGGCCGGGTGGCTCGGGCATCGACTCAGGTATAGTGCAGCGGTCGCCACGGTCACAAGGATCGGACGACCAAGGAGACCCCACACCATCGCGGCAGCCACGCTCACCGATGATCCGGCCGGGTCGGCTCGTCCCGGCTCAGGCCCGGCCGGTCGCGGGGGCGTCATCCTGTTCACGCTGGCGGCTCTTCAGTTCATCGGCATCGTCGACTTCATGATCGTGATGCCCCTGGGGCCGCAGCTGCTCGCCGACCTCGGCATCGACGCCCGAAAGTTCAGCTGGGTCGTGTCGGCATACACGCTCGCCGCCGGGCTTGCCGGATTCCTGGCAGCCCCGTGGCTCGACCGCGTGCCGCGGAAGACCGCGTACCTCACGTTTTCGCTCGGACTGCTCGCGGGTACGGCGGCATGCGGTCTGGCCACTACCTACCCGCTCCTGCTCGCGGCACGAAGCGTGACCGGCGGCTTCGGCGGCGTCCATGGTGCGCTGGCCCTCGCGATCGTGGCCGACGTTTTTCCACCCGAGCGCCGCGGCCGCGCCACCGGCACGTTGATGCTGGCGTTCGCGGTCGCTTCGGTGGTGGGCGTGCCGCTCGGCATCGTGCTGGGCACCAGGTTCGGCTGGCAGACGCCGTTCTTCACACTCGCCGCGCTCGGGCTGCCGCTTCTGGCGTTGGCCGCGCGAGCCCTGCCCCCCTCGGCTGCGCCGGTGGACGGCCCGCGGCGACATCCCCTGGCCCACCTGCTCGAGACGCTCGCCATTCCCGCCCATCGTCGCGGCTTCGCGCTGATCGCGCTCTTGATGGTCGGCGCGTTTTCCGTGATCCCGTTCATCGGCACTTCCTTCGTGGCCAACGTGGGCGTGACGCCGTCGCAACTTCCGGCCGTCTTCGTCTCCGGCGGCTTGCTCACGCTCGTGAGCACGCCGCTCGCGGGACGGCTCGTCGACCGCTGCGGTGCGCTCGCGGTGTTTCGCGGCGTCGTTCCCTTGTCGGCCGCGATGATGCTGGTCCTGACGCACCTGCCCGCCGTCGGGATCGCCGTCGCGGCGCCGGTGGCGGCCATGCTCATGGCGACCAACGCGGGCCGGATGGTGACGGCGATGGCGCTGATCACGTCGAGCATCGAGCCGCGGCGTCGCGGCAGCTTCATGTCGGCCAATGCGGCTGTGCAGCATGTCGCGAGCGGCCTGGGGGCCACGCTCGGCGGCATGATCGTCGAGGGGGGCGCGGGCGAACCATTGCGAAATTTCGGCGTCGTCGGCATGCTCGCGGCGAGCGTGACGATCGCGAGCCTCTGGCTCGCCGCCCGCATCCGGCCGGTGGCCTGAGGTCCCGCCGGATCCGGCAGGCGACGACGGTCGCCTACAGCAGCCACCAGCTGTCGGTCGCCAGCACGTAGAGGCCGAGCGCCAGGTTCGTGGCCGCGTGGGCGAGGACCGTGTCGATCGGCCGCCGCGTCGCCGCCGCGATGCCGGTGACCACGGCGAACCAGCCCGCCGCGGCGACGCACTCGGAAGGATGCGAGGCGACGGCGTAGAGCAGGCAGGCCGCGGCGGAGGAGAACGTGAGCGTGCCGAAAGGCACCTTCCAGAAGTCTTCGTCGATCACGTACCGCAGGAGACACCCCCGCAGGAAGAGCTCCTCCACGAGCGGCACCACCGCCACGAGCCCGACGGTACGCACCGCGAGAAACGCCCAGAGCGGCACGGCCGAATCATCGCAGGCCGCGAAGGGGTTGAACGCGGCCCGCCCGCCCACCGCGGCGGTCCACCCGGCCTCGCGCTGCAGCGTCGCGAGCACCACCCACGGCACGACCAGCGCGAGCCCCACCAGCGGCGGCCACCAGGTCGGCCGGCCGAGCCAGTCGCGGATCGGCCGCCACACACGGGCCAGGGCGAGCAGCGTAGCCCCGATGCGCAGCATGGAGATCACCGGATAGGCCGCGAAGGGGATGCCCAAGGCCCCCGCCAGGCCGTCGCCACTTCGCGCGGGCTCGAGCAGCCCCACGGCCAAAAACACCGCAAACGGCAAGACGCACGCCTCCCAGGGCCGGCTCGGGCCTGCCGCGGGGGCCGCTGGAACACGCGTTTTGGTGGTGGTCGGCGTTGATGCTGGAAGCTGCATGGCGGTCGCTGGCCTGTCGCGATGGGGCGGGCTTGAGTATATTCCGGGCGATCGGCAAGCCGTTTTCCTGCCGGCGCGATCGGTTTTCCCGGTCGTTCCCCCCGTTCCCTCCCCTGTCCCGCCCCTCCGCCCCCGAAGGTGTTTTCGATCCATGGATCTGTCCAAGCTCCGCAACATGGGCATCTCGGCCCACATCGACTCCGGCAAGACGACGCTCTCGGAGCGGATTCTCTACTACGCAGGCCGCATCCACCGCATCCAGGAAGTGAAGGGCGGCGGCGACGGCGCGACCATGGACTACATGGATCTCGAGCGTGAACGCGGCATCACGATCACGAGCGCCGCCACGAGCGTGAAGTGGCAGGACTGTGACATCAACCTCATCGACACCCCGGGCCACGTCGACTTCACCGTCGAGGTGGAACGCAGCCTGCGGGTGCTCGACGGTGCGATCCTGGTGCTCTGCGCCGTGGGCGGCGTGCAGAGCCAGTCGATGACGGTCGACCGCCAGATGAAGCGGTACAAGGTGCCGCGGCTGGCGTTCGTCAACAAGATGGACCGCACCGGCGCGAACTTCGAGCGGGTCGTGGGGCAGCTGCGCGAGAAGCTCGGCTGCGACGCCGTCCCGATGCAGATCCCGATCGGCAAGGAAGACAAGCTCGAGGGGGTGATCGACCTGGTGTCGATGAAGGCCGCCTACTTCGACGGCGACAATGGCGAGCACGTCCGCGAGGAGAACATTCCCGACGCCCTGGCCAAGGCGGCCGCGGACGCCCGGCACGCCATGCTCGAGGCGCTCGCGATGTATTCCGACTCGCTGATGGAGAAGCTGCTCAGCGAGCAGCCGGTGTCGGAGGACGAGATCCACGCCGTCGTGAAGGCGGCCGTGCAGAGCCAGAGCATCACGCCGGTCTTCTGCGGCTCGGCCTACAAGAACAAGGGCGTGCAGAAGCTGCTCGACGCCGTCGTGCGCTACCTGCCCAGCCCGCTCGAGCGGAAGGTGATCGCCAAGAAGTGGGACAATCCCGACGAGGCCTTCGACCTCTCTCCCGATCCCAAGAAACCCCTCGTGGCGATGGCGTTCAAGATCGTGGACGACCCGTACGGCCAGCTCACGTTCATGCGGATCTATCAGGGCACGATCACCAAGGGCGAAGCCTACATCAACCAGCGGACCAGCCAGAAGCAGCGGTTCAGCCGCATCGTGAAGATGCACGCCGACAAGCGTGAGGAAATCGACTCCGGCGAGGCGGGCGACATCGTGGCCGTGATGGGCGTCGATGCCGCCAGCGGCGACACCTACGCCGCCGACAACAAATACTGCACGCTCGAGAACATGTTCGTGCCGGAGCCGGTGATCAAGATGTCGATCACCCCGACCAACCGCGACGGCCTCGACAAGCTCGGCAAGGCGCTCCAGCGGTTCAGCCGCGAGGATCCCACGTTCCGCGTCGCCACCGACGAGGAGACGGGCGAGACGCTCATCGCCGGCATGGGCGAGCTGCATCTCGACATCTACGTCGAGCGGATCAAGCGCGAGTTCAAGGTGGACGTGGAGGTGGGTGCGCCGAAGGTGAGCTACCGCGAGGCCCCGACCAGGTCCACCAACTACGACTACAAGCACAAGAAGCAGACCGGCGGTTCGGGCCAGTACGCCCACATCATCGGCACGCTCGAGCCGCTGCCGGAAGAGGCTCCCGAAAACTTCATCTTCGAGGATGCGGTGGTCGGCGGCCGCGTGCCGCGGGAATACATCCCCTCGGTGGAGAAGGGCTTCCGGGCCGTGCTCTCCAAGGGGCCGATCGCCGGCTTCCCGATCGTGGGCGTGAAGGCGTCGCTGGTCGACGGCTCCTACCACGACGTCGACTCCTCCGACATGGCCTTCCAGATCTGCGCCCGGGCCGGCTTCCGCGAGGCCTTCCTCAACACGAAGCCCGTGCTGCTCGAGCCGATCATGAAGATGGAGGTGGAGGTGCCCTCCGACTTCCAGGGGCCGGTGACGGGTGAGCTCAACAAGCGCCGCGGCCTGATCGTCTCCACCGAGACGGTGGGCAAGACCTCGACGATCATCGCCGAGGTGCCGCTGGCGGAGACCTTCGGCTATTCGACCGACCTGCGGAGCATGACGCAGGGGCAGGGCGTGTTCACGATGGAATTCTCGAAGTACCGGCCGACGCCGGGTAACATCCAGAAGGAGATCGTTGAGGATCGCAAGAAGGCGGAACTCGCGGCCGCGAAGTAACGGCCCCGTGACGCCATGTATCGATCCGAGCCCCTGCCCCTGTCCATCTGGATCGTCAATCCATTCGACGACATCCCCGGGGAGGGCCTGCCCCCGCTGCGGTATTGGTCGCTCGCCCGCGTGCTGGCCGGCCGCGGCCACGACGTGACCTGGTGGACCGCCTCGTGGAGCCACCGCCGCAAGGCGTTGCGGACGGCGCCGCTCCATATTCGGGACGACGAGGGATTCGCCGTGCGGCTCGTGGCCGTGCGGCCATACACCAAAAACGTCTCGTTCGCCCGCCTCGCCAGTCATCGCGACTTCGGCCGCACGTTCGAGCGGGTGGCCAACGAATCGATCGCCTCGGGCCAGCTCGAGCGGCCCGACATCGTCCTGGCCAGCCTGCCCCCCCTCGAGGGGCCGGAGGCGGCCGCGCGGCTCGCCAAACGTCTCGACGCCAACCTCGTCGTCGACCTGATGGACGTCTGGCCGGAGACGTTCGAGCGACTGCTGCCCGGCCCGGAGTGGCTCCGGCGGGCGGTGGTGCCGCTGCTCTTTGGCCGCATGGCGGCCCGCCGTCGCGAGGTGCTCGACGCGGCGGATGCGGTTTCATCGTGTGCCCACGGCTATTTCGATGCGATCCCCGACGCCACGAGGGGGGGGAAGCCCAGACACGTCTGCCACCTCGGGGCATGGCTTCCCGAATTTCCCCCGCCGCCGCGGATGATCGACGAGGTGCCGATCATCGGCGGGGCGGAGACCGCCGGTGCGGCCGCGGAACAGCCCGCCGCCGCGCCGCTGGCCTGCGTCTACGCAGGCACGCTCGAAGCGGGGCAGGATCTCGACACACTCGTCGCCGCCGCGCGGATTCTTGCCGCGCAGGGCGTTTCGGCCACGCTCCACGTGGCCGGCACCGGCCGGCTCGAGCCCGCCCTCCGCAAGGCGGCCGAACCCGTTCGCGGGTCGTGCTCGATGCGGTTTCACGGGCTGCTCGACCGCGCGGCCTACGTGCGGCTCCTGACGGAGTGCGACGTCGGGCTCGTGCTCGTGAAGCCG
>JBIIYN010000002.1:0-34699 GCA_044346795.1 Pirellulales bacterium
ACGACGGTCCTCTCGAGTTTACCCGCGGTGAAGAAACCGCCCAAAATGCGCTGGCACTGCTGGATATATGACTGCTGGTGCGGTTTTGTTACGCTTTCGAATTCCCAGAAGCTGGTCCGGAATATTCCGCAGGGTGTTTTCGTGGTCGGTTTTCCGGGGCCCGCCGGCGGACCGGCGTGGGAAAACTGGCGTCGGGCGATACGCTCCAACAGAAAACAGGCGATCCACCCCGACTTTTCGACCATGAAAAAATCGCGAGCGAGGGCCGTGTCCATGGAAAATCAGAACTCGACGGGCGGCGATGCCGCAACGCGTCCTCCGCGGGCCGCCTCCACTCCGGCAGGTGGCCTCGCCACGCGACGGCAGGTGCTCGCGGGCCTCGCCGCCGGCGCGGCGTTTCCCATGATCGTGCCGGCTCGGGCCCTCGGCCTCGAGGGGGCGGTGCCGCCGAGCGAGAAGATCAGCCTCGGCGTGATCGGCATCGGGCCGCGGTGCACCTACGTGCTCACGTCGATGCTCGGCCTGCCCGACGTCCGCTGTGCGGCGATCGCCGACGTCCAGCAGAGCCGCCGGGAGGCGGGCAAGCAGGTCGTGGACAAACTCTCCGGCACGTCCGACTGCACGCTGCATCGGGACATGCGTGAATTGCTCGCCCGCAAGGACATCGACGCCGTGCTCGTCGCCACGGGCGACCGCTGGCACACGCCGGCGTCGATTCTCGCGGCCGAGGCGGGCAAGGATGTGTATTGCGAGAAGCCCTGCGGCCTCTCGGTCAAAAACGTGCAGGATCTCGCCGCGGCGATGAAGCGGACCGGCCGGATCTTTCAGGCGGGCACGCAGCGGCGGAGCGTGCCGCAATTTCAGACGGCCGTGGAGATGGCCCGCACGGGCAGGCTCGGCAAGCTCGACACGCTCTTCGCGTCGGTCTACCAGCCGGAGCTGGGCAATTGCTGGGCGCCGGGCGAGCCGACGCCGCCCGCCGACGTCTGCGACTGGAACCTCTGGCTGGGGCCCGCGCCCTGGCGGCCGTACAACCAGGTCTACGTGGCCGGCAAGTGGCGGAGCCAGTTTGATTTCGAGTCGGGGGCGCGGCTGCTCGACTGGGGCGCGCACACCGTCGATCTGTGCCAGTGGGCCAACGATGCCGACGCGACCGCGCCGGTCGAATATGAGCCGGGGCCGACGGGCATCACCTGCCGCTACGCCAACGGCGTGAAGCTCGTGCTCGATTTCCTCAAGACCCCGTTCGGCGACCGCGGCCCCAACTGGAACACGAAGCTCGGCCTCTGTCCGGTGCGGTTCGTGGGGAGCGAGGGCTCGGTGGAGGTGGGCGACGACGGCATCGAGGTGAAGCTCGCCGGCGCCGGGGCGGAGGCGGAGAAGATCAAGAAGACCCGCGGCATTGACGCCCAGACGCACGCCCGCAACTTCTTCGACTGCGTGCGTTCGCGGCAGCCTGCGATCACGAATCCCGAAGTCATGCTCCATTCGCACCTGGCATGCTTCGCGGCTTCGCTCTCGTGGATCCTCGGCCGGAAGCTCACGTTCGACCCGGCCAAGGACGAGTTCGTGGGCGACGCCGAGGCCAATTCGCTGCGGTCACGGCCCGAGCGTGACTGCTGGGCCTCGTGAGCTCGATCGTGCAAGAACTGCGATCAGTCCGCGTCTCTTCGAAGCCCGAGGCGCGGGCGAGTGAATCTGGCCCGGAGCAAGCAAGGCTCGTGTGCGCTTCGGGTTTGAATGCATTGATCGTTTCCCGCATCAACGAGCCACCCGTTCGCCTGGAGATGCGATGATTCTCGACTCGTATCCGCAGTGGCGGCGCTACGAGCCGCTGAACGCCCGGTTCGGCCGGGCCTTCGCCTTTCTCGCGGGCGTGACGCCGGAGACCGCCCTCGGCCGCCACGAGATCGACGGCGACGCCGCCTTTGCACTCGTGCAACGGTACGATACGCGGCCGGTGGCCGGCATGCAATTCGAGGCGCACCGCCGCTACATCGACATCCAGTACGTGGTGCGGGGCCGGGAAGTGATTCATTGGGCGCCGCTCGCGGCCCTCGCCGAGGTGCTCCCGTACGACGACGGGAAGGACGTGGCCCTCTTCGCGGCCGACGGCCCCATCGTGCCGGTGCGGTTGCCGGCCGGACAGTTCATGATCCTCTTCCCCGACGACGCCCACGCGCCCTGCTGCGTGTGGGACGAGCCGGGCGAGGTCGTGAAGGTGGTCGTAAAGGTCGCCGTCTGAGCGGGTCGCTGCGGCCGTACTGGGCCGCCGAGCCGATGGGCACGCGCGACGTCGACTTCGTGGTCGCCGGGTGACGCCGATGGGGCAATTGCCGTGGTCCATTTTTCGTACGTTGCCCAGATTTGGTGGCTGGCACTTTTTGGTTTTGGTTCTGCTGGTCGGGCGTGAGCGGTAGGCAGCATGGGAATGCGGGTCGATTCTGCCGATAATACGAAGTGAGGAATGTCGATGAAATCACATCGCGAGCGTGCGTTGACGTGG
Organism: Pirellulales bacterium; assembly: GCA_044346795.1. Taxonomy (GTDB): domain Bacteria; phylum Planctomycetota; class Planctomycetia; order Pirellulales; family UBA1268; genus CAMCQY01. The sequence continues at coordinate 2,507 of JBIIYN010000002.1, forward strand.
GTGGTCGGGGTCGTGGCGGCGGTCGTCGCGACGTGTGCCGCCGCTCAGGACTTCGAATTCACCCCGATGAAGCCCGTGCCTCCGCACGGCCAGCCGTGGGTGGAGACCGCCGAGCCCGATGTCCGCACGGCCGCGCTCTGGAAGTTCGTCTCCGATGCCGACCGGTCGAAGGCGGCCGACAAGCTCCTCGAAGAGGGAGCGCTGGACGACCTCGGCGACGATGCCGATGCCGATCCGCTCGCCGCCGGCCCGGCCGGCAAGGGAGCCGGGGGGAGGCCGCCGAAGCTCGTGGGGAAGGCTGCGATCAAGGACGCCGCAGGGCGGTTTGGCGGCGGGCTCGTCGTCGATGGGGTCAGTTACGCCGAGGGCGCCGCCGATTTCCCCGGCATGGTCGCCCGCGAAGGGGGCTTCACGATCGATTTCTGGTTTCGCCCGGCGGGTAAGGCAGGCGCGACGCCCGCCGGCCCGCAGACGCTCCTGACGCTGTCGAGCCTGCGGAGCGAGCCGTTGGTTGCGATCCGCCTCGACGATCCGGAGAAGGTGGTGCTCGCGGTCGACGGTAAAGACCGCCTCACGGCCGCGTGCCCCGCCACTGCCGATGGCTGGCATCACGTGGCCCTCGTCACGGTCGTGCCGCGTGGCGCGCCGGATCATGCCACGCTCACCCTCACGGTCGATGGCGTCATCACGGCCGCCGATAGGCCCGATCACATGACGCCTATTTCCTGGATGAAGGGCGTGCTCGGCCGCGTCGGCGTGGCGTTCACGGCCGGCGGCGGCAGGGATGTGACCGGCCTGTCGGGCGCGATCGACGAGGTGCGGGTCTCCAAGGGCGTGTATCACCTCTATCCCTGGAACCTCGGGCGGCTGGAGCTGAAGCGAACGTCCGACGCGCTCGATCTCAAGGCCCCGTACTTCAAAAGTGGCAGCGCCGTCACCCGGCTCCACTTCGACGGCTCGCTCGAGCCCAAGCCCTTCGCCGGCCGGTCGTGGGCGGGCAATGCCGATGCCTCGCACTTCAAGCCCGGCGTGCAGGGGCAGGCCCTCGATCTCTCCGCAAGCGACAAGACCGGCTTCGCGATGACCGGCTTCGACATCCTGCCGGACAGGAACGGCACGGCCGAATTCTGGTTTCGCCCGCTGGACTGGAATAATTTTTATGCCGGCGACTACGCCGGCACCGACATCAAGTTCAACTGGTTGATGACGCTCACGGCCAAGGACGTACCCTCCAAGTCGCCCTCGAAAAACATCGAGGTGCGGCTGGGTCGTTCGGGGCAGGATGGAGCCGTCCACTGGCAGAAGATTCATCCCGGCACGTGGACGCACGTGCTCATCTCGATCAAGGACGGCAGCCAGACGGTCTACGTCAATGGCCGGCGGCAGCGGCTCCATCAGGCAGGGCTCGTGACGCGGGCAAGCGTGTATGACCACGGCGCGCTGCAGAAATGGCGGGAGCGTACCGGCGGCAAGGACAACGACGACACCTGGAAGCTCGCCTTCACGAAGTCGTCCACGCTCGTCGATGAATTCACCGTCTTCGACTGGGCGATGGATCCCGACGAGGCCTGGAACGCCTACGCCCGCTGGCTGCCCGACGCCGCACAGCAGATGAAGCCGCTGCCCGTCTTCCAGACGCAGTTCGACTATTTCACCCACTCCTGGAACCGGCAGGAAAAGCTCGTCGCCAAGGTCGGCTGCCTGCAGGTCGCGGGGGCGAAGCCCGCCAGCGCCGACATCGAGATCCGCACCGCAGCGGGCGAAGTGCTGCTGACGGCGGAGAAGCAGTCGCTCGACGCGGCGAGCGCGGCGACGTTCACGATCGACAAGCCGCTCCCCTTCGGCCGCTATCCGGTGATCGTGCGGTCCCGCGATGCCGCGGGCAAGGTGCTCGCGGAGGAGAAGGTCGAATACGTGCGCGAGAAGCCGGAGTGGATCGGCAACACGCTCGGCGAGGAGCGGACGATCCCCAAGCCCTGGACGCCGATCAAGGCGAGCGGGCAGTCGCTGGAGCTGGTCGGCCGACGCATCGACCTGGGCTCGACCGGCCTGCCTGAGAGGATCGAGACCCGCGGCCGGCAGATCCTTGCGCGGCCGATCGCGATGCGGGCCGCCGGCCCCGCCGGCGATGCGACGCTCGCGGGCGCCGGGATGAAGCTCGGCGTTACGGCCGACGACCGCGTGGAGTGGAGGGCCGCCCTCACGGGGGCGGGCATCAAGGCGGATGTCGATGCCTGGCTCGAGTTCGACGGGCTCCTCTCTTGCACCGTCACGCTCAAGCCCGCCACAGGCGCGGAGGCCACGCTCGACGAGCTCGACATCGACGTGCCGATGGTCCCGGCCCAGGCCACGCAGCTCCTGGCCAACGGCGGCGGCAACGACTTCCGCAATTCCTGGATCGCGACGATGGTGCCGGCGGGCGAGGGAAGCGTCTGGCGGAGCGGCGACAAACCTCATCCCGCGTTCGTGCGGGCTGACGGCGTGACCAACTTCATGCCGCACATCTGGCTCGGGGCCGACGACGTGGGGCTCTATTTCGGTGCGGAGAACGACAAGGGCTGGACGGTGGACGGGCCCAACCCCGCCCAGGAGATTCTCCGGGAGAAGGACGCGGTGGTGTTTCGGATGAACGTGATCCGCGAGGCCACGAAGATCCCCGCCGCCGGCCGCGCGTTTCACTTCATCCTCCTGCCCACGCCCGCGAAGCTCGAGCCTGCCGACTGGCGGAAGCAGATGGCCGCGGGAGGCGTCAATTTCGGGTCTTGCGACAGTTTCGGCGGGTTCGACATGAAGACCGATCCCGCCGACCCGATCCAGGGCGACGACTTTCGGCTCGAGCCGCGGTCGTGGACGCATGCCGAGGCGATGGCCCCGCAGTGCCGGGCCAAGTGGGGCCGGTGCATCCTCTACGCCGATGCATCGTTTCCGCAGCCTGGCCCGGCCTTTCGCGACTGGAACCACGACCTCTGGGCCGCCACGGGCAAAATCGCCTGGACGCCCGAGTGCGAGGACTACGCCGTCTGGGCGATCAACGAATTTCTGAAGCGCGGCGTGATCGACGGCGTCTACTGGGACGACGTCAGCGTGGGCAGCACCTATTCGCTCGACTCGACGGCGTATGAATACGCCGGCGGCAAGAACGGCCGCCGCGTGGGGTTCACGTCGCTCGCGATGCGGCGGGTGAACATGCGGCTCTGGCGGCTCTTCGAGGCGGCCGGCCGCGAGCCCTGCATCTGGGCCCACATGACGGTCTGCTACGAGGTGCCGCTCTTCAGCTTCTGCCGCTATCTCTCCAACGGCGAGTTCGTGACGGGCGTCGAGCCCTACGGCAAGCGCGACGCGATGGATTTCTGGAGACCTGAGACGCTGCGGATTCTCGGCAGTTCCGAAAAATGGGGCGCGGGCGTGAGCTTTCTCACGACGCTGCCGCGGACTCTCCCGCCGGGGCCGGCGGCCGAGCAATGGGCCTATCCGCAGGTTCGCGCGGAAGACGCCCTCTATGCGACGAGCGGCATCCAGACGCTCTCGAACGGCCTCACGCAGAAACTCGTCGAGACGAAGATCTACGACCAGCCGCTGCGGTGCTTCCCGTGGTGGAAGGCGGATGGGATCGTGAAGCTGGAAAAGCCGCAGAAGGCGAACGTGCTCTCGGCTGCCTATGCGACCGACGACAAGGCGATCGTATTCGTCTCCAACTTCGATCGCGAGCGAGAGCATGAGGTCACCGTCGAACTCGATCCGGCCACGCTCTTCCCGGGCCGCAAGGTGACGGCCATCCAGTGGCGGGATCTCGATCCCGGCCTCGACCCGCCGAAGGTGGCCGTGGCCGATGCCGCCGAGATCGCCAAGGAGGCGAAAGCGGGCCTCGAAGGCAAGGAGCGGACGCTCGACGCAGAGGAACTCGATGATTTCCTCGCAGGCACGACGCCCGAGGGCCGCGCGAAGGGCCGGTTCGGCCTCACGGTGGAGGGCGCGAAGGCCCGCGTGACAATCCGACCCCGCGACTACCGCGTGCTCGAAGCGAAGCCGGGCGGCTGACTTCACTGAAGTCGTGCTCGGAAGCCCGAGGTGCACGGCGAAAGAATGCAGGTGGGCGTAACGGCGGTCAGCCGCGATCGACGCCGCCGTCGAGTTCCGCCGGCCACGGCGAGAGGTCGTCGGGCGTGTTGAAGTGGGCGTGATACCAGGCCAGTTCCCGCATGCGTTCGGCGTAGGGCATCCGAGCCCAGCGGGCCCTGTCTTCGCCGAGATCGCGGGCGAGGATCTCGTAACACCGCTCCGGATCGGTGCGGTCGAGCGGGTGGCGGCCGGCCGAAGAAATAGAGGTGCCATTCGGCCGACTCCGGTTCGTCGAACGCGGCCACGTGGCTCGTCCAGCCGCCGGCCAGATATTCGGCGTCGAGGGGCGCCCCGAAGAGCCCCCGATAGGAGATCCTCCAGTTGCCGCCGCTGACCCCACGTTCGAGGTCGCCGAACAGCACGACAAGTTTTTCGATGAGCGCGGGTGCGACGATCCAGTCGGTGTCTTTCGTGTTCTGCTGAAGCCCGTACTCGACGCATGCCATGCCGGAAGTCAGCACGCCCTCGATCGCCCTTCCGCGAAGCAGGGACTGGAAAGTGCGATAGAAACCGATGGGACCGCTCATGGTTGCATTGTCGAATCTCCACGAGGGATTCCACGAGGGCAGCGACTCACGCGTGACGAGTGACGTCCGCCGCGGCGTCTCCGAAACCGGATGCCGTTTGCTTTGAAGCCCGAAGCGGGAGCCGAGGGAATGCGGGTGGCCACACGGTGATGGACCGAGCTTTCATCCGTCGGCCGATCTTGGTAAAATCGTGGCTGCGGAGGAGTGTCGATGAAGCCCGAGATGCGACAGGCCGGCGGCCCTGCGACCATCCACCCTGGTGCATGCCACTGGCGGCGGGTGCCGTGGTTCGTGACGATCGCCCTCTTCGTGGTCGCTTGTGACCGGCCGATGGTTTTTGCCGCGGGCGCGGTCCTCGACGACGCCGCTGCGGCGGCCGGAATCCAGGCCTTCCTCGCCCGCCACTGTGCCGAGTGCCACGCCGGCGACATGCCTGAAGGCGACGTGGCGCTCGCGCTGCCGGCCGACGACGCCGGGCTCGTCGCCGAACGGAAGCTCTGGGAGACGGCGCTGCGGCGGATCGAGGCGGGGGAGATGCCGCCGCAGGATCGGCCCCGCCCGACGCCCGAGGAGAACGCGGCTTTCGCGAAGGCCCTGCGAAGCCGGTATGCCGCGGCCGACCTGCGGATGCCCGCCGATCCCGGCCGGGTCACGATGCGGCGGCTCAGCCGGTTGGAATACCGCAATACCATCCGCGATCTCGTGGGCATCGACTTCGACCCGACCGCCGATTTTCCCAGCGACGAAATCGGCCACGGCTTCGACTCGATCGGCGACGTGCTCACGCTCTCGCCGCTCCTGCTCGAACGCTATCTCGACGCCGCCGAGGCGGTGATGGAGCGGGCGATTCCGGCGACGCCGCCCCCGGTGGCGACGCGGCGGCGGGAACCGCGCTACACCGAGCCGTCAAGCGCCGACGTGCCGCGGCTGATCGTCGCGGGATTTCGCCGCATGACCACCGCCGGACAGGAGCCGATCGAGATCGGCCCGATCAACAGTTCGTTCGAATGGGCGGCTGACGGTGAGTATGAATTCCGCACGAAGGTCTATGCCGCCCCCGACGCGCCGAAGCCCGTGCGGGTGACGATCCTCGTGAGCGGCAAGGACATCCCGCAGCCATCCGCCGTGGCAGACCTCGACCGGCTTGCCGGCGGCGTGCCGAGACCCGCGCGGATCCTCGAATCCTTCATCGTCTCCGGCACCTCCCGCGAGGCGGCCGATCTCGTCACCGTCCGCATGCCGCCGCTCACGGGCCGCGAGCGGATGCTGATCGCCCTCGACAAGCCAGCCGCCGAAGCCGCCCCGGTCACGGTGTTCGTGGGTGGGCTGGAGCTCACCGGGCCGTTCGACACGCGGCCCGCCACGCAGAAGCGGCTGCTGGCCTGTGCCGCCACGGCCTCGCAGGAGGAGCAGACCCGCGAGGTGCTCGGCCGCTTCCTGCGGCGGGCATTCCGCCGCCGACTCGAGCCCGGCGAACTCGACCGCCACGCCGCGCTCGTCGCAACAGCCGTTCAGGAGGGCCGGGCGTGGCATGAGGGCGTGTCGCGGGCGATGCAGGCGGCCCTCTGTTCGCCCAAGTTTTTGTTCCGGTTGGAATCCGACGACCGGCCTGACGCTGCCGACGTGCGGCCGCTCGACGACTGCCAGCTCGCCTCGCGGCTCTCCTACTTCCTCTGGAGCACGATGCCCGACGACGAGCTGCTCGATCTGGCCGAACGCGGGCAGCTCTCGGCCGGCCTCGAAGGGCAGGTGCGGCGCATGCTGGCCGATGCACGTGCCGACGCGCTCGTGACCAGCTTCGCCATGCAGTGGCTGCAGCTCAAGCGGATCGAATTCATCTCGCCCGACGGCGGGCTCTTTCCCATGTTCGACAACGCCCTGCGGGCCGCCATGACCAGGGAGACGGAACTCTTCGTCGGCAGCGTCTTCCGCGAAGACCGCAGCGTGCTCGAACTGATCGACGCCGACTCCACGTTCGTCGACGGGCCGCTGGCGAAGCATTACGGGCTCGTCGAGGCTTACCGCGAGGCGGGCGGCACCGGCAAGGATTTCCGTCGCGTTCCCTGCGCGGATCGCACCCGCGGCGGCCTCGTCTCGCAGGCGGGTATCCTTACGGCGACGTCCAATCCCACCCGCACGTCGCCCGTGAAACGGGGCCGCTGGGTGCTCGAGCAACTGCTCGGCGAGCCGCCGCCCCCGCCGCCGCCGAACGTGCCGGAATTGGCGGAGGAGAGCCCCGCGGCGGCGACCGTCTCGCTGCGGGAACGCATGGAGGTCCACAGGAAAAACGCCGCCTGCGCCGGCTGCCATGCCCGGATGGACGCGATCGGTTTCGCACTGGAGAACTACGATGCAGTCGGTGGCTTCCGCACGAAGGACGGTGCATTCGAGATCGACGCCGGCGGCGCCTTCCCGGACGGCACGACGTTCTCAGGGCCGGCGGGATTGAAGGACGTGCTGCTCGCGAAAAGGCGGGAGTTCTGCCGGTGCCTCACCGAGAAGATGATGACCTATGCACTCGGCCGCGGGCTCGAGCCGACCGACCGGCCCACGATCGAGCGGATCGTCGACAGGCTCGAGGCGGAGGATCACCGGGTGTCGGCTGTCGTGGCCGGAATCGTGGCCAGCGACGCTTTCCGCCAGCGTCGCGGCGGTGGCCGGGATGAATGAACGTGGCACATGACCGAAGGAGATGCCGCATATGCCAAACGTGACCGCACGATCAATTGCCCGCCGCACGCTGCTCCGCGGGCTCGGCGTCGCCCTCCCGCTCCCCTGGCTCGAGGCGATGGGCCCGCTCGCGGTGCGGGCCGCGGCTGCCACGGCGACGCCGACGCCCCCCAACCGCGTCGCATTTCTCTACGCCCCCAACGGCCAGCACATGCCCGACTGGACGCCACTGGGAGAGGGTCGCGATTTCGAACTGGCGCCGATCATGGCACCGTTGGCCGGGCTCAGGCAGAAGCTCACGGTGCTCTCCGGCCTGGCTGCGGACAAGGCGCGGCCCCATGGCGACGGCGGCGGCGACCATGCCCGGGCGATGGCGGCGTTTCTCACGGGCGTCCACCCGAGAAAGACAGACGGCACGAGCATCCGCAACGGCACCTCGGTGGACCAGATCGCGGCGACCTTGGTGGGCGACGCAACGCGGCTGGCGTCGCTCGAAATCGGTGCCGACAAGGGGCCCATGGCTGGCGACTGCGATTCCGGCTACAGCTGCGTCTATTCCTCGACCATGTCGTGGCGGTCGCCCACGCAGCCCGTGCCGAAGGAGGTCAATCCGAAGGTCGTGTTCGACCGGCTCTTCGGCGACGGCGATCCCGCCGCGGCGGCCCGCGCCGCCCGCCGCAAGAGCATTCTCGACTTCGTGCGGGACGACTCACGTGGCCTGGAGCGGCGGCTGGCTCCCGGCGACCGGCGGAAGCTCGAGGAGTATTTCACGTCGGTCCGCGACATCGAGCAGCGGATCGAGCGGGCCGCCGCGTTGCCGCCGGTGCAGCCGCCCGGGATGCCTCAGCCGGCGGGCATCCCCAAGGATTACGGCGAGCACATCCGCCTCATGTGCGACCTGCTCGTGGTGGCGTTTCAGGCCGACGTGACCCGCGTGGCTACGTTCGTGCTGGCCGATGAAGGGAGCAACAGGCCCTATCCCTTCATCGGCGTGCCGGAGGGGCATCACGATCTCTCCCACCACGGCGGCAACCCGGAGAAGCAGGCCAAGATCCGCACGATCAACCTGTTTCACGCCCGCAACGTCGCGCACCTGCTCGAACGGCTCGACGCGACACAAGAGGCGGACGGCACGCTGCTCGATCATGCGGCCATCGTGTATGGCAGCGGCATCCACGACGGCAACAGGCACAACCACGAGGATCTGCCGATCCTGCTTGCCGGCGGCGGCTGCGGCACGATCACGACCGGCCGCCACCTGCGGTTTCCTCCAGAGACGCCGCTGGCCAACCTCTGGCTGTCGCTCCTCGACCGCATGAACGCGCCGGTGGAGCACCTGGGCGACAGCACCGGCAGACTGCCGGGGCTCCTCGAGTCGTGAAAAACGCAGGCAGGCGATTCGCATGAAGCGGTTCACACCCCGGTGTCGGCGACTTCTGCCCTGGATCGGGCTTCTCTCGGCCATCGCGAGCGGTCGCGCGGAGGAAGTGGTCCGCGTGCACGATGTCGTGGTGTATGGCGGATCGTCGGCGGGGATCGTCGCCGCCGTGCAGGTGAGCCGTCAGGGGGGCAGCGTGATCGTGATCGAGCCCGGCCGACGGATCGGCGGCCTGACCACGGGCGGGCTCGGCCAGACCGACATCGGCAACAAGCAGGCGATCGGCGGGGTCGCCCGGGAGTTCTATGAACGGATCAAGAAACATTACGACGAACCCAGCCATTGGAAGTGGCAGTCGCGGGATTCGTATCGTGACGGCGGCCAGACGCGGACGGCCGCGACCGAGGCGGCGATGTGGACGTTCGAGCCGTCGGCCGCGCTTTCGGTCATGGGGGATCTCGTAAGGGAGCACGCGATTCCCGTGATCTACGGCCTGCGGCTCGACCGGACCGGCGACGGACCGGGGAAGGTCGTCCGCGGAGTCACGATGGAGGGCCCGAGGATCGTCGCGATCACCATGGAGTCGGGGGAGGTCTTTCGCGGGAAGGTGTTCATCGACGCGACCTACGAAGGGGATCTGATGGCCGGCGCGGGAGTCTCCTATGCCGTCGGACGGGAGGCGGTGGCCGACCATGGTGAGACGCTCGCGGGTGTGCAGACCAGGCAGGCCGTGTATCACCAGTGCGTCGATGGGGTCGATCCCTTCGTGAGACGCGGCGACGCGGCGAGCGGCCTGCTGCCCGGAATCGATCCTCATGGCCCGGGCCCGGAGGGGGCGGGAGATCGCCACATGCAGGCGTACTGCTTCCGCATGTGCCTCACGGATCATCCGGACAACCGGATTCCGTTCGAGAAACCGGCCGACTACGATCCGCTGGATTACGAGCTGCTCCTCCGCAACTTCGAGGCGGGCGAAGCGGGCATGCCCTGGATCAATTCGAGCATGCCGAACCGGAAGACCGACACGAACAACCGCGCGGGCGTGTCGACCGACATGATCGGGGGCAATGATGCGTATCCGGAGGCCGATTACGCCGAACGCGAGCGGATCGTCGCCCGCCACCGTGCCTACCAGCAGGGGCTGATGTGGACGCTCGCGAACCACGAACGGGTGCCGGAAAGCGTCCGCCGGGAAGTGGGCCGCTGGGGAACGTGCCGAGATGAATTCGTGGAGGGACGTGGCTGGCAGGATCAGTTGTACGTGCGGGAGGCGCGACGGATGGTCGGGGGAATGGTGATGACGCAGCACCATTGCGAGGGGCGAGCCGTGGCCGAGCGGCCCATCGGCATGGCGGCCTACGGGATGGACTCACATCATGTGCAGCGATACGTCGACGCCCGCGGCCAGGTGAAGAACGAGGGCGACGTGCAGGTCGGCGGATTCAAGCCCTATTCCATCGATATGGCCGCCATCCTGCCGAAGCGGGGCGAATGCGAGAATCTCGTCGTGCCGATCTGCATCAGCGCGACGCACATCGCCTACGGTTCGATCCGCATGGAGCCCGTGTTCATGGTGCTCGGTCAGTCGGCTGCGAGCATCGCCATGGAAGGGATCAGGTCGCAGGTTTGTCTGCAGGACGTGGATTTTCCGACGGTACGCACGCGGCTTCTCGGCGACGGGCAGGTCCTGTCACGCTGATCGCCACATGGCGGGCGTTCCCGGCCGTCAGGGGGCCCCGGACTCGTCGGTCTTTCCGTCGAGCGTCCGCAGGTAGGCGACGAGGTCCGCGATTTGTTCCGGCGTGAATGCCTGTCCCATCGGGGGCATGCTCGAAATGGACGAGGCCACCCGGTCGACGATCGTGTCGAGGCGGACCGTCACCTCGCCGCCAGCCGGCGGAGCCAGGACCAGTTGTCCGTCACGCTCCGCGACGAACGTGCCCGACACGACCCGGCCCTCGTCCGTTTCCACGACGATCGTCTCGTACCCCTTGGCGATCCTGCGGCTTGGATCGATCAGTGATTCGAGCAGGTGTTCACGGTCTGCGCGACCGGCGATCGCCGTGAGATCCGGACCTACGAACCCGCCACCCGACTTTCCCACCTTGTGGCAGGCGATGCAGCGAATCTCGCGGTTGGAATGGAAGAGGAATCTGCCCTTTTGCGGATCGCCACCGGAGAGGGCTGTCCGGAAGGGAGCGAGCAGATCGACCTCGGCCACCTCGGGGGCCTTGCTCGGATCGAGCAACTGCTCCACGGTCCAAGGTGCCGTGCGGCCCGCCGTGGCCCGCCGCACAGCGGTCACCTGCTCGGGATCGACCGGCCCGCCGTAGTTGCCCCAGGCCCGGCGGATGTAGGTGAGCACGCCCGCCAGCCGCACGTCGGTCAGAAGGGCGCTGCCTCCCAAGCCCGGCATCTGCATGTTCCACTCCTCGCCCGCCACCTTCACCGGACCGCGCAGGCCATGCAGCGCGATGCGGATCAGCGTTTCGGCATCGCCATTGACCCACTCGGAGTCGGCCAGCGGCGGCGCCTGTCCGGACTGGCCGCGGCCATCTCCCTTGTGGCAGGAATGGCAGGTGACGTCGTACACCGCCTGTCCCTGAAGACGCTGTTTTTCCTGCGCGGGCGTGAGCGGCGAAACCACCGGCTTTCTCTCCCGGACGGTGGAGTCGCCGGGCCAGGTCACGATCCGCAGCAGCTTCGCGGCCTGCTGCCGCGTGGACAGCTCCGCGCCGGTCTCCAAGGCGTCGAGCAGCGGCGGCCGAGTCGCCAGCAGGATCGGCTCGGGCCAGCGGCTGCGGGCCAGGGACGATGCCGAGACGCCCGCGGCGATCGCCGCCGTCGCCCACGGCTTTCCCTGGGCTGAGCCGGCCGCGAGGCCGAGCAGACGTTCCAGCCGCGGGCCGTCACCGGCCTGGACGACGCAGGTGGCCAGTGCCTCCAAGGCCCCGGGGTCGGCCTCGCTCCCGGCGATCCACCGGGGGGAGCCGAGCAGTCGCTCCGCCATCTCCAGTTCGCGATTCTCGAGCCCGCTGATCGCGGCCGCCGCGAACAGCCCGGATGGATATTTCGCGAGAATGTCCGCCATGAGGTCGAGCGACTCGTCCGCGGTCGATGAATCGTGGACGAGGTCGCCGAGCGTGAGCAGCAACTGCAACTGCACCATCGGCCGCGTATCGGCGGCGAGCGGCCGCAGTGCCGCGAGCACCGCTCCCGGAGGCGGGCGGTCGTCCACCGTGGCCGCCAGGCGGATCGCGGTAGACCGCACTGATGCATCCTCGGCCGCCAAGGCGGCGGATGACGTTTTCCAGTCGAGGGCACCGATCCCGGAAAGCGTCCAGAGACCATGCACGCGACCGACGGGACTGGCGCCCGCCACCGACAGTTCACGGAGCGGTCCCGCGACCTCCAGGGCCCGACGCTCCACGAGGAGCCGCTGCGCCGTGTCGCGCCACCAGCCGTTGGGATGCGAGAGTGCCTGAACGAGGTCGTGGTTCGGGCTCTGCGAGAGCCGTGGTTCAGGACCGAGGGGCTTTCCCTCGTGCACGATCCGGTAGATGCGCCCCTTGTCGATCGGCGTGTCGAGCCCCCGCGAGAGGATCTGATTCCGCAGGTAGGGCATCATGAAGACCACGTGCTCGACGATCCCGCGATAGAAATCCGACACGTAAAGGGCGCCGTCGGGACCCGTGCGGCTGCAGACCGGCCGGAAACGCTCGTCGGTGGAGGCCACGAATTCCGAGGTGCCAAAGAAGTTTCGTGCCGTGATCGTTGCGCCATCCGTGTCGAGGCGATCGAGGCGGATCAGGTTCCCGGCAGCCTCCGGGATCACGGCGGCGCCACGATACTCCGGGGGAAATTGGTCGCCGCGGTAGATCGTCGGCCCGCAGGCGATGGTGAAGGTGCGGAGCCGGCCGTCCTCGCGGAGTTCCGTGCCACCGAGCGTGATGCCCGGCGTCACCCGGATCGGAAAGACCTCGTGGGCGGCGGCGGCCACGTTGACGTTCAGTGCCGCGGCTGCCGAGGCGCGACCCTTGCCGGGAAGGTGCGGGTTGCGACGGATGAAGTCGGCCGGAATCAGGTCGGCGTGGAGCGAGGAATTCTCGTAGTTGTAGAATAGTCGGCCGTGATCGTCCTGCGCGATGCCCCACTGGCCCCGAACCGCCGTCGGCTCCTCGACGAGCCGGCCGTCGATGAAGCGGTGTCGCACCCTGCTGTCGGCGTTGTAGATCCAGTTGTCGAGGGCATGCATGAGGCCGTTGTCGGTATGCTGGGGATTTCCCGGCTTTCCGTAGCTGCCGACCTGTCGCTTGTCGTCGCAGACCAGATCGCCGTCCGTGTCGCGGCAGTACCACAGCCGTGGTGGTTCGGCGACGAGCACGCCGCCCGCCACGAAGGAGAGTGTCCGCGGCATCACGAGCCCGTCGAGAAACACGGTCGACTTGTCCATGATCCGGTCGTGGTCGGTGTCCTCGAGCACGACGACGCGGCAGATCGGATCTCCCTCACCGGTGCCCTCGATGTCGCGCATGTAACCGCGATATTCGACCGCCCAGACCCGCCCGTCGGGATCGAACTCGAAGAACACCGGATCGACCACCAGCGGCTCGGCTGCCACGCACTCGATGCGGAAGCCGGCTGCGACCTGAAACGACTTGAGCGACTCCTCCGGCGGGAGGGCGGGGGCCGGGGGCACCTTGATCCGCTTGAAAAGTTCCTCGGCCGTGAACGGGTCGTACGGTTTCAGGGACTGCTCGCGGTGTGTGATCACCCGTCCCTCGGGCATGGCCTGGGACCAGGCCGGTGCGGATGCCCCCGCCGCGAGGACCAGGCATGCCATGGCCAGGGCTGAATGGCGATTGGGTGCAGGTGGCGAATGCATCGCTGTTCTCCAGGGCGAATCGTGGTGCGCTGAGAACGCCGATTCACCGCGAGGCCGAGTTCTCCAGAGCGGTCCAAACGTCTTTTTCACCGGTCAGCATGGTATCATTCCCGAGATGCAGTTTATGGTTCCGAAGGCACCTGGCGAGTGCGGCATGGCGGGAATGATCAGCGATCGGCGAGCGATGGCCGCGATGACAAAGTGCCCCAAGCCGAAGCCGCCTCGAGGAGGTGCATGCATGCCGGTTCGTCAATTGATGCGGCTCGTGATCTGCGGGCTGGCGTTGGTCGGATCCGTGGCCGCCGACACGTCCGACCCCCGTCCGCTGTCTATCGAGGGCTATGCCGGACAGGTCAGCTACAGGCCCGGTGACGAACTGTCGCTACGGGTTTCGACGACCGCGCCGAAGTTCACGGTCGAGATCGCGCGACTCGGGCCGCAGCGTGAGGTCGTCTTCACCAGGGCGGACGTCGCCGGTCGTGAATCCCCGATTCCTGAAAATGCATCGTCCCATGGCTGCGGCTGGCCTGTCCTACTGACCGTGCCGGTGCCACGGGAGTGGAGGAGCGGCTATTACGAGGTGAAGCTCAGGGCCGGGGATCACGGCGGCAAGTACGTGCAGCGTGGCCGACGGACCGTCGAGTCCAGCTGCTTCTTCATTGTCCGGGCGGCGCAGCCCGGCGTTCACTCCAAGACGCTGATCCAGCTCGCCACCAACACCTACAACGCATACAACAACTGGGGGGGCTTCAGCCTCTATGCCTACAACGGCCGCGGCGGCGTCCAGGGACACCGCGTTTCGTTCCACCGTCCGCCGGGGAGCCAGTTTTCAGTGTGGGAGCTTCCGTTCGTCGCGTGGGCCGAGTCCAACGGCTTTCCCCTCGAGTATGCTGCGAATTCCGACCTGGAATCGCACCCCGAGGAATTGTCGGCCTACAAACTCGTGCTGAGCGTCGGGCACGATGAGTACTGGTCGACGCCGATGCGCGATCACCTGGAGGCCTTCATCGCAAAGGGCGGCAACGTGGCCTTCTTCAGCGGCAACACGTGCTGCTGGCAGGTTCGCAGCGAAGACGAAGGGTCGGCGCTCACCTGCTGGAAGCAGCGGTTCGTGATGGATCCGGTGTATCCCTCGGGCGATCATGCGCTGCTTTCGACGCTCTGGAGCCACCACCTGGTCGATCGTCCCGAGAATCGCCTGACGGGCGTCGGCTTCCTGCACGGCGGCTTTCATCGCAGCCACGGCCAATTCATGGACGGCAAGGCGGCCTATACCGTGCATCGTCCCGAGCACTGGCTGTTTGCCGGAACGGGGCTCACGCACAATGGCGAATTCGGCGGCAAGGACACGATCGTGGGCTACGAATGCGATGGCTGTGAGTTCGAGATGAAGGACGGCCTGCCCGTCCCGTCGCACCGAGACGGCACTCCGGAGGGCTTCGCGATTCTGGCGACCTGTGAGGCCAAGTGGCATCCCGACGATGCCTTCTTTTACGACCGGTTTCCCAAGGATCGGATCGGCGCCGCCGTGCTGGGCACCTACACGCGGGGTGGCACGGTCGTCACGGTTGGCTCAACCGATTGGGCCCATGGCCTGCGCGGGAAGGATCCGGTGGTCGAACGGATCACGCGGAACGTGCTCGAGCGACTGGGGGACTAGTTGTCATCCGACTTTTGTGGAGCACCGGCTTCGGGGCGGCAAAAGTCTCGTCGCGTGGGCCGGGGCGGCCCAAAGCTCCTCGAGCTTTCGCCGACCCCTTCGCCTATCTCACCCGGTTTGCCGAGGCATCGCTACAGCTATCTCGGACTTGCGCTAGCCGCCGGATGGTCCTCGTTGCATCGCCCGGTCGCGGAATTGACCTCCCGTGGCGGTCAGCGGCTGCGGCGCGAC
Organism: Pirellulales bacterium; assembly: GCA_044346795.1. Lineage (GTDB taxonomy): Bacteria > Planctomycetota > Planctomycetia > Pirellulales > UBA1268 > CAMCQY01. The sequence goes on from JBIIYN010000002.1 coordinate 17,977, forward strand.
TTGCCTGCCAAGGCCCCGAAGACCTCCCCGATCGAGTGCGCGGACTCGAGCGGATGGCGGAGCGACTGCTCGTAGTTCACGGCGTACGTATTGCGGCGACCATCTTTCTTCCGCACCACGTAGCCCCCCGCCACCAGATCGCAGACGATCCGGTGGGTGGCCCGCTCGCCGATGCCGACGAGATCGGCGATCTCGGAAATCCGGATGTCGGCATGCTGAGCGATGCAGACCAGCACGTGGCCGTGGTTCGTGAGGAACGTCCAGGCGGGCGGGCGGCCGGTGGCGGCGTTTCCAAGCGACGAGGCGGGGGTGCGGGAAGGCATACCCTCCAATCGTAGCTTTTTCTGGATTCACTTGACAGGCTTTCCGATACCTGTATTATAAAACAGGTTTCACTTGTCACCGAGGGCTTGGCCATGCGGTACACGATCACGATTCATTCGGTTTTGCCGAGAGAGACGATCGAGGAGCGGCTGCCCAGCCTGATGGCGGGCGGCCCGTTCCAGGTGCGGGAGTTCGTGCACCTGGGGGGACGTGTCTGGTCGTTCACGCTCCAGCCGTGCCGCCCCGGCATGGCCGTCGGATTCGGCAAGCTCGCCGAACTGCTCGTCCTGCTCGCCCGCGAATTCGAGGTCGAGGCGGTGGAGCGGTCGGCCCGCGGTGCCTTGGCGGCCGCCTCGTGATCCTCTAGCCTCTCCGCGTTCGTCTCCCGCGTCCTCGGACGTGCCGTGTCGTTCTGTTCCCAAGACCGGAGCCTCTGCCCGGAACAACCCCAGGAATTCGATCCATGACCCGACATGCAGTGACGGTGATCCCCGGTGACGGAATCGGTCCGGAATGTGTCCACGCGGCCGTCGACATCATCAACGCCACCGGCGTGCAGGTCGACTGGATCGAGCGGCATGCCGGCGAGCGTGTGTTCAAGCAGGGCATCGCGTCGGGCGTGCCGCAGGAGACGATCGACTCGATCAGCCAGACGCGGGTCGTGCTCAAGGGACCGCTCGGCACGCCGGTGGGCTTCGGCGAGAAATCGGCCAACGTCACGCTGCGCAAGCTCTTCGAGACGTTCGCCAACATCCGGCCCGTCCGCGAACTGCCCGGCGTGGTCACGCCCTACACCGGGCAGGGGATCGACCTCGTCGTCGTGCGGGAGAACGTCGAGGATCTCTACGCCGGCATCGAGCACATGCAGACCCCCGACGTGGCGCAGTGCCTCAAGCTGATCAGCGCGAAGGGCTCGGAAAAGATCGTCCGTCTCGCGTTCGAATTCGCCCGCTCGGAGGGCCGCAAGTCGGTCGCCTGCGCGACGAAGTCGAACATCATGAAACTCACCGAAGGCGAACTGAAACGAACCTTCGAGCGGATCGCCCCGGAATACCCCGACATCCGCTCATCGCACGTGATCATCGACAATTGCGCCCACCAGCTCGTGAAGAAGCCCGCGCAGTTCGACGTGATCGTCACGACCAACATGAACGGTGACATCATCAGCGACCTCACCTCGGCGCTCGTTGGCGGCCTCGGCTTCGCCCCATCGGCCAACCTCGGGAACGGCATCGCGATTTTCGAGGCCGTCCACGGATCGGCTCCGAAGTACGCCGGGAAGGACATGATCAATCCGACCGCCGTTGTCCTGAGCGGCGTGATGATGCTCAAGCATCTCGGCGAATTCGCGGCCGCCGCCGACATCGAGCACGCCGTGCTCGCCACGCTGCTCGACGGGCGGCTCACGGGCGACGTGGTCGGCTACGACAAGGGCGTGAAGACCTCGGAGTTCGCGAAATACGTGATCGGCAACCTCGGCCGGCGGGCCGACGGCTGGACCGTCCGGCAGTCGCAGCCGATCAAGATTCCGCAGCTGAGCCGGGATCTGGTGTTCCGGCCGGCGAAGACCAAGGAGGTCGTCGGTGCCGACATCTTCCTCGACAGCGGACTGGTGCCCGCGGAAGTGGGCAAATCACTTGAAACCATAGCGGCCTCCTCGCCGCTCAAGCTCAAGATGATTTCGAACCGGGGCACGAAGGTCTATCCCGACGGCAATCCCAACATCGACTGCGTGAGCCACCATCGCTGCCGGTTCGTGAGCCGCAGCGGAGAGCCGCTCACGTTCGACGACGCCCTGGCTCTGGCCCGGCGGATCAACGAGACGCACGAGGTCTGCCATGTGGAGCGGCTGCTGCGGATCGACGGGGCCGACGGCTTCACGAAGGCGCAGGGCGAGGACTGACCGACCTGCCGCGTGGGCCTCGCGGGCTCACCGCGGCGGCGCGACGAGCGACTCGAGGTGCGTCCGCAGGATGGCCGAGAGGTCGTTGGTCGCCCCCTCCGCATGCCGCAGGCGGGCCGAGAGCGGCGCCGTGCGCTGGTCGTAACGCACGTCGGCCAGAAAATCCTGCAGGATCCGCCGCCGTTCGGGCGTGGTGCGGAGCAACCAGTGCGCCCAGCACCAGGCCTCGGCATAATGATCCTGCGAGAGTTCTCCGGCGGAGGCCAGAGCCTCCATCCGGTCGATGTCGGGCCGCCAGGTGCCCTCGAGCAGCCGGCCGGAGAGATGGGCCACGTGCGCGGCGTGCACGCCCTGTTCGCTGCGGGGTAGTTCGAAGAACTCGGCGACGCCCTCGTCGAGCCAAAGCGGAATCGTCGGCACCACGGCATGCACGTAGCCGTGCGTCGTTTCGTGCCGGAGGTCCTCGGCGATCCGGTCCTGCCAGACGGCGAAGACGGAAAGGGTCGTGTCGGTCGCCACGAAGAAGGCCCGCCGCGTGGGGAACCCGGGAAACTGGCGGGCCGAGAAGGCGTCGTAGCGATCCTTGCCTTCGAAGAGGTAGAGATGCACCGGCTCGTCGGAGATCGGCAGGTCGAGTTGCTGGCTCACGTCGGCCCGCAGGCTCTCCAGTTCGCGCACGATACGATGCTGCTCGGCCAGCGGAAAATCGGTGTGGATCACGAGCTGGCCGGCGACGATCTCGGCGCGGGACGGAAGGCCCTCCGCGGCCGACCATGGGAAGGGCACCTTGTGTTGCAGGGGGGCGGCATTCCAGTCCGGTCGGGCGGCCCAATCCGGCGAGATGGCCAGGTGCGCGCAGCCGGCGATCGTGCCGCCGACGAGCAGGCACAAAAAAGCGGCCGCCACCGAGGGTGACGGGCGGAAGGCCGACGAGATGGAGAGGAGGCTTCGCAAGGCGGCGATGCTATCGACGCCTGCCGGCCCGGCCAAGACCGATCTGACCGGCGTTCTGACTCGGGTTTTCCGGCCGCCGCGAGAGGAGCGCCCCGCAGACCGCCTCCAGGCAGACCGGCCGGCCGAGCACCGCGGCGGCACCCGCCCGCATCGCCGCCGCCACCGTGTCGCCCCGGGGGAAACTTTCGAGAACCAGGATGAACAGGCCGGGCCGGTTGGCCGCGAGGAGCCGCAGCCACTCGAGATCGCGGGCTGTCAGATCGCGGACGTCCCAGACGATCACGTCGGCCTGGCCGTCGAGACACGGTCGGCCTGTCTGCCGGGTCTCGACGGAGTGGCCGGCGAGCGTGAGCAGGTCGCAGAGACCGGCGAGATCGTCGGCGTGCGACGCGGCCACCGACAGTTCGACGCCGGGCGAAGGCAGCCGCGTCGGGTCGCCGGACCGGCCACGCATGCCGCCGATCGATTCGAGGAGCCGTTCCTCGCGGCGGGACGTGGCGGGCAGGCCGAGGCTCGTGGGCAGGCCCGCCTCCATGGCAGCCAGCCACCAGGCTGACCGGCTCGGCAGGTCGTGCCAGGGCACTTCCTCCATCCCGGGCAGTGTCGGGCCGCTCCGCCTGCGGCCGTCCACCAGGCTCGACGCCACCGACACGATCGGCATCAGCGGCCAGGCACGCGAGAGCAGAAGAGCATCGGCCATGGTGAACCGCGCCGGCCTGTCGGCGGCCAGCACCGAGAACACCGGGGTGGGGTCGGCACCGCCGGAGACCGCGGCGATGGCCGTCGCCTGCTGCGGCGTGTCGGCGTGGATCACGTTGGCATGGGCGGCGACCCCGGCCCGGGCCATGCCCAACTCCAGCCCGTCAGACGATCCGATCCACACGACGCGGTGCCGCGGGGACCCGTCCTGCGGACTGGCCGCGGGAATGCTCCGAGGAAGACCGTTCGGCGAGAGGCGGGAGACAACAGCCATCCCGCCCATCGTCCCATTTCGATGGTCGCGGCGGCAAGCTGGGCTGGCTGCGAAGACGGCTTTCATTCGCGTGGAAGCCGACCTTGACCGGTCTCGAGGCCCGCGGACAATCAGACGCGGGCCAGGTTCAAGGAAGAACATGGCAGCGTTTTCCAAGGCCGGTGTGGCGGTTTCCCCGACGCTCGAACGATTCGGGCATGGCGGGTGACCCGGCACGCATGGGCCGCAGGCAGGAGGCCGTTATGGGTGACGAGAGGGTTCGTGATCAAGATGACGAGAGGGGCCGTCGCCGACCGCATCATCGCCGCCGCGGCGGCCGCGACGCCCACCGCGGCATCAGGCTCTCGGAGGTGCTGCCCGGGGCCACCTTCTTCGCCGGCGACGACATCGCCGCCACCGGCTGTTCCGACGACCCCGACACCTGCGGCCCGGGGGACGTGTTCGTCGCCCGGCTGACGCCCGATGGCGACGGCCACGACGACGTCGAACGGGCGCTCGACCGCGGCGTGGCGGGCGTGGTGGCCGAACGCATGATCCCGACCTTCGGCACGCCGCTGTGCATCGTGCCGGAAAGCGGCTGGGCGCTGGCCAGAATCAAACACGCCCTCGCGGGCGATCCCGCCCGCGGCATGCGGGTGATCGCCATCACCGGCACGAGCGGCAAAACGACCACGACGTGGCTCACCGCCTCCGTGCTGGCCGAGGCGGGGCTGCGGGTGGGCGTGCTCTCCGACTTGGGCTGCCTCACTGCCGATGCCACCGAGCCGGCGATGGTCGATTTGAGTCGCCCCGAGGTGCTCGCCGACTGGCTGCGGCGGCTCGCAGAAGATCGCTGCTCGCACGTGGTCGTCGAAGTCTCGAGCACCATGCTTGCGGCCGACTGCCTCGCCGGAATCGCCTGCGATACCGTCGTCGTCACGAACCTCGCCGTCGCCCATCTCGACATCCATGGCACGACCGCGGCCTACCATGCGGTGAAGGCCCGCATCCTCGACTGCCTCAGTGCCGACGGCTGTCTCGTCGCCTCGAGCGACGACGACCGTGTCGGTCGCCTCGTCGAGCGGCGGATCGCGGCGGCACGACGTGGAGCCGTGATCACCGCCGGGCTTTCCGCGGCTGCGGACGTGAGCGCCACGCCGGTCGAGCGGACGCTTGCCGGCCAGACGTTTCTCATCCGGGCGGGTGGCCATTCGATGCCGGTGGGTGTGTCGACACCGGCGGCGTCGTTCGTCCGCGACAGCCTGCTGGCGGTGGCCATCGGCCTCCGCTATCGCGTGCCGCTCGAGCGGATCGTGCGCGGCATCGAGGCCTGCGGCAGCGTGGCGGGCCGGATGGAACGGATCGATCGCGGCCAGCCCCACGCGGTCTTTGTCGATCAGCCCACGAGCGGCCACGCGGTGGCCGCCGCGCTTGGCGGGCTCCGCCGGCTGACCCCCGGCCGGCTTGTGGTGCTCGCGGAGGCGGCCTGTGCCGTGCGGCTCGTCGCCGCTGCCGCGGAGGAGCCCCTGCGCGACCGTGATCGACGGGCGGCCGCTGGCCGTGCCGCCGCCAGGTTCACCCGCCGGGCCCTGCGGTGGGCCGACGACTGCCTCGTCGTGCCGGCCACGCTGATGGACGAATCGGGCGGGGCCGCCGACGTCGCGGCCTACGCCCGGATCGACCGGCTGCTCTCTTCGCTCGGCGAGCAGGACTGCCTGCTCGTGCTGGGCGACGTGACCGGCCGCGGCCGGGGCCCCATCGAGCCAGATGGCGACCCGCTGCCGCTGGCGGCGGTGGTGGACGGCTGGCTGCGACTGGCCCACGTGCCGCAGCCCCTCAAGTCGGGCCGGCATGCGGCCTGACCTGCGTCCCCTTTTTCATCGCCGGATGGACGCCGCCGAGCGGCTTGGGGCAGAATACGGCCACCGGGAGAGTTCGGGCTCCCGGGCTGAATGAGTTTCATCAGGTGCCCTCCATGAAGTCTCGCTCCACCGGCGCGGCGGTCGATGCCACGCCATCCGACGCACACCGCGGCGGCACGCCGTTCGACGATCTCGGGTTGGCCGTCTCCTGCCGCGAGCCGCTCTCCCATCACACGTGGCTCGGCATCGGGGGCGAGGCGGGGTATTTCTGCGAGCCGGTCGACGTGGAAGCGCTGGCACGGGTGGTCGCGCGGTGCCACGCGCAGCGGATTCCGCTTCGCGTGATCGGCGGTGGGTCGAACATCCTCGTGCCATCGACCGGCTTTTCCGGCATGGTGGTGCGGCTCTCGGCCCCCGCCTTCTCGACCATCGAGGTGGAACGGCCGATGCTCCATGCGGGCGCCGGCGCGAAGCTCGTCCACGTGGTCTCCGCGGCCGTGCAGGCGGGCTTGTCGGGTCTCGAAACGCTCGTGGGCATCCCGGGTACGGTGGGTGGCGCGCTCGTGGGCAATGCCGGTGGGCATGGCGGCGACATCGGCGAGTGCGTGCGGGAGGTGAGCGTGATGCTGCCCGACGGCACGACCGAGACCCGGTCGGGGGCGAAGCTGGCGTTCGAAGCCCGCTGGAGCAATCTCGACGACTGCATCGTCATCGGCTGCCGGCTGGAGCTCGACCAGGAGGATCCCGAGCGGCTCACGAAGCGGATGCAGAAACAATGGATCGTGTCCCGATCCGAGCAGCCTTCCGGCACGCGAACCGTGGCGATGATGTTCAAGGATCCGCATGGGCACTCCGCCGAATCTCTCGTCGTGCAGGCGGGTGGCCGCGACCTGCGGATGGGCGAGGCGTGGGTCTACGCGCCACATGCCAACTACGTGGTGGCGGCCCCGAACTGTCCCAGCGACGACGTGCGGGGCCTGATCGAACTGGTGCGGGCCAAGGTTCGCGAGCGGCTGGGAGTGGAACTCACGCCGCAGATCGAAGTCTGGTGAAAGGGGCTATTGCATGGGTGCGCCTCCACGCCGCGGCCGGCCGGCTGTCGCCGAGGAATCGGAGGACGGCGGCCTGGCCGGCTTTCTCGCCGAGCATCGGGCCGGCCTCGGTACGCTCGTCGTGATCGTGGCCGCGGCCTGCGCGGGCTGGGCCGTGTGGTCGCGGGTGTCGGAGCCGGCACGGGCCCATCCCGACATGCTGCTCGTGCCCGCCGCGGTGGAACTGAGGGGCGTGGCCCCCTGGGTGCGGTCCGATCTCAAGACGGAGGCCCTCCGCAACGCGAGCCTCGACGGTGGCCTGCCGCTCGACGCCCCGGAACTCTCCCGGAGGCTCGCTCGTGCCTTCGAGATGCATCCCTGGGTGCGGCTGGTCGTCGGCGTAACGCTGCGTCATCCGGCCGCGGCGACGGTCGAAGTGGAGTGCCGCGAGCCGGTGGCGATGGTGGGCGTGAAGGGAGGGCTGCTTGCCATCGACGCCGAAGGCGTCGTGCTGCCGAGCGCCGACTTCACGCCCGAGTCGGCGGCCGTCTATCCGCGGCTGGGCGGCATCGACTCGAGCCCGCAGGGGCCGGAAGGCACCCCGTGGGGTGATCCGCTCGTGGAGGAAGGGGCGGCGGTGGCGGTGGCTGTGGGGCCCGAATGGAAAACGCTCGGCTTCACCGAATGCCGGCCCGTGGGAAAGCATGGCCAGAGCCGCTGGGAACTGGTCGGGCCGCCGCCGCGGGTCGTCCTGTTCGGGTCGGCGCCGGGCCGCGAGGCGGAGGCGGAGCCGTCGGCCGCCGCGAAGATCGCGCGGCTGCAGACGCTCGCCGCCGACTCGACGGAATCACTCGACCTCACCCGGCCCGATCCCGCCGAGGACGCCGCGGCCGATCAAGGATCGCGGGGGTCGCGGGTGCCCTCGATTCCCTCACCCTGACGCACTCGCGTCAGCCAGCACGAGCCTGCGGACGGACTGAAACTGCGGATGCTCGGCCGAGCGGCACCACTCGAAGAGGATGGCCTCCGTGGTGGTGAGGATGACGCCCGAAGACTCGAGCCGCCGCAGGGCGATCTCGTGGTCGAGCCGGTGACGGGAACTGACGGCATCGACGGCGATGAACACCGCGAGACCGCGGGCGAGCAGGTCGAGCGCGGTCTGCGCGATGCAGACGTGGGTTTCGAGGCCGCAGAGCACGACTGCCTCGACATCGGCGGCGAGCGAGCGGGCGAAAGCGTCGCTGCCGCAGCAACTGAAGGACATCTTCGTCACGGCCGGCGGCAGCTTCACGGCGAGCGCGGGCGGCGTGGGCCCGAGGCCCTTTGGGTACTGCTCCGTGAGCACGATGCAGACGCCCAGCAGTGTGGCCGCGTCGGCGAGCCGGGCGGCCCGGGCCACCACGTGGGGGCCGTCGGGCATCGCGGGCAAGAGCCGCTCCTGGATGTCGACGACACACAGGAGAGAGGTATGGGGATCGAGTCGCATGGAATCCTCGTGAGGGGGTGGCATCATAGATCGGCCAGCGTGAACGCGCCACGCGGCGTGAAGCGGAAGGTGCGGCCGGTCTCCGAGTCGATTCGGATGTCGATGTCGAGCCGGTCGGCGGGCAGGGCCCGGGCCATCCGCTGCGGCCATTCGACGAACACCCAGGCGGGGCCGGCGGTGGCGTCCTCCCAGCCGATCTCCTCGAGATCACCGGCGTTGGCGAGGCGGTAGAGATCGGCGTGCACGAGCCGCGCGGGGCGGGCATCGGCCGGCCGGCGGCCGCCGGGCAGCGCGTGCACGTGGATCAGGCCGAACGTCGGGCTCACCACCTCGTCGGGGTCGATGCCCGCCGCGGCGGCCACCGCCTTCACGAACGTGGTCTTCCCGGCGCCGAGATCCCCCTCGAGCGTCACGAAGGCCCGGGCGGGAAGGACGCCCGCGAGCCGCCGTGCGAGCGGCGCGAGGGCCGCCTCGCCCGGGATCTCCACCGCCACGCTCCGTGGCGGGCCGTACTCAGCCGTCGAATGCATGGACGTAGCCCTTCGGTTCGAGCGGCCTTCGTCCGCCGTCGGTGTCTGCGGCGACGAGTCCCGGCTCCGCCGTCAACTCGCCGATGATCGTCAGCGGCAGGTCGAACGGTGCCAGGGCCCCCTCCGCCACGAGGGCCCTGGCGGCGTCGGGCGGCAGGGCGAGGAGCAGTTCGAAATCCTCGCCGTCGGAGAGGGCATGGTCGAGCGGGCTTTTGCCGTCGCCCGGGAGCTGGCTCATCCGCCGGGCATCGGCGTGGATCGGCACCTCCGCCAGCCGGAGGACGGCGCCCGTCCCGCTGGCCTGCACGAGCCGCGAGAGGTCGAGCGAGAGGCCGTCGCTGATGTCGATGGCGGCGTGCACGGGGAACCGTTCGGCGATCGTCAGGGCCTCACGGCAGCGGGGCTGGACGGCGAGATGACGGCCCAGGAGGCTGCCGCCACAGGCTCCCGTGACCACGAGCAGGTCGCCCGGCCGGCCGCCATCGCGTCGCCAGGCACGGCCCGGCGGCACGCTGCCGATCGCCGTCACGCTGACGACCAGCGGGCCGTCCCACGAATTGGTGTCTCCGCCGGCCAGCGTGCAGCCATGGGCGACCGTGATCGCCTGGATGCCGTCGAGCAGGCCGTGGGCGATGACGTCGCCGCCGGCCCGCGGCAGGCAGACGGCCACGAACACCGCCTCGGGCCGCGAGCCCATCGCCGCCAAGTCGCTCAAGCTCACGGCCACCGCCTTGTGGCCGACCGCCCGCGGCGGGCAGTCGGGGCCGAGGAGAAAATCGACGCCTTCGGTGAGCATGTCGACCGTGACGACGGTGTGGCGCATGGCGGGCGGCCGCAGCACGGCGGCGTCATCGCCCGGGGGCACCTCCACCCGTGGGTCGGACGGAATGCGGTCGAGCAGCCAGGTGACGAATGCGGTTTCCACGCCGGGTATTCTATGCGGCCATGGGAAACCGCCACGGCCTTTTCTAGCCGCTCGGTCACAGTGCCAGGCTCGCGTAGGCGAGCAGGGCGGCCGCCACGACGATCGCGGCCTCACGCCCGGTTTCCCTGCGGCTCCACGGGCGGGCCATGAGCGCGAAGGCCAGGATCCCGGTGGCGACCACCAATTCCACGGCGAGCACGCGGGCGGTCGCCTGCTGCAAGACGCGGATGACCATGAACGCGGCGATGACGGCGCCGCCGCCAAGCCATCCCGCCCGGGGCGACTGCCGGGCTGCAACCAGGGCAGCGCAGGCCGCCAGATGCATCGTGAAGGGGAAGAACAGCTCGCGATTCCCCGTAGCCATCGTGGCGGCCAGCCAGACGAGCGAGGCGGTGACGAGCAGGAGCGATTCGAGGCCGATGCCACCGGAGACCTGGGCGAGAATGGCGACGACACCCACCATGGTCCACGGCGGACCACCGAACACGTGCGTCGCCGCCAGGAAGGCGAGTTCGATGAAGAGCACGGCGAGGCTGGCCATCGACGCACCCCGCCAGTGGCCGCCACCCCTCGTCAGCGGCGGACCGTCTCCGAGACGAGGTGACCGAAGAGCGTTTCGCGGCCGCGGAGCACGTAGAACTTGATCGGGTTCAAGTGCTCCTCCTCGGCCTTGTCGAGAATGTAGGAGATGTTGTCGGGAGCGATCGTCTCCCAGACGTGCAGGCCGACCAGGATGTCGCCCTTGCGGATGCCCTGCTCGTCGGCCGGACCGCCCGGGCGAACCTCGCTCACGAGCAGGCCGCCGCGATACCGCGACTGCAGCCGTTGCACCTTAGCGGCCGGCATCGCCTCGACCCGCAGGCCGATGTCGGCCCAGCATCGCTCGTCGATCGGCAGCGTGTCGCGGCGGGCCGCCGCCAACGACAAGTCGAGTTTCTCTTCGCCTCCGGCCCGCATCACCGTCACCGACACGCACTCCCCCGCCCGCCGGCCGAGCAGGCCGCGCTCGATGTCGAGTGGACGGGCCACGGGTAACTCGCCGATCTGCGTGATCACGTCGCCCGCCCTCACGCCCACGCTTTCGGCCGGGCTCTGGCGGTGCACCGCCTCGACGATCACGCCTCGCGGGCCGTCGTTGCGGGCCACGATCCCGTGCCAGGTGCGATCAACCCGCTCGACGGAGAGCAGGGCGGCGATTACGTCGAGCACCTTGTCCACCGGGATCGCGAAGCCGATGCCCTGGGCTCCCGCGCGGACGGCCACGTTGATGCCGATCATCTCGCCGTTGATGTTGAGCAGCGGGCCGCCGGAATTGCCGGGGTTGATGCTGGCGTCGGTCTGGATGAGGTCGTCATACCGCTGCGTGCGGCTGACCTCGACGTCGCGATGCAGCGCGGAAACGATGCCGCGGGTGACCGTGTGCTCGTAGCCGTAGGCATTGCCGAGGGCCAGCACCGTTTCGCCGATCATGAGGTCCGACGAGGTGCCGATCGTGATCACGGGCAGCGGCCGGTCGTGCTCGACCTTGATGACCGCGAGATCGGTCCGCGGATCGTGGGAGACGAGCGAGGCCGACGTGGTCTTGCCGGAGGCGAGCGTGACTTCGATCCGCCGCACGCCCTCGACGACGTGGTAGTTGGTGACCACGTAGCCCCGGGAGTCGATGACCACCCCGGTGCCCATGCCGTTCACCCGCTTGAGTTCGCCCGTCGCCTCGTCGTCGGGATTGGGCACGAACTTCTGCCCGTGAATGTTGACCACGCTGTCGCGGCTCGATTCGATCGCCTTCACGATCGCCGTCCGGCGTCCCTCCACGGCGACAGCCGTCCCCGCGGTCGCGAACAGACACAGCAGAGCGGCGGCCGGAAGGACGGTCGACGAACAGCGCATCAAGCCAGACTCCCCAAGTCCCCTGCCCATGTATGCCGCAGATCGACCCGGGCGGGCATCTCGTGAGCCCGATCGGGTGCAAGTCCTCTGCACACCTGTGGATCGGACGGCCATGGCGGCCGGTCCACCGCGTGGCACGCAGGCCGCACAGCTTTCCCAGGCGGCTGCCCGAGAGCACGGGACACGCCAGTGGCGGCCAATCGTGCGGCCCGGAGGAGAATTACTCACGCCGGCGGGAAGGCGTCAGAGACCCCTTTTAGGAGGGGTTTTTTGGAGGGCCGGGCCGGTTCCCGCCCACGAGCAGCGGCAGGATCTGCAACGCCAGAAAGAGCCCCAGCACGGCGAGCACGACCTGCGGCCAGATGCCGGCGACCCGTTCGCCCCATCCCCAGCCCGCCTCGCGGGCGATGCCACCAACGAGGGTCGCCAGAACGAGCACGAAGAGCGCCGCCAGCACGAGCCCGCAGCCGAGCGAGGCCATGGTGCCGCGGAACGTGCCGAGTTCGGAAAACTCCTCCTGGTGGAGGTCGATCGCCCGTCCCTTGGCAAGGCTGCGAGGCACGGTCTCGGCCAGTTCGATGGCCCGGGCCGCGTCGGACCAGACCGCCGGGGCGACCGCCGTGGGCTCGAGCCGGTCTCCCAGAACATCGAGCATCACTCCGGCCCGATCGAAGGCCAGCGTCTCGGTGCCGTCTTCGGTCCAGGTCCAGGCCGCCGCTTCGTCGCGGTCGGACGGTGGCACGGCGGCATCCGGGATGTCGACGGCCAGGGAGCTCTGGGACCCGACCAGCGCGATCCGCAGGCCCGGCCGGTCACCGCGGACCACCTGCCAGCGCACGGGAATCTGGGTTGGCCCGGTAAAACCCACGGCCAGCGTGCTCCAGGCCGCTTGCGTATCGGCGGCACCGAGCGTCGAGAGCCGGGAAGGATCGCCCGCGAGCACGCGCACGAGATCGGCGTCGACGGCGACCGCCTGGAGCACCGCGTCCCGCGACCGGTCGGCCAGCCGCCGTTCCATCGTGATCGTTTCGATGGTGCCCAGCTGGCTTGCGCCGGCGAGCGCCGCCTCGATCCGCTCCTGCAGCCGCCGGATGAACGGATGCAGCCGGTCGGGCAGGAAGGGGATCAGCCGCGCGGCCGAATCGCCGCGGATCATGTCGAGTTCGTACGCCCACAGCATCGACAGCGTGAGCGGATGCGACAGGAGCAGCGTGCGGCCCGCCTGCACGAGCGCCCGCACCCCGTCGGCCCGGGACTCGTTCCAGCCGTCGCGGCCCACGAGCACCGCATCGCAGACCCGCGGATCGAGCAGGCTCTGCCAGGACGGGTCGCGGGGCACGTCGGCGGCCACGGCGGCCGCCGCCGGCAGATCGCAGGCGATCGCGATCGTGTCGCCCCGCGCGGCGGCGGCCGCCGCCACTTCCGCGATCCGGGCATCGATGCCGAGCAGTCCGAGCTTCATCCCGTCATTGTTTCCCGCCGGGCCGCATCCGACCAGCCCGGGCCTGTGCAGCCGGGGCCCCGTGGGGTATAGGAGTGGCATGCAGGCAGAAGTGATCGCGATCGGCGACGAGCTCACCACCGGCCAGAGGCTCGACACCAACAGCCAGTGGATCTCCACCGAGCTGGGCCTGCTCGGCATCCCGGTGACCTTTCACACCACCGTCTGCGATACGCTCGAAGCGGGCATCGAGGCCTTTCGCCAGGCGGCGCGGCGGTGCGACCTGGTGGTGGCGACCGGCGGGCTGGGGCCCACGGCCGACGATCTCACGCGGGACGTGCTCGCGGCGGTCGCCGGCCAGCCGCTCGAACTCTCGGAGCCGGCGCTCGTGGCCGTGGAGTCGCGGTTTGCGCGGCGCGGCGTGGCGATGCCCGACAGCAACCGCCGGCAGGCGCTGTTTCCCCGCGGCAGCCGCATCATTCCCAATCCCGACGGCACGGCCCCCGGCATCGACATCGACCTGCCGCGGCCGGACGGCCGCACGAGCCGCGTGATCGCGCTGCCGGGCGTGCCGGCCGAGATGAAGTCGATGTGGGCCGGCACCGTCGCCGGGGCGCTCGCGGCGATGCTGCCCGACGCGGGGGTTTTCGTGCACCGGCGGATCAAGTGCTTCGGGGCGGGGGAAAGCGCGATCGAGGCGATGCTGCCCGACATGATCAGCCGCGGCCGCGATCCGCTCGTCGGCATCACGGCGCACGAGGCCACGATCACGCTGCGGATCGTGGCCCGCGGCCGCGACGAGGCGGAATGCCTGGCAAAGATCGCGCCCACCGAGCGGACGATCCGGGAGTGCCTGGGCGGACATGTCTACGGCGTGGAGGACGACGAGGTGGAGGACGCCGCCGTGCGGGCGCTCGTGGCCGCGAACGCTACCCTCGGCACGATCGAGATCGGCACCGCCGGCCGGGTGGCCGCATGCCTCGCGCAGGCGGAGGCCCGCAGGCTGGAGGCGCGCCGGGCGGCGCATGCCTTCCGCGGTGGCATGGTATTGCCGGCGGCCACGGCCCAGGGGCCCGATCCCGCCACGGAAGCGGGCCTCGAGGCTCTCGCCGAGCGGGCGCGGGCCGCATTTTCCGCCACCGTCGGACTCGCGGTCGGTCCGTCCCGTCCGGGGCCCGAGGGCCGCAGCGTGCTGGCGATCGGCCTGGCGATCGGGGAGCACGTGGAAGTCGTCGAGCATATGCTGGGGGGCGGTCCCACGCTGGCCCTCTCGCGGGCCGCGAAGACCGCCGTCGACCTGGTGCGACGGACGCTCGCCGTCCGGAATCCTCGCGCATGACTGCCCGTATCGAATCCGACCTGTCGCACGAGCCGCGGGGTGCCGCCACCTGGCGTACGCTCGTCCTGTTTTCCGGCCTCGTGATGCTCGTGGGGCTGATCGTCTGGCCGTCGCTGGCCGGCCGGGTGCAGTATGCGAAGACGCGGGCCGAACTCGCCGCGATCCGCGATGCGGCCAAGGGGGCGGAACTCAGGTCGGTGGGGAAGCTGTTCACGACGCTCGCGCGGGTCATCGGCCCGGCGGTGGTGAACGTGACGGCCAAGAAGCGGGTGCACATGCTCGTCGACGAGATCGCCAGCCTGCGGGGCGAGCAGCCCGCCAACGCCACGGACGAAGCGGTGGGCTCGGGACTGATCGTCGAAGCGGACGGCGTGATCCTCACCAACTACCACGTCGTGGCCAGAAGCGACGACATAGACGTGGCGCTGGCGGACGGCCGCCGCTTCGAGGCGGATCTCGTGGGCGCCGACGCGGCCACCGATCTGGCGGTGCTGCGGATCGACGCCAAGGACCTGCCGAAGGCCGAGTGGGCCGACAGTGACACCGCCGAGGTCGGCGAGATGGTGTGGGCGATCGGCAACCCATTCGGACTCGACCGGACGATCACCTACGGCATCGTCAGCGCCGTCGGCCGCCGTGGGGTCGTGGACAATCCCTTCCAGGAATTCCTGCAGACCGACGCCTCGATCAACCCGGGCAATTCCGGCGGCCCGCTCGTGGACGTGCACGGCCACGTGATGGGGATCACGACGGCGATCGTGGGCAAGGGATTCCGCGGCATCGGCTTCGCGATTCCGAGCAACACCGCCCGGCGGGTCTGCGACGAGATCCGCACGACGGGCCACGTGGAACGTGGCTACCTGGGCATGGCGCTGCGGGAACTGCCGCCCGGCTTCCCGGGTGGCCCCGGGGCCGCCGTGGCCGCCGTCGAGCCGAAGTCGCCGGCGGACGAGGCGGGGGTGAGGCCGGGCGACGTCGTGCTCACCTTCGACGGCGAGGAGATCACCGAACCGGCCGCGCTCGTGCTCCTCCTCACGCGGGCGCCCGTCGGCGCCGAGGTGCCGATGGAGATCGTCCGCGACGGCAAGCAGGAGACGATCTCCGTGCGGGTCGGCCGCCGGCCGCACGAGAAGTAGACGGGACCGACTGCATGTGTTGATACCGACCGCATTGGTTCGCGGTCGGGGGCACGTGCTCGCCGCCGGCGGACTTTGCTACAGGAGGCTCTCGGGTGATGGTGGATCGCTCGTGAGGCGCAAAGTTCACCGGCGGCTGCGCGCGACCCCCGACCGCTCCTCAGCATCGGGGAACTACGTTCTCGGCACCGCGTCGTTCTCCTGTGACGCTGTTTGCGGGGGCTTCTACGCAGCCAAGCCGGCCCAGTTTTCAGACAGAACCTAGCCCGCTTCGCCGGGGGGGGAGCTCTCGCGGGGTGGGTCGTCGAGCAACTTGGCGAAGTTGAACTCGTCGGCCCCGAAGCCGCCGCCGATCTTGCCCGTGAACCCGAAGTCGTCTCCCGCCGCGGCGGCCTGCTCGGGGGCCGCGGGCGACGGCGCGGCGGGCGGACGCTCGCCGGGTGTGCCCTGCGGCCTGGCCCGCATGGCTGTCGCGATGCCGGAGAGCCAGGCGGCCGTCGGAAAGGCGTAGGGGCGGAACTTTTCGAGCGTGCCCGTCTCCTCGTGGATGAAGAGGGCCCGCTGCGGCCCGAGCTTCACGGCCGCGGGGCTGTCGACCAACTGGCTCGAGTCGGCGCCGCTCATCTGGAAGAGCACGCGGAGTTCGAACTCCTTCAGCGTGCCGCGTTCGAAGGTCCGCTGCAGGTTCGTGAGCGAGTCGCACCAGATGAGCACGTGCACGCCCACCGGCGGCCCGTCCTTGAGGAGCGACACCAGGTTCTGCGCCGGCGTCGCCTTCTGCTCGCCGCCGAACGACGAATAGCCGAAGTCCGACTCGTTGCGCCGCAGCTCGCGGAACCGGGCGAGGTCGCGGATGATCACGTAGACGGCCTCGCCGTCGAGCACCTGCTCGTCGATCCGTCGCCGCACCTCGTCGGCGAGCCTCTGGACCGCGTCGCCCACGCCCAGCC
>JBIIYN010000100.1:0-11645 GCA_044346795.1 Pirellulales bacterium
CCTTGCTGGCGCTGCGGGCTTGCATGCGCTGGTGTGTGCGAGCGGGTGCGGGTGGCCGCGTCGGGTCCCATCCAAGCCCGAAGCGCGAGCGAGGGATTGTCTCCTCCGAGAACGACCACCTCGGCGTCAGCCGACGTCGCGCTTTTGAAAAAGGATCACGGCCAGGCTCATGACGCCGCCGACCAAGCAGGCGGCGTAGCCCGTCACCGTGGCCAGATAGCCGGGCGTGATCTCGCTGCCCTGCGTGAGCGCGTCGGCCGGCCAGAAGAACTGGAGATTGGGCACCACGGCGGCCAGGGGCTCCAGCCACGTCCGTCCGGCGACCGCCAGCGACAGGAAGTATTCCCCCACGAGGCCCACGAGGAACATGCCGACGCAGACCAGGAGCGTCGGCACCTGGCCGAGCCGGGTCGAGGCGGCGATCGCGATCGCCGTCAGCACGATGATCGCCTCGAACACGAGCACCAGCCCGATCGCCAGCTGGGGATCGAAGTCGGCCGAGGGGCTCTGCAGCCGCCAGTTGCGGTTGATGCACGATACGAGCCCCCAAGCGGCCGTCGCCATCACGGCGCCGGTGAGGGAGAAGGTCGAGGGAAACGGCCAGCGGTAGAGGTAGTTGGCCAGCCCGGCGAAGAGAAACGTCAGCAGGATCGCCAGCAGGCCGAAGGTGACGACCGGGGGGTCGAAGATGTCCTCCTCCCGCACGCTCGACTGCACGCGATGGCGGACCGTGAGCAGGAAGACCACCGCCAGGAGCCAGTAGGCCGTCGCGCTCGACGCGGCCACGCCCAGGAACTTCCCGAGCACCACGAGCGGCCGCGGCACCGGCTTGCTCACCACCGTGATCACCGTCTTGTTCTCGATCTCCCGCGAGAGCACGCTCGTGGCCGTGAAGGCCGCCAGGAGCAGGCCCGAGAGAAACAGCGTGCTGAGTCCCAGGTCGATCAGCAGCTTGTTGTCGTCCTCGAGGGTGTAGCCGGCGACGTTGACGTTGAGCAAAAGCGCGAGCAGGGCCGTGCAGATGATCACCGCGTGGATCGGCTGCCGGATCGACTCGAGAAAGGCGTTGCGGGCGATGGCGAAAAGCGGCATGTCTTCAATGTAGCCATTGCCCCGGGCCGAAGCCGCGAAATGTGAGGGGATTGTGAGGGGGATGAGGGTGTGGGGGAGGAGATTGCGAAAATCCCGTGAGGGTTTTCAGGGCCCGAGCAATGGAGCCCGCGGCACAGCATAATGCAGGGGAGCAACCAGGGATCCGGCGTCGGACCCCGGCCCCGCCATACCAGCCGATCCGGGCGACCTCGCCGGTGCACCCTCGATGAACAAGCCGCCCGCCTCTCCAAAGCCCGTCGGCGACGTGCTCGTCTTCCGCCGCGCGATCACGGCGGCGGTCGCCGGGCTCGTCATTCAACTGGCCCTGTGCCTGGCGGTCGGGCTGACGGGCCTCTGGGGCGACAGCCAGGCGATCTACGCCGCGGCGTGGCACATGCTCGGCGGCCTGCCGATCTGGATCGTGCTCGTGCTCATCTACCAGCAGCACGAGAGCGAGCGGGTGCAGCGGCTGGCCGCCGAAAAACTCGCCGAGTCGAACCAGGCCACCGCGGCCATCTTCGGCAACCTGAGCGACGACCTCGACGCGGCCCGGGCCAGGCTCGATCGGCTCTATCGCTACGGCCTGCCGATCGTCAGCGGCTTGGTCGCCCTCTACCTCCTGGCGGCGGGCGTCGCTCTCTTGTACGTCCGCGCGGTGGCCGTGACCCGGGCGGGCGATGCGACGGCGGCCGCGGCGGGCCTGGCGGCGGGCTGCGATCCCGTGGGGCTCCTGTTCGTCACCGCCGCGATCGCCTTCACGGCGTTCGTGAGCGCCCGCTGGATCAGCGGCTACGCCCGGCAGCGGGCCTGGCAGCTGCTCCGCGGCGGGGCGAGCTACCTGATGAGCTGCTTCGTCATCGCGCTGTTGCTCTTCGGCGGGGCAGCGGCCGTGTCGATCGCCGGAGATGCCCGCATCTTCGGCTGGCTGGCGGTGGCGATCCCGGCGGTGATGATCCTCGTGGGCGTCGAGATTCTCTTGACGTCGCTGCTCGAGTCCTACCGGCCGAAGGTGCCCGGCGAGATTCCCCGGCCGGCGTTCGACAGCCGGGTGCTCGGCCTGCTCACGGCACCGGAGTCGCTCGGCCGCGTCGTGGCCGACACGATCAGCTACCAGTTCGGTGTGGAGGTGTCGCGGAGCTGGCTCTACCAGCTGCTCGGCAGCGCCGTGACGCCGCTGACCATCCTCTCCGGCGTCGTGCTCGCCGCCTTGAGCTGCCTCACGATCGTGGGCCCCGACGAGCGCGGCGTGACGCTGCGATTCGGCCGGATGACCGGGGACCCCTTGCCGCCGGGCATGCACCTCAAGTGGCCGTGGCCGGTCGAGACCACCGAGATGCACCCGGTCGGCCAGGTGCAGCAGGTGCTCGTTTCGAGCGATCTCACCGGCGCCTCGCGCGACGCCGCGGCCATCCTCTGGACCACCGACGAGGACCGCGCCGCGCTGCTCGGCCAGGAGGATTTCCTGGCGGCCCCGGCGGCGTCTGACGACGCCGTCGCCGGCACGGGCGTGTCGTTCGTGTCGGCCGACGTGATGGTGCAGTTCACGGTGGGCGACCTGCGCCGCTTCGTGCTCGGCTCGCTCGACCACCGGCGGCTCCTGAAGCTCGTGGCGGAGCGGGAGGCGTCGCAATACTTCGCGTCGCACGACATCGACCACCTCCTCGGCAGGGGCCGCGTGCAGGCGGGCGGCGCGATCCGGGAGTCGCTGCAGAAGCGGCTCGACGCGATGGGCCTGGGCATCGAGGTGGTCGGCGTGGCGGTGACGGCGCTGCATCCGCCGATCGGCAGCGTGTCGCGGGCCTTCCACAACCAGATCGGCGCCGTGCAGCAGCGCGAGACGAGCATCCAGCAGGCGAAGCGCGACGCGGTCGAGAAGCTGGCCAAGGTCGCGGGGTCGGTCGAGCTCAGCCTGCGGATCGACGCGGCCATCCGCCGGCTCGATGCGCTGCGTGCGGCCGGTGCGGCCGCGCCCATCGCGGCTGCCGAGGCGGAGATCGAAGAGCTCCTCGCGGAGGCCCGCGGGGAGGCGGCGGAACTCGTCCACCAGGCCCGGGCCTACCGCTGGCAGCGGGCGGTGGGCGAGCGGTCGAGCAGCGAGCGGTTCGACGGCGAACTGCTCGCCTACGAGGCCTCGCCCCTCTACTACCGCACCCGCCGGTTCCTGGACGTGCTCGCGGAGGGCCTGACCGGCCGCCGCAAGTTCGTCATCGCCGGCGACGCCGGCGACGCCCCTGTGTTCCGCATGGATTTCAGCGACGCGACCTCCGCCATCGACACCCTGCTCACCGAGTGAGCGTGCGACCGTCCCTGCCGTTCCGTTTCGAGACCCCGTTCACTCCGTCCAGAACCCGTCCCAGAACCCGTTCCAAAACCAGTTCAAGGATCGTCTGCCGTGAAGAACTCGTTCATCCTGCTCGTCGGCCTGCTGCTCGTCGGCCTGCTATTGTCGCACATGTTTCTCTACCAGGTCCGCTACGACCAGGTGGCGGTGCGGACCACCTTCGACAAGGCCGACGAGACGAGCGTGCAGCAGACCCCCGGGCTCAAGTGGCGCTGGCCGTGGCCGATCAACAAGGTCTCGCTCTATTCGAAGCGGCTGCAGGTGCTCGAGGACAAGATCGAGGAACTGCAGACGGCCGACGGCAAGAGCGTGATCGTCCGCACCTATCTCACCTGGCGGGTCGCCGATCCGCTGGCCTTCTACGTGACGCTCAAGGAGCCGGCGGAGGCCGCGCGGCAGCTCTCGTCGCGGCTGCGCGAGGTCCGCGGCCTGATCAGCAACTACCGCTTCGACGAACTGGTGAACGTGGACCGCGGCAAGCTCAAGCTGGCCGCGATCGAGGAGGAGGCGGCACGCACCCTCGACGCCGCGCTCGCCCAGGCTGGCTACGGCATCAAGGTGGAGAGCGTGGGCATCCACAAGATCATCCTGCCGGAGTCGACCACGGGGAAGGTGTTCGAGACGATGATCGCCTCGCGGGAGCGGCTCGCGGAAAACGCGCTGCAGGAGGGGCAGGCGCAGGCCTCGGCCATCCGCAGCGAGGCCACGAGCGCCCGCGAGCGGATCCTCGCCTTCGCGGAGCGGCGGGCCCAGGCGATCCGCTCGCAGGGCGACCGCGAGGCCGCCGTGCAGTACGAGAGCTTCGCCAAGAACGAGGAATTCGCGATCTTCCTGCGGAAGATCGAGGCCCTGCGGAAGATGCTCGACCACAACACCACGTTCGTGCTCTCGGCCGACAGCCTCGGCATCCTCGACTGGTTCAACAAGGATCCGGGTCGGGATCCGGGTCGGGATCCGGGTCGGGATCCAGTTAGCAATCCGGTGAAAGATCCGGGCCGGGGACCGCAGCCGAGGCCGGCTGCACCGGTTGTCGCCACGCCTTGACCCGCCCCCTCCGCGAGGACCGCCGCCCATGCAACAGCACGCTCCCACCACCGCCGATGCCCCGCCGGCACTCGACCCGGCACAGCAGTCGCTGGCCGAGGCCTTGCGGGTGAGCTTCACGATCCTGAAGCTCGCGATGCTCGCGCTGCTCGTCGCCTACGCCTTCAGCGGCACGTTCTCGGTCGGTTCCAACGAGGTGGCCTTGCGGCTGCGGTTTGGCGACTATGTGGGCGACCCGGGCAACCGCGTGCTCGAACGGGGCACCTATCTGGCCGCGCCCTTCCCGATCGAGCAGATCGTGAAGGTCGACACGCGGCCCGTCACGCTCGTGCTCGACAAGGAGTTCTGGTTCGAGACCACGGCCCTGGAGAGCGGGCTCACGCGGGGCCAGTTGCAGGCCCGCAAGGCGATGCCGCTCCATCCGCTCCGCGACGGCTCCCTGATCACGGGCGACTCGAACATCGCGCACGCCAAGTGGACGCTCACCTGGCGGGTGGACGACCCCGTCGCCTTTCTCACCAACGTCGGCTCGAAGCAGCTGGCCGCGGACATCGTCCGGCTCGTCGCCCAGCAGGGCATCGTGCAGGCCATCGCCCAGCTGGCGGCCGACGACCTGCTCCGCGGCATCGTCAATCGCGAACTGGCCGTGGGCCTCATGCAGGAGCGGCTCGACGGGATGCGGACGGGGCTCGTGATCGATCAATTGGTGCTCGACAAGGTGTCGGCGCCGATGCGGGTGGCGGGCAGCTTCGACGCGGTCACCGGTGCCGAGAGCGACCGTGCCAGCCGGATCGTGGCGGCCCAGCAGGAGCGGTCGCGGATCCTGGGCGAGACGGCCGGCGAGGCGAGCGGCAAGCTCATGGAAATCGTCACGGCCTACGAGCAGGCCGTCGAGCGGGGCGACACGGCGGCGGCGGAGCGGGGCGAGGCGGCGATCGACGCGGCCCTGGCCGACCTGCGGGTCGGCGAGACCGCGATCGGCGGCGAGGTGGCCCGCGTCATCAACGCGGCCAAGACCTACCGGACGCAGATCGTGGAGCGCGTGGCCTCGGAGCGGCAGGCCTTCGAGCAACTGCTGCCCCAGTATGACCGCAACCCGCGGCTCGTGCTCTCGAAGCTCTGGGAGGATGCCCGCGAGACGATCCTCACCGGCGACGTGGAGACGTTCTACACCGTGTCGGGGCAGCTGGAATTGCAGCTCAATCGCGACCCGGAACTGCAGAAGGAACGGCAGAAGGAGCAGCTGCGGGCCAAGAAGCGGCTGCAGCGCGAGGCGCATTCGAACCGTTGAGCGAGGGACCGACGGGGCCGCATGGAAACGCTCGAGGAGGAGCGATGGTGAGTCAGGCGAATGGCGGAGACGAGATCGACATCGTCTGTGCGGGCGTCACGAAGGTGTTTCGCGACTTCTGGATGCGGCCGCGGGTCCGTGCCGTCGAGGCCGTCGACCTGCAGGTCCGCCGGGGGCAGGTCTACGGCCTCCTCGGGCCCAACGGCTCGGGCAAGAGCACGACGATCAAGATGCTCCTGGGGCTCCTGCAGCCGACCGCGGGGCGGATCGCCGTGCTGGGCAAGCGGCCCAAGGACGTCGACATCAAGCGGTCGATCGGCTACCTGCCGGAGGAGTCGTACCTCTATCGCTTCCTGAGCGGCCGCGAGACGCTCGATTACTACGGCCGGCTCTTCCGGCTGGACGGCCGTGCCCGCCGCGAGCGGATCGACATGCTGCTCGACATGGTGGGTCTCGAGGCGGTGCAGCACCGCCCCGTGGGCGAGTATTCGAAGGGCATGCAGCGGCGGATCGGCCTGGCCCAGAGCCTGATCAACGATCCGCAGCTGCTGATCCTCGACGAGCCGACCAGCGGCATGGACCCCGTGGGCGCCAAGCAGATCAAGGACCTGATCGCCACGCTGGCCGCCCGCGGCAAGACGGTGCTGCTCTGCTCGCACCTGCTCGGCGACGTCGAGGATCTCTGCGATCGCGTGGCGATCATGTACGGCGGCCGGGTGCGGGCGGAGGGCACCTGCGACGACCTGCTCGAGCAGGAGCATGCCACGCTGCTCGAGACGGCCGAGTTGCCGGAGCCCGTGATCGCCGAGGTGCGGGAAGTGCTGCGGCGGCACGATCTGTCCCTCACGCGGGTGCAGCGGCCGCGGCGGACGCTCGAGAGCCTGTTTCTCGAGATCGTGGAGCGGGCGCGGGCCGAGGGCGTGCAGACGTCGGGCGCCCGTAGCGGCGGGGCGGTCGCCGGATTTCTCGGCGGCGACGCCGACGTCCGCCGGGCGGGGCCCGGCGCGGCAGGATCCGGCCCAGCAGGATCCGGCGCGGCAGAGGGGGCTGGCTCGGTTGGAGACGCTGCCGCGGCGGTTGACGCGGGCCTGCTCGAAAGCCTCGTGGCGCCGTCGGCCGACGAGCGGACGATCCCATGACGACCGACCTCGCGATCGCGGCGGAGCAGCCGCCGGACGCCGCCCCGCGGCAGACCGGGCCTGACATCCCCAGCTGGTTCGACGACGAGTCGCCGCGGGGTCGGCGAACCCGTCGGCTCCGGCTGCTCGCGCGGCCGCTCGCGGTGGTCGCCGGGCTTGCCCTCGCCGCCGGCCTCTGGTTCGGCGGCCGGCCCGCACAGGCGATCACGGTGCTCGGGATCGTGGCGCTCGCCCTGGGCGTGGTCTGCGGCGTCGCCGGCCTGCGGCGGCTCCTCTCCACCGGGCATCCGGTCGTCGGCGTCGCCCGGGCGATCGTCGAGGAGGCCGTCGGCACGCGGCTGTCGGTCCTGCTCGTGATGCTCGTCGTGGTGGCCCTGCCCACGCTGCCGCTCGTGCTCGACCCCTCCGAGCGGCTCGCCTACCGGCTGCAGTTCTTTCTCGACTGGTCACTGTCGGGGGCAAGCGTGCTCTTGTCGCTGATCACGATCGCGCTGTCGTGCACGAGTGTCTGCGGCGACATCGAAAGCCACCGGATCCACATGGCGCTCTCGAAGCCGCTCCGCCGCTGGGAATACCTGCTCGGCAAGTGGCTAGGCGTCGTGCTGCTCGACCTCCTGCTCGTGGGGCTCGTCGGCATCGGGGTCTACGCCTTCGCCGAATCGCTCCGCCGCGCGCCGGCCGCCGACAACGTCGACCGCCGCGCGGTGGAGGAGCAGGTTCTGACGGCCCGGGCCTCGGCGCGGCCGGTGCATCCCCGGCAGCAGGAGTTCGATACGGCCGTGGAGGCGGCGATCGCGCAGATCCGCAAGGACGACCCGGCCCTGTTCGACAAGGACGCGGCCGGCGCCCGCAAGCGGATATTCAACCAGCACGTTTTCCTCTGGCACACCGTCAGCCCCGACGTCGTCTCGAGCTACCTCTTCACGGGGCTCGAGGCCGCCAAGCTGCGGACCCCCGTCGTGCAGCTACGGCTGCAGGCCTTCGCGGACAACTCCGAGACGAGTGCCGCCGAGATCCGCTTCGCCTTGTGGCTCAACGAGCGGCCCTACCCGGTCAAGCAGGGCAAGCACGAGGAGTACGTGCTGGCCGCCGGCCCGGTGCACACGCTCGAACTGCCCGCCACCGCGATCGCCGACGACGGCACGCTGCGGGTGACGATCGCCAACCGCAACATGCTCATGCCGGGGGATCCGGCGCCCACGAGCATTGGATTCAATCCGGGGGACGGGCTCGAACTGCTCTACCGCGTCGGCAGCTTCGAGGGCAACATGTTCCGGGCGCTGTTGCTCATGTGGGCCAAGCTCGCCATGCTCGCCGCCGTCGCCCTGGCGGCCGCAGCGTGGCTCGGGCTGCCGGTGGCGATGCTCGCGAGCCTGATGGTCTTCGCGGCGGCCGTCGCCAGCGGGTTTCTCGCCGACGCGATCGACATCTACACCGGCGTCGACATTGCCGATCCGACGCTCACGTCGATGCTGCGGCTCCGCGGGACCCTGCTCATGGAGCGGGTGGCGAAGGCCGAATGGTGGGAGGCGATCAAGACCGTCGGTTCGTGGGCGGCCGACGCCTTTCTGGTGCTGATCCCGTCGTTTGGCGACTACGACTCGATCACCCAGGTGGCGACGGGCCGGCTGGTGTCGGCGGCGAGCACCGCCGCGGGCGTCTGCGAGCTCGGAGTGGCCTATCCGCTGCTTTTGCTCGCGATCGGCTGGTGGCTGATCGAGCGCCGCGACCTGGTGAGTTCGACCACATGAGCGACCGTCTCACGACCACCGTCGCCGCCCTCTTCCTCGTGGCCTGCCTGGCGGGCTCCGCCACGCTCGCGGGGCACGTCCAACGCCAGAGGAACGACCTGAAGCTCGTCGTCGCCACCGCCGACACCGAGTCGATGCCGCCGCACGTCGCGATCGTGACGGCGGCGCTTGGCACCTTCCGCGGCCTCGCGGTGGACCTGCTCTGGGCCCGGGCCGAAACGCTCCAGTTTGCCGGGGAATTCTACGAGGCCCAGACCCTGAGCCAGTGGATCACCACCCTCCAGCCGCGGTTTCAGAAGGTCTGGGCCTTCCAGGCTTGGAACCTCGCCTACAACATCACCGCCGCCACGCAGGTTCCCGCGGAGCGGTGGGGCTGGGTCAGTCGCGGCATCGACCTCTTGCGATCCCGCGGCATCCCGCTGAATCCACGGGCCGCGAACCTGTATTTCGAGCTCGCCTGGCTCTACCAGAACAAGATCGGCCGCGTGGGCGACAAGGAGCACTGGTACTACAAGGCCCGGCTGGCGGCGGAGATGCAGGAATTTCTCGGCGATCTGACGGCGGGCAAGACGACGGCGGAGGCCCTCGAGCGGTTCGCGAAGATCAGCGCCGCCCCCGACACGCTGGCCGAACTGGAGGCCAAGACGCCGGCCGTCCGCCGGGCGCTCGACCTCGTCGCCGCGCACGGGGCGAAGCCGGACGAGCCGCTCGTGCGGATGCTCGGGAGGGTGCTGATGGCCAGCGGCTCGCTCGACGCGAAGATCATGGGGAAGACGGCCCTCCCGGCGGACACCAACCGCGGCCTGCTCGATGCCATCGGCGCGGACCGTGAGACCGCGGCGGTGCTCTTCGACCACGTCATCCCGCATCTCCAGAAGCGGATCCTCGAGGACCGCTACCGGATGGATACCGCCGAGATGCTCGCCACGATGGAGCGCTACGGACCACTCGACTGGCGGCATCCCGATTCCCACGGCGTCTACTGGTCGGAGAAGGGGGTGGAGGTCTCCCAGTCGCTCGACCGGCGGAAGGACGTCAACGAGCTGATGCTCGTCCGCAGTCGCCTCCTGATGCTCATGGAGCTGATGCGGTCGGGCCGGGTCGAGCTCGATCCGGCCACGAACCGGGTCGACCTGCTTCCCGATCCGCGGTTCGCGCGGGTCTACGAGGAGGCGATCGAGGAGGCCTTCGGCCTGATCACCTCCGAAAAAGGCGTATCGGCCGCCGATTTCGGCACCGCCGTCGAGGCGGACCTCTTCGACACCTATGAGAAGTTCCTGAACCTCGCCACGATGCTCTCCTACCTCTATGGCGACCAGGCCGAGGCCGAGCGGTATTTCATGCTGCTCCGCGAACTCGTAACCCGGCGGGGGTACGGAGACGAGCCGGTCTACGCCGACACGATCGAGAACTTCGTCGCCATCCGGTTTTCCAGCAGCGTGAACGTGAACCTGGCCGACCTGCGGCAGTTTCTCGACGCGATGCTCCGCCGCGCGATGCTCGAGGGCCTGGCGAAGGGGGACTTCAAGGTCTTCAACCGCTACCTCGGCGTGGCCCACTCCGTCTACGATCGCCGCTATGCCACCAGCCAGCCAGGCGAGAAACTGGTGCTCGAGGATACGAAGCTCCTCGAATTTCCCAAGCTCGTGCAGAACTCGTTCGAGACGCTGATGAAGGACCCGAGCCTGCCGGTGCTGACACGCGCCCGGGTCTGGGCCTGGTCGCCCGAGCGATTCCGCGAACAGTGCTACACGGTGCTGGCGGAAACGCTGCGGACGCAGGCCGAGGCCGCCGGCCTCGATCCCGCGCGGGCGTTTCCGGCTCCCGCCGCCGCCGAGGACGCCGCGGCGAAGCCGGCGAACGCCACCGCTGCCGCCGGAGCGGACGGCGGGCCGGGCGGGTCCCGTCGGCCCGATGAGGAGCCCGCGGATGGACGTCGCGCCCCCTGACGCCGCGGCCGTGGCGGCGCACCCGGGCCGCCGGGGCATGGCGGTGCTCGTGCTGCTCGGGATCGTGCTGGCCGTCTTCGGGCAGACGGTCGGCTTTGGCTGGGTGAATCTCGATGACGACGTGCACGTCACCGCCAATGCCCAGCTCAACCCGGTCACGCCGGCTGGTCTCGTCCGGTTCTGGACCGCCCCCTTCGCGAACCTCTACGTGCCGCTCGCCTACACGCTGTTCGCGGGCGAGGCGTCGCTGAGCCGGCTCTTGTTCGGGGGCGCCGCCGCGGACCCGCCGGACGCCAGGCTCTTCCATGCCGTGAGCGTCGGCCTGCATCTGGTCAACGTCCTGCTCGTCTGGCGGCTGCTCGATCGGCTCGCGGGCGAGACGACATGGCCGGCGACAGCCGGGGCCGCGCTGTTTGCCGTCCACCCATTGCAGGTCGAGTCGGTCGCCTGGATCAGCGAGCAGCGGGGGCTTCTGGCGGCGGCCTGCGGCCTGGGAGCGATGGTGCTGCACGTGGGAAGCAGTCGGGGAGGTAGTGCGGGCTCTGGTGCGGGATGCGTCGCGGCGGCACATGGGCGCCGGCAGTGGGCCCGCCGCGCGGCCGCGCTCGGGCTGTTCGGGCTCGGGCTGCTCGCCAAGCCCCAGGTGGCGACGGTGCCGTTGGTGCTGTTCGTGATCGATGTCGGAGCCCGGGGCTGGCCGGCGCGGACGGCGGCCATCGAACTGTCGCCCTGGTTCGCGCTCGGAGGCCTCGTGACGCTCGTCACGAGGGCCCTGCAGCCGGGCGTCTTCATCGAGCCTGTCGCCCCGTGGCTGCGGCCGCTCGTGGCGGGGGATGCGGTCGTCTTCTACGCCGCGACGCTCCTCTGGCCACTGCAGCTTTCCGTCGACTACGGCCGCACGCCGCAGGTCTTGCTGCAGAGCCCCGCGGCGTGCGCCGCGGCCGTCGCGGCGTGGCTGGTCGTGGCGGCGATTCTCTTGACCCGGCGGTTGGGCCGCTGGCGGGTGCCCGTGGCGGTGGCGGTCGTCGCGCTCCTGCC
>JBIIYN010000385.1:0-3383 GCA_044346795.1 Pirellulales bacterium
CCGCCAGTCGTGCGGACTTTGTGGGCGGCTTGCATCCCCCCTTGAGGGCCCGTAAGACAGTTGACCTCGGAAGGCGGTTCCGGTGGCCCTCGATGTCGGGGGCCTGACGGCGATGCTTTCCATTCACTACTTCTGGAGACGAGCGATCATGAACATCGTGGACCTTGTGACAAGCCAGCTGACCGGTGACGTGCTGAGCAAGCTCGGCGGCCTGGTCGGCACCAACGAAACGCAGACCAAGTCCGCCACGAGCGCCGCCGTGCCGGCGCTCCTGACCGCATTCGCGAAGATGGCCTCGTCCAATGCGGGCGCCGGTCAACTGGCAAACGCGCTGGGCGGCCTCGACCTGAAGACGCTCGGCAACCTCGCCGGGCTGCTGGGCGGCAGCCAGGCCTCCGGTCTGGGCGGTATCGGTGGAAACCTGCTCACCTCGCTGCTCGGCAACAACCTGGGCAGCATCGTCAGCGCGATCGCGTCGTTCGCCGGCATGCAGCCGGGCATCACGAAGACGCTGCTCACCTACCTCGCCCCGATCGTGCTGGGCGCGGTGGCCAATTCGTTCAAGGGTGCCAAGCCCGACGCGGCCGGCCTGATGCGGCTCTTCTCCGAGCAGCAGGGCAACATCCAGGCGGCGCTGCCGCGCGGGCTGTCGCTCGCCGACTTCGACACGACTGCGGCTTCGCCGCGGCGCGCCGAAGAGCACCGCGGTGGCCACCGCCACGACGAGCCGGCCTCGGCGTTCCCGTCGTGGCTGCCGCTGCTGCTGCTGCCGCTCCTGGGCCTCGTGGGCTGGTGGCTCTGGCCGAAGCCGGCCCCGGCTCCCCGGGCCGTCGTGATCGAGGAGACCCGTCGCCAGGAGGGCCCCTTGGTCGTCGACCGCACCGAGGTGATCGAGCGGGAAGGCAACAAGGTCGCGGCTGCCGTCGAGGAGACGATCGAACTGGCGCCCGGCATGGCCGAGGCCCTGAAGGTGGGCGAGAATCTCACCGGGCTCTTCGGCAATCTCGGGAAGGTGCTGGGCGGCGTGACCGACGAGGCCTCCGCGCGGGCTGCGATTCCGCAGCTGACCGAGTTCACGCCCGTGCTCGAGGGACTGCAGAAGTCGACCGGCGCCCTGCCGGAGGCTGGTCGGTCGACGATCGCCGACCTGGTGCTGAAGAACATGGGCCCGCTGCAGAAGGTGATCGACACCGTCATGGCGATTCCGGGCGTCAAGGAGATCCTCGGGCCCACCGTCACGCCCATGCTCGACGCGCTCTCGAAGCTTGGCAAGTAAACGGGTCGGCCGGCTCCGCGTCGGCGGCTCGACACGCATCAGACAGGCCCGGATCGGCACGGCCGATCCGGGCCTGTCGCGTTTGAGCCGGGGCGGTCTTCAAGATCCCCCGGCTTGCGCCGGAGGCTTCGATGGGAAAAGCGACGGCTCCGATACAAGCCCCTCGCGCAAGCGAGGGGATGGCGAGACCCAGGATGCGTTCACCAGTAGACGTACCGGAGGAACCGGTCCCGGTCAGGCTGCGGGAGATCCGTCACGCGGGGCACGACCCAGCGGTTGTCTTCCGTGTCGACCAGCATCTTGCCGTTGGTGCCGAAGTCGACCGCCTGGCTCTGGGTCCACCGCATGGTGAAGGCCTGGCGGCCGACGTCGGTCTCGACGTCGAGATCGAGGTAGCCGTGGGCGAGCTTCACGGCGTGCACCCGCTCGATCATGCGCACGAGCGACCGCCGCGCCAGCGCCGTCCGCACGATCGCCGTGTCGTCGTCGCTCCATCCCTCGAGCGACCGGATCATCCCGAGTTCGACCTCCTCGCCCGACTCGTTCCAGCTTCGGACCGAGAGATAGCCTTCCGGATGCGTGGCGGGGAACGTCCGGACCACGAAGATGCCGGCGGCCAGCCGCCGCTCGTCGTGCCAGAGTTCGATCCGGTCGTGCTTGCCGATCCGAAAGCGATCGTCCTGCGGATCGAGCCAGTGGATGCAGGCGGCCGCGGACGGTGTCGCCGGTTCTGAGGCGGCGTCCGGCGCCGCCATGTCGGCACCGCCGCCGCGGACGGGCGCGGCCTGTTCCTCCACCAGAAGCGTGTCGACGGTGGGCTGTTTCGAGACCTGCGTCTGGATCCGCACGAGCCGGGCGTAGATGCCGTCGGCCGCGAGCAGCTCGGCATGCGTTCCCTGCTCGACGAGCCGTCCGCGGTCGAAGGCGAGGATCCGGTCGGCGTTGCGGAGCGTCGAGAGCCGATGGGCGATCGCGATCGTCGTCCGGCCTCGGACGAGCACGGCGAGGGCCTCCTGAATGCTCTTTTCGGCCTCCGCGTCGATGTTGCTCGTGGCCTCGTCGAGCACGAGCACGCGGGGATCGTAGAGCAGCGTCCGCGCGATCGAAAGCCGTTGCTTTTCGCCGCCCGAGAGGCCGGCGCCATGCTCCCCGAGCAGCGTTTCATAGGCCAGCGGCTGGCGGCAGAGGAAGTCGTGGGCCCCCGCGGCCTTGGCGGCGGCGAGCCCCTGTTCGATCGTCGCCTGCGGCCGCCCGTAGGAGAGATTCTTCCAGATCGTCCCCCGGAAGAGGAACGATTCCTGGAAGACGACCCCCAGTTTTTCCCGCAGGTCGTGCATCGAGAGGTCGCGGATGTCGATCCCGTCGACGGTGATGCTTCCTTCCTGCACGTCGTGAAACCGGGAGAGCAGGCTGACGAGCGTGGTCTTGCCGGAGCCGCTGCGGCCCACGATTCCCACCATCTCCCCGGGCCGCACCTCGAACGACACGTCGCGCAGCACGGGCTGGTTACGGTCGTACCCGAACGTGACGTTGTCGAAGCGGATCGCCCCGCGGACGTTCTCCCAGGCCAGCGGCGCCTTCGGCTCCGTGATCAGGGCGGGCGTGTCGAGCAGTTCCAGCACCCGCTGGCTGCCCGACAGAAAGCTGGTCAGCCAGGTGGTGAAGTTCGACAGCGCGCCGAGTGGCGCGTAGAACATCGCCAGGTAGGCGAGGAACGCGATCAGCTGGCCGAGCGTCATCTGGTGGCCGATCACGTCCCGTCCGCCGACGTACCAGACGATCAGCCCCCCGAGGCTGAAGACGATCTGCATCGAGGCGGCGTAGGTCGTGTTGGTGTGCTCGACCCACTGCCGCCAGTGGCGGAGGTGGTCGCTGGCCGCATGGAACCGGTCGCGTTCCCGGTTCTCCTGCGAGAAGGCCTTCACCACGCGGATGCCGGAGAGCATGCCGGAAAGCGCCGCCATCTGCTTGCTGGAGGCGTCCCACAGCCGGTAGTGCCGCGGGTAGACATGCCGCCAGAAGATCCACGAGCCGAGGATCACCAGCGGCACCGGAATCAGCGTGAACAGCGCGAGCTTCGGATTGATCCAGACGAGCATCGCGCCCA